>JBGPJM010000011.1:0-47533 GCA_041485385.1 Phycisphaerae bacterium | reverse complement strand
CGTTGAACTCGACGACCAGCTTGTCCTTAGGGCTCTCTTCGTTCCGTCCGCCGCCCCACCAGAAGAACGGCTCGAAGGTCACCTGGCTGACCATGTTCTCGATGGCGTTGCGGATCTCGCTCACCCGCGCGTGCTCCAGCGGGATCACCCGGAACTGCATGTCCTTGGCCTTCGCCGGGGCATCGAACGTGGTGATCATCGACTTGATCTGCTCGAAATCCTCGTCCGCCGCGGCGACCACCAGCGTCTGGCTTCGCCGGTCACCCACGATCGCCACCTGGCGCGAAACGGCCCGCTGGCCCGGGCGGGTCGAGACCTTCGCCCGGTCGTCGAAGAACTTCTGCAGCCCCGTCGCCACGCTCTGCGCATCGGCCCGTTCGAGCTTGATCGACCGGATCGGTAGCCCCGTGGTCTCCGCCTTGTCCACCTCCGCGATCACCTTGCGTGCCTCGGCGATCTCCTCCTCTGACGCCCGGATGACGAAGAGCGAAGAATCGTCGGTCGCCGAGATCCGCACGCGGTCCTTCCGGCCTTGGTCGCGCCCGATGATCACCGTCTCGACGATCGCCTTCACCGTGCTGGGTTTGGCGAGCTGCAGGGGAATGATCGCTACCTTGGTCTTGTCGTCCTCCAGCGGCTGGTCCAGCGACACGAGCAGGCGGTCGACCTCGCGCAGCTGCGCGTCGGAGGCCGTCACCAGCAGCGCGTTGGTGCGCTCGTCCGAGACAAATCGCGCCTGCGGCATCTCCTGCCCGCTCCCGGGACCCGCCTGCCTGGCCGCATCGAACACGCTCTGCAGAGTCTTGGCCGCCTCGGTCGCCTTGGCGTTCCTGATCTCGTACCGCCGGATCGCCATCCGCCCCGAGGTGGGCGATTGGTCGATCATCGCGATGAAGCGGTCCAGGATCGGCATGGATTCCGCGGGGGCGGCGACGATCAGCGCCATCCCGCCCGGGTCGGCCGTCACGCGCACGGTTGTCGGGTCCAGCGTCCCTGTTGCGGGCCTGCCGCTCCCGTCGTCGAGCGTCACCGTCTGCGTGCGCAGGCGAGCCGCCTGCTGGCCGCGCGGGCGCGGGCGTAGGAGGTCGTTCACCGCCGACAGCGCACTCTGGGCCGTCACCCCGCTGAGCGGGTAGATTTTGATTGTGAGGCTCGCCGTCGGCGCCGGGCGCGAGACTGCGACGATGACCTCCTTGATGACGGCAAAGTCGGTGTCGTTGGCCGCGACGATCAGCGCCCCCCCCGCCGGATCGGCCTGCACGCCCACCCTGCCCGTGAACCCCCCCGGGTTGGCGGCGCCCATCTGCCCGATCTGCTGCACCGTTTGGGAGATGAGCGTCGCCACCGCCTGGGCGTCGACCGATTCCGGCAGCGCCACGACGCGGAGCTTTCCCGGCTCGGCGGGCATCTGCATTTCGAGCTGCGCCGCCAGGGCCGCGATGCGGTCCGCCAAGCGGCTGGAGCCCACAACGATCAGCGAGTTCGTCACGGGGTCCACGGCGATCGTGACCACGCCCTGGTCTTCCGCGTCCTTCTTCTGTGCGGGCGCGCCGGGCCGGCTCCCGGGCCCCGCCGGCTGACCCGGTGCGGGCACCGCGGGCGCGGCGCTGGGCTGCGGGGCCCCCGGCGATGGCGGCGGATCATCCAGCCCGTCGTCTTCATCCGTCCAAGCGATCGACGCCAGCACGATTGCCGTCTGCATCATCGCGCCGGGCGCGTGCGCCGCACCCAGCCCCCCCACCCCTTTTCCCCACGAAGCGTCCGTCCCGCGTTTGTCCTTCTTGGGCTCCCCTGGGGGCGCCGTGTCCTTGCCATCTCCCTTGGGCCCCATCAGCTCGTCCACCGAGATGATCTCGACCTTCGTGCCGCCGCGCTGCTCCAGGAGCCGCTGCAGGGCCTGGGCCATCATCGCGGCATCGGCGCGCGAGCGGTTCACTGGGATAAGGCGCATCTCCTTGGAACTCGCCAGCGTGGCCTTGTCCAGTTTCTCCACCAACTGGCCGATTGTCTCCATCTGCACCGGCGACGCGCGCACGATGAGCGAGTTGCTGCCCTTGTCCACCCGGACTGTCGGCGTCTGCTCGCCGGAGGTGTCGTCCTTGAAGATCGCGTCCACGCTCGCGCTCATCTCCGTCGCGTCGGAGTTCGTCAGCGTAATGACCTTCACCGATCGCCCCCGCCCCCCCTCCCTCCCCTCCCCGACCGCCTGGTCGGCGTCCAGTTCGGTGATCACCTGCTCGGCGACCTCGATTACCCCGCTCGGCCCCGTCACGATGATCGCATTCAGCCGCTTGTCCGCCGCGACGCGGATCCCCATCTCTTCCTTGCCGCCGCGCTGCGCCAGGTAGCTGGCCCGTTGCCACTCCGGCAAAGTCTGCACTACCGACGGCTTGGAGAGCAGCGACTCCACCACGGGCGACAGTGCTTCGGCGCGCGCGTGCTTGAGGAAGACCGTCCGCGTCGACATCCCCTCGGGCTGGGCCGCGTCGTCCATCGACTTCACCAGCTCGCTCGCCCTTGCGATCCTGGCCGCCGAGCCCGCCACCACCACCGTGTTGCTCCCCATCTCCGGCGTCACGACGACCTGCGGCTCCCCCGGTCTGGCGTCGGCTGTCAGCACCGCCTTGAGCGCTGTCGCCACCGAATCCGCCTTGCTCTTCTTGAGGGAGAAGAGCTTCACGTCGACGCTCGCCCCTTCGGACTTGCGGTCCAGCACCTTGATGATCCCGTCCGCGACCGGCATCAGGTCCGTCGGCGCGCTGACGATCAGCCGGTTGGTCTTGGCGTCTGCGTTCACCGTCGGCGACGCCACGGAGATGCCGCCCTTCTCCGCGGCGCGCAGCCCTTCGGGCCAGCGAGATCGATCGCTCAGCATTGCCTGCACGGACCCGGCCACCGCCGAGGCGTCCGAGTTCGCCAGCTCGAATACACGCAGCTCCACCACCGGCGCTCCGGCCGAGCGCTGGTCGAACTCTCCCAGCACCTTCACCGCCACGGCGACCTGTTCAGCCGTCCCGATCACCACCACGCTCCGCGTGCTCGGCTCGGCCACCAGCTCGACGGGCTTCCGCCCCGCCGGCGCCGTTGCGTTGACGATCGGCAGCACCGACTTCACCAGCGCCCCCGCCTCCGCCTTGGCCGGCGTGAACGTCGCGGCCGTCCGCCCCGTCTCGCCCGCCGGCTGGTCGAGGCGCGTGATCATCGTCTTGGCCAGGTCGATCACCGCCGGCGGGCCGCTCACCACCAGCGAGTTCGTCCGCGCGTCCGCCTCCACCTTTACCTGCGGGACCCGCGGCAGCTGCCCGCGGTTGTACTGCATCTGCATCCGCAGGATCCGCGGGTCGGTCTGCTGCTGCTCCACCAGCAGCGTCTGCACCATCTGCGCGATCGCCGCGGCGTCTGCGTGCTGCAGCTTGAAGGCCTCGACACTGACCGTGTCCTCACTCAACGGGCGCACGTCCAGCGATTTCATCAGTTCTTCGACCTTCGCCAGGTCCGCCTCAGCGCCCGACATCAGCAGCGCGTTGGACCCCGTCGTTGCCATCACCGTCACCTTCCCCCCGCTGGGCAGGTCCAGGGTCGGCAGCGCGTTGTTGAGTGTCGCCGCGGTCTGACTGGCGTCGGCGTACGTCAGCGGCACCACCCGCACCACCGGGCGGCCCGTCTGGGCCGCCGGCGTGTCCAGGGCCTTGATCAGCTCGCCGCCGATCTGCTGGATCGATTCGGGCGCCGTCACGATCAGCGTGTTCGTGGCAGTATCGGCGGCAACGTCCAGCAGGCTCTGCAAGTCCGCCACGGTCTTCCCGACCGTCTCCTGCTGCTCCTTCAGGCGCGACATAAGCAGCTTGTTCAGGAGCGGCTGCAGGCGCTCGGCGCGCGCGTGTTGCAGGGCGTACATCTTCACTGCCGAGGCCTCGCGCGCCGGGGGCGCGTCGAGCTGACTCAGCACCTTCTCCACCGCGGGGAAGATGTCGCTGGGGCCGCTGACGATCAGCGTCCGGCTCACCGGCTCGGTCTCGATGGTGATCGACCCGCTGACTCCGGCGGCCGGCGGCCGCCCGCCGGTCAGGCTCCCCCCGGTTGCGGCTGACCGCAGCGTCGACGCCACTGCCGCCAGCTCCGCCCGCTGCACCCGGTAGGTTCGCAGCTCCACGTTCTCCGCCAGCTTCTGCTGGTCCAGTTGCTTCACCAGCTGCTCGAAGCCCGCCATCCTCTGCGACGGCGCATCCACGATCAACGAGTTGGTCCCCCGGTCGGCGCGAACGGAGACTTCCTTGGGCTGCTGCAGATCGGGGCGCGCCTGGCCGTTGCGGTCCCGCGGCATGGGCGGCACCGGGTACATCTGGTCGATCGTCTGGCCGAGCTCGTCCGCGCGGGCCACCTTCAAGGGGAAGATCCGGATTTCCCGCCCTTTGGCGTCCAGGGCCTGGGTCTCGTTGAGCTCGGAGACGATCCGCTCGATCTCCGTCATCGCGTCCGGGTGCGCCGAAACGATCAGCGTGTTGGTCGAGGAGTCCGCCGTGATATCCACCGGCTGCTTGGCCCGCTGCTCGGGCGAGCGGTTGGCGTACGACTGGTTCAGGACGCTCGCGATGCTCGCGGCCTCGGTCGTCCGCAGCTTCAGGATCCGCAACGGCGGCCGGTCGCCGGCGCTCCGCGTGTCCAGCGAGCGCACCAGCGCCTCGATCACCGCGAACTGGCCCGGCTGCGCCGCCACGAGCACCGAGTTAGTCGCCTCGATCGGCTCCAGGACCGGGTCCGGCCCGGCCTCGGCCACGAACGGCTTGCTCGACTTCACCAGATCGCTCATGAACGCCACGACATCGGCCGCCTTGGCGTTCTTGAGCTCGATCATCCGGAGCTGGCGCGCCGGCCCGGCGTGCTTCTGCAGCTCGTCGAGGATCCTGACGAACCGCTCCATCCCCTCCGCCGAAGCGCTCACCAGCAGGTTTCCGCTGGTCGGGTCCACCTCCACCGACACCTTCCCACCCTGTCCTTCCGGCAGACCCTCGACCTGCCTGGCGTAGATCGCCTGCGCCTTGTCCGCCACGCTCTTGGCGTCCCCGCCCGCCACCGAGATCACCCGGAACGCCACGCTGCTGGAGTCCGGGGCATCGATCGACCTGACGAGTTGCTCCAGGACCGCGAACTGCTCCGGCGCGGCCTTCACGATCAGCTTGCTCACCTCGTCCATCGGCTCGACCTGCGGGGCCGCGTACGCTCCCGCCGCCGGGTTCGCGGGCTCGAGCATCGGCCTGGCCAGCCGCAGGAGTTTGGCCGCTGCGACGCTGGGCTTGGCCTTCGTCAGCTCGTACGACCGCACCTCGCGCGTCACCGGCGAGGCGACTTCGACCGAACGGATCTGGTCGGTGTACGCCGCCAGCGCCGCCTTGCTCCCGACCAGGGTCGCCGTCCGAGTCTCCTTGTCCAGGCTCGCGGTCACCGGCTCGGTCTTGGCGCGTGTCGTCAGGGCGTAGAGCTCCCCCGCCCGGGCCAGGAGCTTCTCCGCGTCGCCGTTCCCGCCGATCACGACCTGGCGCACCTCGGTATCCACTTGCGGGGCCACGTCGATCCCCGCGACGATCTGCTCGAGCGCCTCGACGTCCGCTGACGGACCGGAAACGATCAGCCCCTTGCCATCGGGCGCCGGCGCGTACCGCAGCACCGCCGTCTGGCGTGCCGAGAGAAGGCGCGCCAGGATCCCTGTCGCGTTGTCGGGTGTTACGAACTTCAGGCGCACGACTGCCGCACGCGACTCGGGCCTGGCTGCGGGCGGGCTCCCGTCGGTCTTGGTCGTCGGTGCCGCGCCGGGGTCGATCTCCGCCACCAGGCTCGCCGCGAGCGCCAGCTGCGCGCTCGACCCCACCACCGTCAGCTTCCCCTGCTCCTTCAGTGGCAGGATCGTCGGCTTCTTCTCGGGCGGCAGCGTCGCGAACAGGCTCGTGACCCTTGCCGCGGCATCGTCCGCCCCCGCGGCCGCCAGCGCGAACGTCATCATCGCCCGGTCATCGGCGTCGCCCCCTTCCTTGTCCAACATCGCGATGATCTCGTCGATGGTCTGCAGGCGAGCCCTGGGCCCGATGGCGATGATCGCGTTGGCCGGGGGGTACGCCTGGATATTCAGCCCCTGGATCTGCTCGTCCCGCACCGTCTTGATCGAGCCATCCTTCTCGATGATCTGGAATGTCCGCTTCTCCGACATCAGGCCCTTGAGGGCCCCGAGCACCACGTCCGCCTTCGAGTGATGCAGCTGAAAGAGCTTGTACTCCGAGTCGCTCGGGCGCTCGGCGTCCAGCTGCTTGATCACGTCGCGCAGGCGAGCGCACTGTGCCGCCGTGTCCACCAGGATCAGGGCGTTCTGCGTCGGCAGCGCCGTGATCTGGCCGACTTTCGTCACCAGAGGCTTGAGCTGGTCCGCCAGGGGCGCCGCTGAGGCGTTGCTCAGGGGCACCACCACCGTGACCATCTGCATCGAGCCCACTCCCTCCGGCACCTTGTCCTTCCCGACCGGCCCTAGCGGCGCCATGTTCTCGATCTTCGTCACCAGAAGGAAGTTCGCGTCCCGCCGCACCTGCAGTCCATGCATGAACAGCATCCGGTTCAGCACGTCCAGCGCCTCCTCCAGCGTGTACTCTGATGCGCTGATGAACGTTACCGGGGCGTTGGGCAGCTCGGCCTCCTTGATCACCGGCAGCCCGGTCTGCCGCTGCATGAAGTCCATCACCTGCTCGTACGGCGCGTTCTGGAAGTTGAACAGCAGCTTCGCGGGCTTGGCCGCAGGCTGCGGGGCCGCCGGGGCGGCGGGCGCAGGGGCGGGCGGTGTCGCCGGGGCCGTTGCCGGGGCGGTTGCCTGAGGCGCCGGTGGGACAGGCGGAATCGGCTGTGGCGCGGGGTTCGCAGGCTGCGCCGGCGGGGTGGCCGGAGGGGGCGTACCCGACTGCGGCGGCGGAGTTCCCGGCGCAGCGGGCGCGGGCGCCGGTGCAGGGCCGGCCGGTTGCGGCGTCCCCGGCTTCTCCCCGGGTTTCTCCGGCTGCGGCGAACCCGGTTGCTGCGCGCCGGGCGTCCCCGCCTCCTGCGCAAACAACGAAACCGGCTGTCCGGCCGCCATGACCAGGAGCGCAGGGACCAGCAATCGGTTTGCACTTCGCCGTTTCATCATCGTTTCTCCATCACAATCCGACACCGCGGCGTCTTCCTGCCCGCCGCAACAAAACGAACGGGCCAGTCTACTCCCGCACCCCCCGGCCTCTTCTTGAGCCGACAGCAGCCATCAGCAACCGACAACAGCCGACACCCCTTGTCCGCGCGCATCAGCGCCGCGCCAGGGGTCACTTCGCCACCAGTCTCCTCTCCGATAGCCTCTGCCCCGTCTTCACCTCGAACTGCGCCTCCCCGATCGCGATCCGCGCCACTTCCCCGCTTCCGTCCACGAACTTCGCGTCCAGGACCATGCCTCCGGCGTTCAGGGTCTTCCATTCCTTGGTCTTCTCGTTCACGAGCATGAGCTGTGCGCCGTCCACGCCCCTTGTGATACCCGACACCCGCCACTCCTCGTACGGCACGCGCACCGGCGGGGGCTGCTCCGGCGCCGCCACGGCCGCCGCCAGCGAGGCGGGGGCCACCGGGACGGCGGGCGGCGGCGGGGGGGGCTCCCTGAACACGTTCTTCGCCACGAGCGGCCGCCAAAGCGAAAACTCCGCCTCTTCCACGGGTCGCCACATCCGCTCCCCCTCCGCCATCACCTCCCTCTTCCGCAAGTCCGTGTCCGTCACGTAGACCGTCGTGAGGATGACGTTCAGCTCGATCTGCTCGCGC
Source organism: Phycisphaerae bacterium (assembly GCA_041485385.1). GTDB lineage: Bacteria > Planctomycetota > Phycisphaerae > Phycisphaerales > UBA1924 > JBGPJM01. Next base: position 39,718 of record JBGPJM010000011.1, on the reverse strand, counting down.
TCCTTGCCGAGCGGCTTGAAGTTGAACGCGTCGATCCGGTGCACCCACGGCTGCACCTCCAGCGTCGCCATCGTCCGGGTCACCTGCTCCAGCGTCCCGGTCCCGTTCAGCGTTGCCGAGATCGCCATGAAGTCCGGCCGACTCCGCAGGTTCTTCTGCTTCTTGTCCACGAACTCGGTCACCCGCGCCTCGGCCGCCGGGTTCTTCACGCCCATCGGGCGCGCCGTCGTCACCGACATGTTCGTCAGCCCGTAGTGCGCCACGATCTCGTTCAGGGACGTCCGCGCCGCCGCCGTCACCGTCTCCTCGTCGGTCCCCAGCATCGTTTCCGCGAGCCGCGTGAGCTCACGCTTTATCCTCGCACGCCCCTCCATCTCCCGGTCCCGGTCCGCGATCCCCGTCCGGTACCGTCCGAGCTCCTCGGTGATCTGGTCCCGCTGCGAGGCCCAGGAGCGGTACTCCGCTGCACAGATCCCCAGCACCACCACCGAAACCCCTGCGGCGGAAAGCAGGCGCACGTTCAGCTTCACTGCACACCCCCTTCGCGATCTTCAGCACCGGAGGGGCTCGCCGCTCCGGCGCCGCCTTGCAGTTTCGCCGGTCTCTTTCCGCCAAGCCCCAGCTTTTTCTCTGCCGGCTTCTTCTCGCCTGGGGGCTTCACCTCCGGCTTGTTGTCGCCGGTCTTCTTCTCGATGCTCTCCTTTTTCGGCTCCGGCGCCTTGCTCTCCCCCGCCTTCTCCGGCACGCCCTTGCTGGTCGTCAGCTTCCAATCGAACCGGTTCCACAGGTCCGCGCCCTTGGACTCAAGCTTGTACCGCTGGTCGCTCACCAGGCGGGCACGCAGATCGTCCGCGACCTCGCGCGACTTCATCCGCCCCTCCACGTTGAACACGCCCTGCACCGCCTGCGACCAGCCGTCCTCGGAGTACGCCTTGACGCCCTCGGCCTTTTTGTAGGTCACCGCCGCTCCCCCGTGCCCGCCGATGGAATCGAGCTGCGCCTCCCGCGGATCCGGCATCTGCTCGCTCAGGAGGCTGAGGTGCGCCAGCCAGTCCACCCGCGTGTCCATCCACCGTCGCAGGTGTTCCAGTCTCGCCTTGTTCCTCACCAGCTCCGCGTACTCGTCCGTCGACGCCGTCCACTGCGCCTTCAGCCCGTCGAGCTCCGACTCCCGGTTCCGAAGATCCAGGCGCATCGCCGTGTAACCGCCCCCCAGCACCAGGATCGCCGCCAGGGTCCCCAGCAGCACCTTCTGCCGGCGTGCCGCCGCGACATCCGGAGCCCTCCTCGGGTTTGCGAAGTCCAGCGTCGCGCGTCCGATCGCCGGCTCGGCGATCAGCCCCACCAGCGCCGCCGTCGCGCTGCGGTCCCGCGCCGGCATCGCCGCGGGCGTTTCCACGAACCCCGGGAACTCCGCCGTCTCCGCGCTCATCTCCATCGACTCGGCGCACCGGGCCGCCACGCGCTTCGACACCTCGTCGGCCCCCAGCACTACCACCGCCTCGATCTCCGCCGAGTCCGGCGTCACGCGGTAGCTCATCCAGGTGCGTTTGGCCTCCACCGCCACCTTCTCGGCGAAGAGCTCCTCCGCCTCGGTGGGGCGCGCGTGGAATCCCGCGCCGCTCTCGGGCCTCACCAGGTCCGTCGCCCGGGCGAACACAAGCTGCCCGTCCTCCACCACCACGAACTCCGTGGACCCGCACCCCAGCGCTATCCCCAGGAGCCCCCCGCCCCGCCTTGCCGATGTCTCCGCCAGCAGCGCCGCCGCCCCCGCCGATTTCAGCGCCACCCTTCCCAGCCGCAATCCGGCCGCACGCGCCACGGCCCGTCGCCAATCAACCCGTTCCCCTTGCAGCGCCGCGGCCAACACCGTCGTCCCCGCCTTGGTCGTCAGATTGGCGGTGGGCCCCGTCGTGGTCGGGATCGGGACATAGTCGATCGCCGCGCTCTCCGGAGAGACCGTCAGTTGCCTCACCATCTGCAGGTGAACCATCCCGGGCAGGTCGGCGTCCTCGCCGCCCGGCGGGAAGGTGATCCGCTTCATGACGACCTCGCCGCGCGGCACAGCGAAGATCGCGCTTGCCCTGCGCGCCGCCCCGAGCATCCCCGCCTTCTTCAGCTCCTCGTTGATCCACCGCCCCATCGCCGAGGCGTCCGCCGCGTCCACGTCCCCGGGCCGCTCCGCCGATACCCACCCCTCGACCACAACTCTCGTCCCGCGCGCCCGCGCCAGCACCCCGACCAGCCGGTCGTTCTCGACATTGATCGCCACCTGCTGCCCATTGCCCTGCCTGCTGCGCATCACATCATGCCTCCATGCCCGGCGGGCACCGCCCTGTCTGCCCACGCGTTCCCCCAAACCGCGTCCACTCCCCCGCGATCCGCGGCCGTGCGGAGCCGCGGCCATTCATCCCGCCCTCCATCTCCCCACCCGGAGGTCCTTCCCCTCCTGCGCCGGTGCGGCGCCCGATGGAGCACGACCCGCCACTTCCTCTCCTCCCCGTTCCACCGCGCTGGCTCCGACCTCCTTTGCCTCCGCCCGCATGTCCAGGTCCGGCATGTCCAGTTCCGTATCCATCTCCAGCCCTGACGGCCTTACGTCCGTGCCCGGCGGCGCGGCCGCGGTCGGCATGCCGGAAGCGACGGTCGCTGGTGCGATGTCCGTCCCCTCCGCCTCGTTCTTCGCTCTTTCCCGCTCCGTCGCGACCTCCGCCAGGTCCCCCGCCAGTGCCAGCATCGTCACCTCACGAAGGTACGCCACCCGCGCTCGTTTCGAAGAGACGTCGATCACCGCCTCGAGCACCACCCGATCCTTCAGCGCGGCCTCTTCCTGCTCGCCGCCCGGAAACTGTCGGCGGCCCCGGGCCGGCGAGGCCCCGGCCCCCTCCTCCGTCGGCATCACGCCGCCCTCGATCACCACCCGCCACTGCATCGACCTCATCGCCAGGCACCCGCACGCCTGCTCGAACTCCCCCTCCTTCAGGATCCCCTCCAGCACCGGCCACACGATGGTCTTCCGCCGCACGTCGTCCAGCTTTTCGCGCCTGAACACGATCTCCGCCGCGGCCTCCTCGCTGATCCCCGGCACGCACGCCAGCACCTCTGCCGGCGCGGTCCCCAGGTCCACCAGCCCGACGCGGTATTCGTCCGCGCTGCACGTCAGCGCGTCCAGCCCCTCCAGCCAGTCCTGCGGCTTCAGCCCCAGCGCCCGCATTTTCTTCACGATGTCGGCGATCGATTCGAACCTGTCCCCTCCCTGCATCATCCCCTTGATCGCGTCCGCAACACCCTTGTCCCACCTCCGCTCGATCGCGTCCCCCAGCCGGTCCGACCATGGCGTGTTCAGGTTGATCCGCCGGATCCCCGCCGCCTCCGATGCCCTCGACCCCAACCCAACCTGCACATCGGGGTCGAAGCTGAACACCGTCAGCCTTTCGGCCAGCGGCAGGGGCGCCCTGCCCGACGTGGGCACGGTGGTCTCACCCGCGCGGCTGGCGGGCGTTCCGCTCGTGCTCTCCGCCGCGCCCGCGACCATCGTCGGACTCTGATCCACCGGGCCCTCCCCCCCGCCGCTCCCTCCCCACAACATCGTCGCGGTCACTCCTTCCACGTCGAGCAACTCGGTGACGCTCGAGAACTTCCGGGTCTTCGCCGCCGCGACGATCCGCCCGGCGACCTCCTTCGGGAACCCCACTTTCTCCAGCATCTCCTCGCTCGACGCGTTGATGCAGAGCCGCCCCATCTCGCTTTGCACCATCGCGCCGTGCACGGAGACGATCCTGTACCCCCACCGCGGCCCACGCTCCGCATCCGGCGCCGGCGCTGTCCACCGCTCCGTCACCTTGGGCTTCTCCCCCGAAACGAGCCCGTCGCGCTGGGATGCCAGCTCCGCCATCACCGCCTGCACTCCAGACCAAGCCATCGCCCGCGCCTGTGTCTTGCGGACTGTCACGTCCGCCGCCGCACGCTCCGCCTCTGAGAAGTAGATGACGGTCGTCCCCACCAGCGCTCCGATCGAGATCACCACCAGTGCGGCGAACAGCACGACTGCGCGGTCCCGGCTACCGCCTGGCTGCCCCGGGAGTGACCTGCGGGCCACGCGCAGCTTCGCCACGCCGCCGACCTCGCTCAACAGTCTCCGCGGCGAGCTCATCACGCACCCTCCTTCCATCCCGCCTCGGGTCCGTCTGGCACAACGATCACCCGCAGGCGATCCGGCTCCCCCCATTTCTTCTCCTGGTTGGCGTCCTTGCTCTCCACCTTGCTCGCGTCAGCGTCGTCCATCGATCCCTTCTGGCCGTCCTTCGAGGCGACCGCCGTGGTCTCGTTCCCCAGTCCTGTGAACCACACTGCGACCTCTATCGCCACCGGCAACCCGCCCTCTCTCAGGCTGTCGAACGACGTGCGCCAGGCCCGCCCGTCGTAGTACCGGAGGCGCACCCGATGGACGCGGTCCGACAGCACCTCCATGGTGCCTTGGCCGCTCGAACCGCTGAACCGGCGGGCCGTTAGCTTCCCGCTTGCCGCGTCGAACGCGTACTCCGTGCCCTGCAGGTCCCTGTGAGCCGCCCTCGCCGCGTCGCTCCCCTCCACCGCCAGCCATACGCCGCGAGAGAGCAGCTTGAGCTTCGTTGCGTCCCCCACCACCCCCGCGCCCATCCCGCCGTCGCCGGCCAGCCCCGCGACCAGGTCGCTCTCCATGCGTTCCACGATCGCGCACCCCGCCTGCACGTCCCGCGCGCCGCGCACCAACGTCTCCCGGCGGTCAAGGAGGTTCCAGACGAACCCGATCATCGCCCCCAGGAGCGCCGCCACGAGGGCCAACCCCAGCACCATCTCCAGCAGCGTGAATGCGCGACGCTTCATCGCCCACCCGCCGTTCGCCCGCCGCCCGTTCCGGCCGCCTTCTTCGCCGGCCCCTCGCGCGCCCCGCGCTCGGCCTCCTTGATCACCTCGTCCACGCCGCCGACGTTGTCCTCGCCCTTCGACGACATTCGCACAAGCTGCTTGAGCGTGTAGCTCGCGCCGCCGGCGGTCTTCTTCGCCGTCACCGTCACGGCCGTCAGCCCGTCGAACCCCGACGGCTCCGTCTCGATCCGCAGCTCCCACCCCGACTCCGCCGGCGCGCCCATGTCCATCCCCGCCGATTCCGTCTCGTCCTGCCACACCGGCACGGGCCCGTTCATCACCTGCGCCGTCTCGATCCCCGCCTCGAGTTTCGCCATCGCCGAGCGGGCCAGGTCAACGGCCCGCTGCTTGTCACGCGAGGCCTCCAGCGACCCCACCGACTGCCCCACCATCGACAGCACCACCATCCCCGCCGATACGAAGAGCGCGATCGCCAGCATCACCTCCAGCAGGAGCGCCCCTCGCTGAGTCGGCCCCCATGCCTCACGGGGTTCACGAGCGGCAGGCACCATCACCTGTTCCCCCCTGGCGCGTCCGCCGCCGGCGGCTTGTCCCCCTCAGGCCCCTCGTCGGTCTTCTCCTCTTCGTCCTTCGCCGAGACGGGCGTCACCGTCACCGCCCCCGTCCAGCGGTTCACCTCGATCTTCGCCGCGTCACCGGTGCGCCCAACCAGGTACCGCGCCCCCGCTGACTCGAACTGCCCATCCGGCAGCGCTACGCCGATCACGACCTCGTCCACCGATCCCGACGGTTTCCCGGCCGCGCTCCCGCCGTCTGCCGCGCTTGTCGAGTCCGACTCCCTCTCCGGCTTCAGAGTCACCAGAATCCGCAAACCCGGCGGAAGCGTCGCCAGCGGCCCTCCGGGAGAGTCTCGCAGTTTCGACTCCCGGGGAACGAGATCGCTCTTGTCACTGGAGGCCCACTCCGAACCGCCGTGCAACTCCCCCAGGACGGCGCGAAGGTCGGTCTTCTCGACCACATCCTGCCCACAGAGATCCACCCCCGCTTCTCCGCCGCCGCGCGCCACCACCCGCACGGCCACTCCCCGTCTCAGGGCGTCCGCTCGCGCCAACATCATCACGGCCTCCAGCCGTTGCTGACCCTCGACCAACGACGTCCGATGAAGCTGCGATACCGTGAACGGCACCACAATCGACAGAATCAGCGCGAACAGCGCGATCACCACCAGCATCTCCGCCAGCGTGAACCCGCGCCTGGACCCCCCCGAGAATCCCGTCACTTCTTCGGCCCCGGCGGCGGACCGACGTCGTTGTTCCCTCCGTCGCCGGTGTCATCCGCCTTCTTGTTCCCCGGCAAGATGTCGTCGGCAGTCCCCTCCTCCTTGTCCGGACCGTTCGACCACAGCTTGTACCCAAGCCCGTCGCTCGCCTCCGCGGCGTCGGTCTCGGGGCGGTAGCCCCATTCGCTCCCCCACGGGTCGCGTGGCAGCTTCTCGTCCATGTACTTCCGCCACTTGGCTTGCTCCTCCTCCGACAGCCCATCCTTGTTCCACAGCACTGCCAGCCCCTCCTCCTCGGTGGGGTAGCGGTTGAAATCGAGATTGAAGTGCCGCAACGCATCGCGCAGCGAAATGAGCTGCATCTGGACGATCCCGGTGTCCGCCTTCTTCTTGGCCCCCATCAGGTTGACCGTGACGAGCCCGCCGATCAGCAGGATGATGACGATCACGATCATCACCTCCAGCAGCGTAAAGCCCCGTGCCTCGGGTCTGATTCCTTTCCGCATGATTGGCTTCCTTTCCTACTCGTCTGGATGGGAGAACGAACAGACATCCCCCACCCCCCTTTCCCCGACCCCCCTTCCCCTCCCCCGTCTCCCCCCCGCCCATCCCGGTTCGGCCCGGGGCATCCATGCCGGGGCCGGAAAACATGATAGCGAGTCTACCGGCCAGGCGGCCACGGTGTGCAAGGGGGCGTATGTGGCTGTCCGACAGGGTGTTACAAGACAGGATCTTTGTGGTGCGTTTGTCACTGAAGCCGGGCAGGGGTTTGCCCGGTTCCGCCATCTTCACCTTCCGATGCCCGAACTCAGCTGGGTCATGGGGAGGATAAGGGCAATGGCGATGGTGCCGATGACCGTGGCGAGCATGAGGAGCATCGCCGGCTCGATGAGCTTGACGGCCGCCGACAGCTGACGGTCCAGGCGGCTCTCGACGGTATCGGCGATCGTCACCAGCACTGCGTCGAGGTTGTTGGCCGACTCGCCCACCGAGATCATCTCGACGATGTCGTCGCCGAACAGTCGGCTCTCGGCCAGCGGTGGGGCAAGCGGCTGACCTTGGCGGACTGCCTCGGTCGCCTTGTCCACCGCTTCCTCCATGATGCTGTTGCCGACCGCGTCGCGCGCAATCTGCATCGCCGCGATCATCGGGATCGCGTTGCTCAGCAGCGTGCCCAGGATGCGGCAGAAACGCGCCACGGCGAGCGTGCGGGTGAGCGGGCCGATGACCGGGGCGCGGAGTTTGACGATGTCCATGCGCCGCCTGACCTCCGGCCGCTTGGTGGCCCGCCAGGCCAGGATCGTCGCCACGATCGCCGCTCCCAGCATGTACAGCCCGTAGTGGGCCACGAAGTCGCTCAACCCCAGCACGCTCCGTGTGAGCGAGTTGAGCGGGATGCGCGCGAAGATGGGACGGAACTTGGGGATGATGAACCCGAAGATCCCGCCGAGCACGAAGATGCCGACGAAGACCAGCACGCAGGGGTAGATGAGGCTGCCGACGATCTTGCCGCGCAGATCGGCCTGGGCGTGGAGAAACTGGCCGAGCCGCGTGAAGACGGCCTCGAGGAAGCCGCCCTTCTCGCCGGCCCGCACCATGGCGACGTGGATCCGGGTGAACGCATCCGGGCGGGCGCTCATGGCCTCGGCGAGCTCCTTGCCCTCGGCGACCGCGTCCGCCAGCTCGGTGAAGATCTTCGCGAGCGCCGGCTGGGCTCGACGGGCGCCCAGCAGCCGCAGCGACCGCATGAGCGGCACGCCCGCCCGCAGCAGGTCGGCGAGCTGCACGTAGCTGGTCGCCAGCTGGCGCGCGGAGACGGAGCGCCTGCCGCCGGGGGCCTTGTCCTTCACGGCCGTGACCGCGACGGGAACAAGCCTCCGCGTCTCGAGCTCGGTGAGAATGGCCTGCTCGCTCCCGCCGGCGAGGATCCCCGCGACCTTCTCGCCGGTGGTGGTGATGGCGGTGTAGCGGAAGCTGGGCATCGCGGGGGAAGCTTATCCGTGCGAGACGGCTACTTCGGCGGCGCCGCGGCGGGGGCGCGGGTGGTCACCGTCGCGGGATCGGGGAGCGGCGCCAGGCCGGCGGCGGTGCGAAGGGCGTTCTGTTGTTGCAGGGCGTCCGCGAAAGTTTCGGGGGGGACCGAGAGCCTGCCCCCGTTGGTCACGCCGACGAAGACGTTGGTTGTCGGCGGCCCCGGATTGAAGACCGGGTCCGGCCAGAGGATGGCGACCCAGAGGCCCGAGCCGGTGTCCGCCAGATCGACGCCGTGGTAGGTAAACACCACATCGGCGATACGGTGGGCGATCACTCCCTGGGGAAGGGCCGCCGTCGCCTTCTGAACCACGAGCCGGGCCTCGCTCTGCGGCATGAAGCGGAACTCGCTCAGAGAAGCATCGCCGACGATCGAGGTGTCGATGCTGCTCCTGGACCCGGGGGCGATCAACTCCGGGACCGTGAGCGTGGCGTTGTCGACGAGCTCGAGACCGTGGGTCGGCATGCGACCCTCGTGAATCGCCGGGAAGCTGCGCAGAGCCCGCGTCACCCGGACGATCTTGTCGCTCCCGTCGTCCCGGCCTCCGGCGCGGTACGAGTACACCGTCCCGAACGGGCCGCTCGTCGCGGCGCCGGGTGCCCCGGGGCCCGCAGCCGCCGCGGCACCGGCCATGCCGATGGTCCAGACGATGAGGTAGACGTAGGCCCCGATGATCGAGAGCACGAACAGCAGCGGGAAGGTAGCCACGGCGATGGTGGCCCGCATGCCGCCCACGCGCTGATGGTTCTTCAGCGTGATGACGGCGCTGATGACCCACCAGATCCAGCCGAAGTAGACGCCCAGGCACGGCACGGCGGTGAGGACGTTGGCGCCGGTGCTGTAGCACAGCGCCCGGTAGGTGGCGCCGAGGCCGCCGGCGGGGCGGGGGCCGCTGATCAGGAGCAGCCCATGCGCCGCCAGACCCCACACAACCAGCAACACCGCGCAGATCACGGCATGGGCGACCGTGAACATCACCATCGAGTAGGCCGAGGATCCGGCCCTAGTCGCGAGCGTCATGGCCGCGACGAAGAGCAGCATCGGCGCCCCGCACACGATGGAGATAATGAGGCTGGTGAGGATGGCGTACCACCACGCCGCGCCGACCGAACTCTCCATCGGGATCGACCGGCCGAGCACTCCCGGCCGGGCCAGGCCGTAGCCGATCATGGAGAACCACGCGCGAATGGGGCCGATGCGTTGGCGCTCGAGCCATGGCATGGTGTCGACCGTGGTCTGCGCCTCAGCGACGCCCGGGGCCGGAAGCAGGACCATCTGGTCCATCTCAACCGGGTTGCCGCACGAGGCGCAGGCAAAAGACCGCGGGATGAGATGGCCGTGCGCATCGTTCCCGTAGTAGACCTGAGGACAGTGCGGGCAGCGGTACTGGACGGAGTTGGGGATGAACGAGTACTGGCTGGGAAGGAACACCGTGCCGCACTCCGGGCAGGTGCGGGTCGCGAGGTTCCAGAGCGGATAGTCACATTCCTTGCAGCGCATAGGTGGTGTCGATCAGGACCAGGACGAGAGCTCTTCCTTGATCTTGCGGCGTCCGAGCCACACGAGCATGAAGACGGGGAGCGCGGCGATCCACAGCATCCCGAGCGCCACACCGACGAACATCATGACCTCGACCAGAGGGCCGGAAAGAACGGGACTCTTGGCGAGGTTCGGATCCTGCCGCATCGCCGCGAGTTGATCCGGGATCATGAAAAAGCCGATCGCGACAGCCAGAAGGGCATACAGGAGCTTGAGCCCCGCCCACGCGCGTACGAGTCGCGCGGCGCGCCGCCGTCGCTTGAGGATCGAGACCCCCGCGCACAGCAGAAGCAGTCCCAGCACGCCCGCAAGCGCCCCGCTGGCATACGTCCACCACAACCACTTCTGGGCAACGGCCAGCGACGCTGCCTGGCTCTTGGGCATCAGGCGCCCGACAGCATTGAGGACGATGGGCGAGAGGGCCGCGAACAACGACTGGATCATGGCCATAACGCCGAACACGATCGCGAGGATGCCGATGACCATCGGCCAGGACGACGGAGCCTGCCCGAGAGGCGGCCGGGTAGTAATCGGGACAGACGGCACGCCGGGCGGGAACGAGGTCACGGTTCCGACTCCTTCGGCGCTGCGCCCGGTTGGTTCGGGGCGTCGGGCTGAGCATCGGCAGGATCCGCGAGACTCAGGAGGATGCGACTGTGCGTCCGACGCGGAGCCTGCTCGGGCGCGCCCGCCTCGGCTTCCTGACGGATGGCGATGCGTCGCTGCTTCACCAGTTCGAGCATCGCCAGGAAGAGGCCGATCATCTCCGAGCGCGTGCGTCCGGCGAAGATCTCGGCAAATCCGAGCTCGCCCGAAGATGGCCCGCCGACCTCGGCCGCACGCCGGAGGCGGTCGAGGATGTCCTCGGCGTGCAGCTCAACGGGCGTCTCGTCCATCGCCACGTGGTGCTCGCCGAGGCGGGACAGATCGACGGTCTCGATGATTCGCCCGAAGGCCTCGACCAAGTCAACTAGGTCCACATCCTCGATGTCGACTCCGCCGCCCGAAAGCCGGTCGATCGCCTCGCCGAGCTGCGCCCGGTCGATGCCCGCGCCTCCCGCCGGATAGCGGCTCTCCCACTCGCGGAGCTGGTGGTTGAGGCACTCCGCGGCGTCACGGAACTTCTTGTAGGCAAGCAGCTGGCGCACGAGTTCGGCGCGCGGATCAATGTCCTCCCTCCCTCGCCGTCCGGCCCTGGCAGCCTCGCCCTCCTCGCCGGACCCGGCTTCTTCCGGCGGCATGAGCATGCGCGACTTGATCTCCATGAGCGTCGCGGCCATCACCAGGAACTCGCCGGCCTTGTCGATGTCGATCGAATCGACATCCCCGCCCTGCAGGTAGTCCAGGTACTGGTCCGTGATCGTTGCGATGGGGATGTCGGTGATCTCAACCTCGGCCCGACGTATGAGGTACAGCAGCAGATCCAGGGGCCCCTCGAACGCATTGAGACGGACTCGGTATTCGGCGGTATGCATGGACGGGCCGTCCCTTGAAGTTCCCGTGAGCGAATCCCCACAGGTTGCCCACGAGTGTACCCTTCCCCCATGCCTTCAACGCCCCAGAAAGCCAAGCCCAAGACCTCGTCCCGCGGCAAACCGGTGGCCGTGCCGGTTGGGAGCGAGAGGAAGGCCGCCCCCACGCGCGAGGAGGAACTGGCGTTCGCGCGGCGCGTGCTGCAATCGGAGAGCCAGGCGGTTGCGGGGCTGGGAGAGCGGCTGGGTGAGGATTTCCATCGAGCGGTGGACCTGATCGTCGCGTGCGCCGACAAGGGCGGCACGGTGCTGGTGACGGGGCTGGGCAAGTCGGGGCTTATCGGCGCGAAGATCTCCGCGACCCTGGCCTCGCTGGGGATCGCCTCGCACCATGTGCACCCGACCGAGGCCGCGCACGGCGATCTGGGGCGATTCCGGCCGTCGGATTGCTGCGTGGCCCTTTCCTACTCCGGCGAAACCGACGAGGTGGTGGCGATCGCCTCAACTCTGCGCCAGGACGGGATCCCGGTGATCGCGATCACCCGGGGGTCGGAGGGCCGCGACCTTCGCCCGTCGTCGCTCGAGCGGCTGGCGAGCGCAACACTGTCGACCGGACCGGTCGACGAGGCGAACGGAGTTTCGCCCGCGCCGACCTGCTCGACCACGGCGATGGTGGCGCTGGGGGACGCGCTGGCGCTGTCGGCGTCGCGGCGGCGCAACTTCACCGACGACGACTTCGCGAAGCGGCACCCCGGCGGATCGCTCGGCGGTCTGCTCCGGCCCGTCACCGAGGCGCTGCGGTTCGCGGTCGGCCGGAACCTCAAGGCCGTGAGCGATCAACTGAGCGTCCGCGAGGCGTTCAGCGAGGCCGAGACAGGTGGTCGACGGCCCGGGGCGCTGCTGCTGGTGGACCCCGAGAGCGGTGTGCTCACCGGGATCTTCACGGACGCGGACCTTCGACGTCTGATCCTCAAGGACACCGCTCAGCTCGAGCGCCCGATTCACGCCATCATGACCAAGTCGCCCGCAACACTGCGACACACGGCGCTCGTGCGCGACGCGAAGATGATGGTCCAGGAGTCGCGGCACGACGAGATCCCCGTCATCGACGACGACGGCAGGCCCGTCGGCATCCTGGACGTGCAGGACCTCGTTGCGATGAGGGTTGTTCAGGCGGACTGACCCACCATGCCCTCCTCCCCGGAGTCCATCACGCTGCTCGCCCTCGACGTCGACGGCGTCCTGACCGACGGCTCCGTCCTGATCGATGACCTCGGGCGAGAGACCAAGCGGTTCAATATCCGCGACGGCTTCGGGCTTCGGCTCTGGGCCCGGCTGGGCTTTTCCACGGCGATCGTCACCGGGCGTCCCGGGGCCGCGCTGCAGCATCGCGCGGCGGAACTGGGGATCAGCGAGATCGTTCAGGGATGCAAGGACAAGGCCGCCGCTCTGGATGCGCTGGTGGAGCGAACCGGCGTGCCGCTTGACAAGATCGCCTTCCTCGGCGACGACTGGCCTGACCTTTGCGCGATGCGGAAGGTCGGATACCCGATGGCCGTGGCCGATGCCGACTCGGAGGTCCTCAAGCACGCGTCGTACGTGACCAGGCGGACCGGCGGGCGGGGCGCCGTACGGGAGGCCGTGGAGCACCTTGTCGGCGCCAAGGGTCTGATGGAGCAGGCCCTGTCCCTCTACCATTAGCCCATGTCCCCCCCGCTCTCCACCCCCAGGACCCGTACAGGCCGACGGACGAGGACCACAAGCCTGCTGCTGGCCGCGGCGGTGACTCTGATTTCGGCGGGTGTCGTGCTGTATTTCGTGGTGACTGGCCAGAACGCGGCGATGCGCGGCGGGTTCGCCGGAAACGGCGGGCCGGGCCCGACGCCCCGCGGACCTATCGCCCCGCCGGTGTCGGGCGATGACCTCAACCACGGGCCCATGCAGGGGACGGGCAAGGCGCGGATCCAGTTTGTGGACAAACGCGACCCGACACGCGTGGCCAGCGAGCTGGAGTACGAGCAGCTCGACCCGCTCGCGAAGGGGCGCTACAGCGTAAGGAACCCACAGACCCGGGTCTTTTTCCGGGACGGGCGGGTGCTGTACGTCCGCGCCGCCAGCGGGAAGCTCAAGATGCCTCCCGGCGGGCAGGAGCCGGAATCCGGTGAGTTTCACGGCGGCGTGGTGGCGCGGTTGTTCGAGGCGCCGAGGAGCGCCGGCGGAGCACCGCGAGGCATCGATCCCGAGCGAGACACCCCGCTGCTCCTTGCGAGCATGGACTCGCTCTCGTTCGACCGCGCGACGGCCCTGGAGTTCTCCACGCCGGACCGGGTGAGCCTGAGCACACCCGACGGGGAGTTGCAGGGAGTCGGCCTCCGGGTGGTGTACGACGAGGTGGGGGAGCGCCCGGCGCTGGTGGAGGTGAAGAAACGGGAACTGTTGCACTTGAGACAAAAGGCCGACGGTACGGTCGCGGAGGCGAAGAATCCGGCACCGACCGGCGACAACGTCAGCCCAAGTCCGGCCGGCGGACCCGTGGTCGCGGCGCCCAAGGAGGACCTCTACGCCGCGGACCTTCCAGGCGGTGTAGAGCTCGTCAGCCGCGGGCAGACGATCGCAGCGGAGCGGCTTGAGCTCTGGGCCCGGCTGATCAACGGGAAGCTGTCCCCGGGAGCGATCGCCGGCGTCGACAGCGGGCCCTCGAAGAGGGCCGCGGCAACTGGCCCCGCGACCACCGGCATCGAGAGCGAACCGACGACAGCGCCCGCGAGCATCGCGGCGGTGGCCCCGCCAGCAACGAACAACGGAACGCCCAGCGTGCCCGAGCGTATCGCGGCGCTGCGGGCGCTGCTGACCGCGGGCTTGCCCGCGCCGCTGACGCCCGTGGGCGAAGACGACGCGATCCTGGCGGGCCAGGGCGGCCTTGTCATCGCGCCCATCGAAGCGGGGGCCGACGAGTTGAAGAAGGACGACTTGGCGCTGCGTTTCTCTTCGCCGGGCGCCGGAGGACGGGACGCGGTGACGATGGCCGACCATTCGAGCGGCGCCGGGGGGAACTGTGCCGTGCTGGACTACGGAGCAACCTCCCGCAGCATCACGATGTCGGGCCCCGGTATAGACGGATTCACGCTCCGAGATGGCAAGGGTGGGAAGGTCGCCGGCGAGCACCTGACGATCGATCTCGGCACCGGGCTCGCGCAGATCGCCGGCGCCGGTTCCGGTCGCGACGCCAGAGGGCAAAGCGTCGTTTGGACGGATCAGGCGGAGTTCGACCTGCTGCTGGGCCAGGCCGGAGGGGGCACCAACCCGGAGATACGGGGCCTTCGCGAGGCCAGGATCACGGGCGGTGTGGTCGCCAGTGACGGTCAATCCACGCTGACGGGGGACTTCCAGCGCGTGTGGTTCACGCCCGCACCCGGCCCGCCGGGCGGTGGGTCGACAGCCGGTCGAAACGACTCGATCCTCTCCCGCCTCGTCGTCGAGGGGCACGCACGCGGCGCGGCGAGGAAGAGCGGCAGCGACGAAGACGAAGACTGGTTGAAGGCCGACCGGATGGACGTTCAGTTCAAGCCGTCGGTCAACGGCAGGGACGCGGCCCCGACCGTGCTGACAGCGACAGGATCGGTCGAGGGGCAGCGAGGCGAGGACGTCAGCATTGGAACCGACGACCGCCCGCCCGGCGCGCATACGCACCGACTCAGATCGACCCTCCGGGGCGGGTTTCTCGAGGCCAACCTCTCGCGCGACGTAAAGAACCATGTAGCGGTGGCAAGCGCCGACGTCCACGACCACGCGCATTTCGAACGGACCGACGGCGTGATCGCAGACGGCGACGACCTCCACGTCGAGGTCGCCGAGAAGACGGCCGACCTGCGCGGATCGCCGGCAACCGTCTCGAGTGGGCCGTCAAGGATCACCGGTAGCCTTGTCCGCATGGATGGTCGGGAGAACGGGCTGGCCGTTGACGGCGCCGGCACGTTCGATTACACGCCGCCGCCGAAAGGTGCGGTCGAAATCGCGGCGACGGACGGCCCTACGAAGACCAGCAAGCGCGAACCAGGTCCTGTGCACGTGACGTGGACAAAGTCGATGCGTTTCATCAACAAGGAGGGGCTGGTGGAGTGCGTGGGGGAAGCGGTGGCGGTGTCGCACCCCGATGAGCTCACGGTCGATACCGTGCACGGCGAGCGCATCGTTCTGAACCTGGCCCCCAAGGAGAACACCGAGGGCGGGCCCGCCCCTGGGCTCTCCGTCGATGTGGCGGAGCTGATGAAAGACCGCGAGCTGGTCAGCGCGGAGATCATCGGGCAGGCGGCTGAGGCGGGCGAGACTCCGGACCTCACCGATCCGTCGCGCCTTGCCCAAGTCGAATCCCGCCGCTACGTGCTCGATGCGGCGGCGCCGGAGGGCCGGCGCCTGGAGCGCCTGCTCTACATGGCCGGCGGCCGGATCATCGCGGACAATCGGGCGGGCACGACAACTGTGCCCGGCCCCGGACGGGCGCTGGTGCTGGACAACCGGGCCGAAGACCCGCCCAAGCCGGGCGGTGCGGCCGGCGCCGTCAAGGCCGTTGAGCCGGCGCTCCCGCTGGGAGTCGGTGGTCGCCGCGGCGCCTCGCTCTTCGAGTGGGAGGGGTCCCTGACATTCGATCGCGCCGCCGGCCTGCTCACGCTCGACCGCGGCGTGCGGCTCTCGCACAAGCCGCTGGGCAACGAGTCGCCCATCAGGATGTGGTGCGATTACCTGGAGGCCCATCTCGACGAGACGACGGGCGCCAAGCCGCCGGACGTCGCGGCGATGGTGGCTGGCAAGGAGCAGCTCGTGCGTGCCATCGCTCGGGGGACCGTGTCGGTCGAGAACGAGTCCGGCCAAATCCAGCTCAACGCGGATGAGCTCGACTACGACGCCGTGGCGGGCACGATCATCGCCAGCGGTCTGCCGGGCGCCGGAGAGCGGGCCACGCTCATGGACAAGCGCCGCGCCACCCCGCTCGTAGGCCGCAAGCTCAAGTGGGACATCAAGCGCGACACGCAGGAGGTCATCGAGCCGATGCCCATCTCGGCGCCGCTCAAGTAGAGTGGGCTACGAACGCTGCGTCCTGCGGGAGCCCGTTCACGCCGAGGTGCGGTCGACGACCTTGTACAACTCGCGCTCGCCGCGCCCTCGCAGGGGGTAGTCCTTGCGGAGCGGGTGGGCCGGGTATTCCTCCCAGGTGAGGATCCTCCGCAGGTCCGGGTGGTTGCGGAAGCGGATGCCGAACATGTCGAAGACCTCACGCTCCATCCACTCGGCTCCGGCCCAGAGGTCGGTGACGGAATCGAGGTACAGGGCGGGGTCTTCGTCGATCCCGCCGGTCGGGAGCGAGGGGTCGAGGAACGTCTTCAAGAAGAACCGGTCGTCGCGATCGAAGCAAACGAGGTTGTACCCGACCGCGAATCGCCCGGGCATCTTCGCGGGGTAGTTCAGGTAGTCGATGCCGGCAATGTCGCAGAGGAAGTTGTAGCCGGTGCGCGGATCGCTCTTCAGGAAGGCCAGCACCGCCTGCAGGTCGGCAGGCTCGACGATCAGCGTCGACTGTCCCCGGAACTCCATCGCCCGCAGGCGAGCGCCAGCCGCGCTGAACCTCTCCTTGACGATGGCGAAGGCCGGGTGGTCGAGGTTGGGCTTGGAGGACAAGGGACGGCTCCTGGAAAGGAGGGAAGTGTAGAGGGCGTGAAGGGGTGAAGGCGTTCGACTCGGACCATTGCCGCGGTGTCAGACCCCCAGGCAGGCCCGCTGCCCCTCCAACTCGTCGTCGAGGAGGACGATCGGTATGGCGGGCGGCACCGTCTCGCGCGCGAGGCGGGCAAGGCTGGATGGCGGAAGCAGGCCCTTGTGAACCGGCGAGGCGCGCGGCCTGCCGCGCTGCGGGTCCGATTCGACGTTCGTCAGCACGACGGCGCAGACACCGGGCGCGGCGCCGAGGTACGCGAGGATCCGCGACAGGTGGTCCTCCGCGGCGCCGAGCATGACCGGGGTCAGCATCGCGACGGGGTCAAGGAGGATCTCCAGCAGCCCCTCGCGGTCTCCCCACCGCGCCTTTTCGCGAAGGAAGCGTGCGCAGGACGGCGCATCGGACAGCACATCCGTGGCCCGCGGACGGAAACACAGGCGTGCCGAGTCGGCCGCCGGGCGGGCCAGCAACTCGCGGCAGAACGACTCAAACCGGCCCCAGCCACTAGGCCCCCAGGTGCGAGGATCGGCGAAGCCGGGACCGGCGTCGTCACTCTCCTGCTCCGGCTCGATCCAGCCCGACGGAAGAACTACGCGATCACAGGCGAAGACGGCCTCCGGGGGCGGTCCGGCACGCCCCAACCCGTTCGACTCGACGACCGTTGCAAAGGTTGGACCGGTTCCCCCCCGCCTGGCCTCCGCAAAAGGCACGATCTCGCCCACGGCCTGCCATGGGCTGGTCCGCGGCGCTGAGAACTGTCGCTGAACGAGCAAACGCATCGGTCGAGCGTAGCGCGGAGAGCGCCAACCGGATGACCCCAAGGGGTTGTGGTCGCCCCGCAGCTCCCCCCACAGGCTGCGATGAGCGCCCGGTCGCGCGCCATTAGTCATTGGGGCACAAGGACTTCTGTGCAGCGCCTTCTTGCGCGGGTCCGATAGATCCTCTCACCCCGGGACAAATCCTGAAGGAGATCGCCCATGGTCATCACCACCGAGGCACCGGCCATCCAGAACACTCCCGAAACCAGATCTTGCCTCACCCGCGAGCAGGTGGTTGAGCGGATCATCACCATCAACCCGACCGCCGCGGTGGAGTTCCTTGCGCGGTTCACTGACGTTTCGTTGTCGAGCTACCTCCAGCGTCTCCAGGCAGCGCAAGGCCCGCGCGGGCCGGAGGCCCGGTGGGTCCGCCAGGGTGATACCCCCGGGATCATGATGGCCGAGCGGAACTAGCGCCGCGCCCGGGTTTTCGAGTATCCTCACCGCTGAAACTGACCAGTCCCGCGGCCGTCTCGGGCCGCGACGACCAGCGCCCAGGCGAGCCCACGCCCGGGCGCTGTTCTTTTTGTTCCCGGACTCATGCAACGAATGCAGAAGGCCGATGTGCCCTTTGGACCACCGGTTCACGGACTCAAGCCGACGCGTGGAGCGGTCCGATAAACCCACGTCGGCGGCGTCCGTCTTCGACCGTGCCTCCCTCGCCCGCGGGCTTCTCAGGGGCGTTCAGCACGGCAAGGAATGGAGCGTTCGACCATGACCATGACCACGCCGCCGATCAAACCCGCTCTGCTTGTCCTCGCCAGCCTCGCGGCGGGGCTCCTCGCGGTGGCAGGGTGCTCGAAGGGGCGGAGCGTCGGATCCGCCAGCACGAGCGATACGTTCGAGCCGCCGGCACCGCAACCGGTGCCCGCCCGCGCGCTGTCTCACGCCGATCGCGCCTTCGACCCGCTGAACTCCGATGAGCGGTTCTTCGCCAACGACCCGTCGCAGAACGCCGACCCGATCGTCCGCTCGCCGGAGGCTGTGCCGCTCACGTCCGCTCCCGCGGGCAAAGCCGGCGAGGAGATGAACCTCGACGGGATGGAGAGCCTTTCCCAGGTGACATTCGCCGCGCAGGGGTCCGACTTTGACCCCTCCATCTCGCGCGATGGACAGGTCCTGGTCTACGCCAGCACGCAGCACCGCCCCACCGCGGACATCTATATGAAACTGGTCAACGGGCGGACCGTGACCCAGCTCACCGCCGACCCGGCCCAGGACGTCATGCCCGCCATCAGCCCCGATGGGCACCGCATCGCCTTCGCCAGCAACCGCACCGGCTCCTGGGACATCTTCGTGATGTCCTCCAGCGGCGGCCAGGCCGTGCAGGTCACCAGCGACCCCTCGCAGGAGCTGCGCCCCTCCTGGTCCCCCGACGGCAAGCGGCTGGTTTACTGCCGACTGGGTGAAACCAGTGGCCGCTGGGAGATGTGGGTCGCCGATGTCGACCAGCCGATGGTGAGCGAGTTCATTGGCTACGGCCTGTTCCCCTCCTGGTGCCCGATGGCGGGAACCGCCGAAGGCGGGCGGGACAAGATCCTTTTCCAGCGGAGCCGCGAGCGCGGCGACCGAGCCTTCAGCGTGTGGACCGTGGACTACAAGCCCGGCGACACCAGCAGCCCCACCGAGGTCATCAGCGGCACTAAGGCCGCGGCGATCAACCCCGCCTGGAGCCCGGACGGCACGCGCATTGTTTTCGCTACCGTCCCGTACAGCGGTTCCGACGCAACAAATCCACCCATGCAGCCCCACTCGACCGATCTGTGCATGGTCGGCATCGACGGCTCGGGCCGGGTCAACCTGACCTCCGGCCGGTCCGTCAATCTCATGCCCACCTGGGGCCCCGACGGCCGGATCTACTTCGTCTCCGACCGCGGCGGGATCGACAACATCTGGTCGATCGGGACCGACAAGGCCATCGTCGCCGCGACCGGCAACCCCACGCCGGGCACGCGCGACCTGGCGCACCGAGGCACCCCGGCCGGCAAAGACGGCCGGACCAGCGGCGATGGGCACAAAGAGGAAGTCGCGGGCGTGAACGAACACCCCTGAGTCCGAACATCCACCCCTGGAGCCTGTGCCGAAAGGCGCGGGTCTCCGTTTCAGAACAACCACCCGGTCGCGAGACCGGGTCCGACCGATCGAGACCTCCCGCGGGTGGAACCCTCGGGCAACGGCAGGACGCCATGACAACCGTACAGAACATGCTTGCCCACGCCGGCGCGTGCCTTCGCGCCGGTGCCGCGATCGCCCTTGTGCTGACGGCCTCGCTCTCCACGGCCTGTGCGAAAAAAGACCAGCTCGTTCCGCCCCGCGTGCTGATCTCGCCCTACGAGCCCGGCCGGAGCGAGGTACGGTGGGCCGTGGCCCCGCTGGCCAACGAGTCGGGCGTTTCCACCGTGAACGTGCTGGCCATCTGCGACAAGCTGACGGCGGCCATCGAAGAGGTGCAGGGAGTCTCGTCCGTCCCCGTCAACCGCACGCTCGCCGCGATGGAGGCCAAGGGGTTGCGGGCCATCCGAACCCCGCAGGAAGCCAGGATCATCGCCGACGCCCTGGGTGTCCGCGCTCTCCTGCTCGGCACCGTCACGGCCTACGACCCCTACGACCCGCCGAAGCTCGGGCTGACCCTGGCGCTCTACTGGGTTGATGCCCAGGGATCCGCCGACGGGTCTCTGGACCCCCGCGCTCTTCAGGCCGCCTATTCCGATACCTCGACGCTCCCCCGTACGCGGTTCAAGGAACGCCCCGCCTCCGTCGTCGCCGAGCACCTCGACGCCTCCAACCACGAGGTGCTCAAGAACCTGCAGGCCTTCGCCGTCGGACGCAACGACCCGAACTCGGCCCTGGGATGGAGGAGATACACCGCGAGCATGGAGCTGTACACGGAGTTCGCGGCGTACTGGTGCATCCACCGGTTGCTCGAAGAAGAACGCTCCCGCCTGGGACCGACCGCCGGACCGGAGCAGGCATCGAAGGACAAACCGCTCCGCTAGCCGTCGGCTCGTCGCCGGCGGACCCAGCGAAGCCAGCGACGTTCACGACCCTCTCAACCCCTCTTCCGCACGCACGGCACGGACGCCACGGATCCCCTCCCGACCCTCACCTACGCGTGCACCCCTGCCTCCGCTCATGGAGGATCACCGGAGCCCGACCCATGACCAGCCTGCCCATCATCGAGAGTTTCGCGACCTACCTGCTCGACGAGCGGCACTTCAGCCAGTACACCGCCCGCTGCTACGGCGCCGACCTGCGCCAGTTCGTGGAGCACCTGACGACGAGCACGGGCATCCAGCCCACGGCGGAGCGGGAGCAGGCGGTTCTCGACCGCCGGTCCGCCGCGGGCGCCCCCAACGGCACCATTGACCACGCCGCCTCCTCCCCGGCCCCCTCCGACGGCACGCTCACCACCACAATCTGCGAGGCCACTCCCGACACGATCCGCGAGTTCCTCCTGCACCTGGGCACCATCCAGTACTCCCCCGCCACCATGGCGCGGAAGATCGCCACGCTCCGCTCGTTCTACAAGTGGGCGCAGCGGTACGGCATCGCCCGCACCAACCCGATGACCGCGATCCGCACGCCGCGCCAGAGCAAGCGGCTCCCCAAGGCCATCAACATCGAGCAAATCGAGAAGCTCCTGGCCACGCCCAACGAGCACGACGTCCTCGGGATGCGCGACCGCGCCATGCTCGAGACCCTCTACTCCACCGGCATCCGCGTCAGCGAGCTCGTCGGCATGAACGTGGAGGACCTGGACGACAACGGCGAGGCCATGCGGATCCGGGGCAAGGGCAAGAAGGAGCGCATCGTCCCGCTGGGCAAGCACGCCCTCGCGGCCGTCCG
Source organism: Phycisphaerae bacterium (assembly GCA_041485385.1). Taxonomy (GTDB): domain Bacteria; phylum Planctomycetota; class Phycisphaerae; order Phycisphaerales; family UBA1924; genus JBGPJM01. The sequence continues at coordinate 18,153 of JBGPJM010000011.1, read as the reverse complement.
GCGTTACATCAAGATGGTGCAGGCCGACGCTCGCTTCGGCGCCGTGTGGGGCCCCGGGCGCAACACCGGTCCGCTCTTCGTCAACAAGCACGGCAAGCGGCTGAGCTCGCGCTCGGTGCGGCGCAAGCTCGACAAGTACCTCAAGAGCGCCGGCCTCGACACAGACATCAGCCCGCACACCCTCCGGCACAGCTTCGCCACCCACCTGCTGGAGAACGGCGCCGACCTGCGGAGCGTGCAGGAGCTGCTGGGCCACCAGTCGCTCTCCACCACCCAGATCTACACGCACCTGACCACGCAGCGCCTCAAGGACGCGTACGACCAGGCCCACCCCCGGGCCGAGGCGGGTTGAGGCCCACACAACCGAACGACCTCCTCAGAGGCCCCGGTGATTTGCCGGGGCTTTCTTGTTGCGCACGTTGGTTTGACCGTGTATGTGACCGAATCCCGGGACTTGAAGCGAGCGAGACGAGGTCGCGACGATCCTCTGGTGCGCTTCCCCGCAACAGGGGGCGATCCGATTTGTGCGCGCCGCGCGCATTCGTTGGCACTCTTAGGCATCCTTGAGGCGTTCTTAGACATCCTTAGAGAAGTTCTAGAGAGCCTCAGGGCTGTCGCGCTCCGCTGGGTCGTGCAGGCGTCGGGGTTTTTCCAGGATTTTGGCGGTCTTAGGGGGAAGTTGGCGGCCTTAGGGTTGGCGGGGCCGGGAGGGGCGTTTTGAGTTGGCGGTCTTAGGCGGGATTTGGCGGCCTTAGTTGGCGGTCTTAGGCCGGAGTTGGCGGTCTTAGGAGGCGTGGCTGGTGGCCGCGTTGCTGGGCTGCCTTCGAACGAACGATCCGGTTTTCAAGGAGATCGCCCCCGCCCCCCCCGACTGGCGTCGAAGGAGCGGCGGATTCAGCCGTTAATATACCGAACCAAATGGGAATTGCAAGTATTTTGTTTGGTTTTTGGAGAATCCGTTGGGAGGATGCTGACTGACGAGGCGTCGCCAAGGGTTCGGCAAGAAGCGAGTGGAAGAGGCTGCTCGTATCGCGGCGGGGCGTCCAGCGCCATCGGTCCGGCTGTTTGCCGGTCGAGTTCCGCACATCGGCTGCCCCGCAGACTCGCGTACACAGCAACACCGCGGTGAGGCCTGCGTCGCTGTGTGCGCGCCGGTGAACTCGATCATCCGGCCGGCTGCCAAATCTCAATCTGGATCGTGCTGAGCCCTGCCTGATTTCTCAGCGGGGGTGCTCCCGCACGTTCGCTTGTGCCCTCGCCCCTCGGTGGTAGTCTTCACCTCGATCGAGCGATGGCCACAAAAGGAGCTCAACCATGCGGTGTACCTTCCTTGCCCGCGGCCTGTCCGTCCGAGCTTGCATCGTCCTGGCTTTGTGCTCCCAGGTATTCGCCGACGACTGGACCAACTCCGGGGGCAACGCCGGGCGCAACGGCCTGACCACGGAGGTCGGGCCCGATGCGGCGACCGCGGCCGAGCTCCTCTGGTCCGGCGGGCGCTCGTCCATCATCGCCTGGCAGCCCGTGATCGCCGGTTCTCGCGTCTTCATGGTCCGTCAGACCTCGTTCCCGCCCGAGACCACCGGCTCACCGGTCGTCGCCATGGACCTGGACACCGGCGCCGAGCTCTGGCACCGCGATATCCCGTACGAGAGCGGCGACTGGACCGCCTGGGTCGCGGGCGTCTGGAACAATCAGGTCTACGCCTCACGGTCCGGCAACGGCGCCTCGGTCTCCGCCAGGCTGTACGCGCTGGACGTCGCCGACGGCCACATACTCTGGCCGTCCCAGGAGGAGATCGACGCCGGCGCGTACGACGGCGTCGTCTTCGCCTCCAACGGCGACCCTGTGGTGGCGTCCTTCCGCACCATCAAGCGCATCCGCGCCACCGACGGCACCACGGCATGGACCGCGGGCCGCGTCGGGTCGGTCAGCGGTGATTGCGGCGGGGCCATCCATGGCGACGCCGTGTATGTCGCCGACGCCGTGCCCGGGGGCAACGCCATCAAGAAGTTCGACCTGACGACCGGCGCTTTCCTCTACCAGAGCCCCGTCATGGCCGGTTTCACCATCCAGAACACCCCGATGGTCGCCCCCGACGGCACCATCTACCTCTCGCGCGTCCAGAACAACGCGTCCGTCGATTTCTTCTTCGCGATCAACGACAACGGGTCGGCGATGAGCATCCGCTGGTCCGTCCCGGCCGCGTACTCATACGCCTCGGAGTTCGCCGTGGCCGGCGACGGCTCGGTCTACATGATGGCGCCCGGCAACTTCATCAACCGTCTGGACCCGATTAGCGGCGATCCGCTGGCGACCTCCGCATCGATTCCCGCCGACTTCCTCGCCGCGCGGATGGCCGTGGATGCCCAGGGCCGCCTGTTCTTCTCCAACGGCGCCTTCAGCAACGGCCGCTTCTGTTCCTTCAACCCCGACCTCTCCGAGCGCTGGTCCATCTCCGTGCCCAACGCCAACATCGGCTCCCCCGCGATCGGACGCGACGGCACGCTGGTCATCGCGGGGGTCGGCACGAACGTGAGGGCTTACCGCACCCCGCGGGGCGGTTGCGCCTGTGACTGGAACAACTCCGGCGATCTCAACTCTCAGGACTTCTTCGATTTCCTCACCTCGTTCTTCGCCGGCAGCGCCGACTTCAACCACGACGGTTTGACCAACAGCCAGGACTTCTTTGATTTCCTGACCTGCTTCTTCGCCGGCTGCCCATGAGCGACTCGCCATCGAATAGAGCGGGGCCCGGACGTGCCGGACCCCGCGTTCGCGTTGGTGCTGTCTGCTTTCGCCGGCTCGCCTGAGTCAGCAGCCGCCGAAGAACGCCGTCAGGAAGCCGAAGAAGTCCTGGCTGTTGGTCACGCCGTCGTGGTTGAAATCGGCGCTGGAACCGAAGAACCCGCTGAGGAATGCGAAGAAATCGCTGCTGTCCACGACGCCGTTGTCGTCCCAGTCACCCGGGCAGCGATCGGGGAGCTGGACGACCCACCCCTCCGCCAGCCCGTCGGGGTTGTAGCCGTTGCCAACGATCGTCCGGCCGTCGAGCGAGATGCCCGTGGCCGACACCAGCGTCCACTGCGACAGGTCCAGGCCGTGCTCCGTGATCAGCACGCTCCGCAGGCTCCGCATCCCGTAGACGGTGTCCCAGATGAACGCCTCGTCGCCATGGAAGCCCGTCGACGTGCCGACGATCACCGCTCCGTCGCCCGAAACCGCCGTCGCCTGGCTGAACGTGCCGCCGCCCGGCAGGTCGCCCAGCGACATCATCCCGCCAGTCGGCGTCCACCGGAAGGCCTCGACGCCGGCCAAGGTGGTGCCCCAGCCGACGATCACCGACCCGGTCACCGACGCCGCCGCCGCCTCGCTGTGCACGCCGCCGCCGGCCAGGTCGCCCAGGCCGACCATGCCGCCGGCGAATGTCCACCGGAACGCCTCGATGCCCGCACCCGATCGGCTCAGGCCGACGACCGCGGAACCGTCGGACGAGATGCCCGTGGCTTCGCTCCACGCCGGGCCGCCCGGCAGGTCGCCCAGCGCCATGGCGCCCGGGGCGCCCTGGATCAGGACGAAGGCCTGGCAGCTCGTCGAATCGAACGCCGACCCCACGACCACCGTCCCGTCGGCCGAGACGCCCGTTGTCAGCGTCTGCATTGGCGCGCCGTCGCGAAGATCACGGACGATGTCCAGCCCGACCAGGTCGCCGCTGAACCAGCGACAGCCGACCATCGGGCCGTTGCTCCCGACGCCCACGATCACCGCGCCGCCCATCGACGCCGCTCGCGCCTCGCTCCCGAACGTCGCGATCTCCGGTCCGACCGTCGGCCGGATGCCACCGCAGGACGCCCAGGCAAAGCCGAGCCACGCGGGCGGCGCGCCCGGCCCCGCCGAGCCGTAGCTCGCGCCGACGACCACACGCCCATCGGGCGAGACGCCCGACACCCAGCTCTGGCCATCGCCGCCTGTCAGCGCGCCGACGCCATGGAACAGCGTGTAGTCGCGGGTTGTACAGCCGCCCGCGCCTATCCAGAACGGCGCCATCGACAGCCCGCCCTGCTCGTTGTGCAGCAGAACCACGTTCACCGGCCCCACGGGGTACGCCATGCCGAGCGGATCCGGCGCCTCGACGACCTGGGCGCTCGCGGAGCCGGTCACCGTGCCCGCGGCGAGCACCACCCCAAGAGCTGCATGCGTCTTCCTTCTCATGCTCAACACGATGCACCTCTCTCAGTTGGAACCGACGACGGTTGCGGCCTGCAGGATCTGCCAGCCCGTGTTCCTGAACATGGGGAAACGACCCATCGTCCCGACGATCAGCTTGACCTCCTCGTTGTCGATGGTCCATTCGACCCGGAACCCGGCCAGGTCGTTGAGCCTTTGTCTCTGCAGGAACTCCATCGAGAAGAGCCTCTCGCGCATCGCCCAGTTGTTCAGCCGGTCGGCGATCTCGTACCCCTTGTTCGTGAAGACCGCCATGTTCCGCTGCAGCTGCCGGCCCGAGAGGTGCCGCAGCGTGATGCTGCTGCCGAAGATGCACCACCAGCCGTAGCTCTCCAGGCGGTCGCCGACCAGCCCGTCGCTCGTGTCCGCGACATTGTCCAGCCCCGCCATCAGCGTCTCGACGGCCTTCTCGGGGTTCTGCAGCCCCAGCTCCACCTCGGCCTCGATAATCCCCGCCGTGCACGTGTTGGCGATGCCACGCCACGGGTCATGGTCGAACTCCTCCGCAAGCTGCATGTACATTCTGTGCGAGGTCGAGATCGCCTCGTGGGCCGCCTTCGCGCACGTCCCGCCCGTGTCCGATTCCTCGGTCGCCAGGCGAAGGCTCGCGTTGCCCAGCACGTAGTGGGCAAACGCCTGGGCCGCCCGGGCGCTCTTGCTCACCGGCGGCGAGACGACCAGGCCGTCGATGAGGTCCTTGGCCATCGCCCGCGCCTCCAGGAGGTGCCAGAGCGTGTAGTACGTATTCGCCAGGTTGACCTGCAGCAGCAGGCGCAGGTCGTGCGAGATCGGGTTCTCGCGGAGCCCGCGACGGACCGCCTCGAGCTGGTTGGTGTACCGGCCCAGGCCATCCCATCCGCCCGACTCGCGGTGCGACGCCAGCGCCCGCTCCTCCGGCGACTTGGCGATCACATACATCCGCTCGGCGAGGTTCACCATGCGGGCGAACTCGCCCACGCGGTGCGCCTCTCTGGCCGAGGCGTTGAGCTCGTCGAAGCTCTCTTGATTCGCCTTGTCGCCGGTGGACCGTTCAGCGTTCCAGATCGCCTGCGCGACGTCTCCGACGGGCCAGTCCAGCAGCTCCGCCAGCCTCACCAGGTAATCCAGTTTCGGATTACCCGTGGGCGGAAAGAGTTTGGTCGGGTCTCGTCCCAGCGCGGCGCCCAGCTCCTTCCGGTTCAGCCCTTTGTAAAGGCTCGCCAGATAGAGCAGGTGCTCCTGGTTGAGTTTCCTATCTCCGTCGGTGTTCATGGCAGCTCCCTCGGCTTGCCGGCCCTTGTGCAACCCCTCTGGTTGGCACGTGGGCCACATCATCGGTCAGCCAGTTGCGGCACAACTGCTTATCTACTCGACTCGGGCGAAAAAGCTCTCGTACGCAAAAAACGCAGATCGAGTGCCGCCCACATCTCCACACTACTGGTCGGGGGATACTCATCCTTGGACCCAACCCCTGTGCTGGCTTGGTCGCCTTCCGTCGCTTCAACGCAGACATTGCGCGATGGGAAATCTCTTATCTCCGTCTCTGCGGGGTGTTCCCCCGGATTCGGGAGAAGACGCCCACTCCGCACGCAACGCGGCCTGCCAATGCCCGAAAAACACATCGTCTTCCCACTCGCGGCGGCCCGCGCGAGAAGCGCAGTCCTCCGCAACCGGTCTGATTTCGGCTGGGAATAAGCCGAACATCCCGCCGGTCTTTCACCGATTCCCCGTCGCGCTGCGAAAAAGCGACCGCGGCTGCGAAAATGCAGGCGAAGTGCCGCGCCGCGCTTTGCTGATTTCTGCGCTTCCCGGTAGAAAGCGGTTACAGTGACGACCCCGCGCGGCTCGGAACAACGATGGAGAGTTGACATGAAACCATCCACCCTCGCCCCGGGCATCGCGGCAGCGGTGGTTCTGCTTGCGGCAAACCCGCCCGCGGGCGCGCAGCATCAGGCGGCGACGACCACAGTGGTGGACTCTCCGCGCGCGGCCATCGACTCGCCCAGGCGCAACAAACACTACGTCTCTACCCGCCAGCCGCTCGCGCCCGCCGCACTCGTGAAGCTGCCGATCGGCGCCATCATACCGCGCGGCTGGCTGCGCACGCAGCTCGTGCTCATGCGCAACGGCATGACCGGGCACCTCGAGGACATCAGCCCGTGGTGCGACGCTACGGTCAGCGCATGGATGACCCCCGACGGCACGGGCAAGAACGGCTGGGAAGAACTCCCCTATTGGCTCAGGGGCGCGGGCGACCTGGCGTGGGTCCTGAAGGACAGCGAGCTCGGCGATCGGGCCCGAAAGTGGATCGACGGCGTGCTCGCCAGCCAGGACGACTCCGGGTACTTCGGGCCGCGCGAGAACAAGACCAAGCTCGACCTCTGGCCCAACATGGTCGTGCTCAATGTCCTGCAGTCGTTCTATGAGGCCACGGGCGACGCACGGGTGCTCCCCTTCATGTCGCGCTATTTCCAATGGGAGTACTCCGTACCGAAGGACAAGCTCCTCCCGGGCAGCTGGCAGAAGATCCGCGCCGGCGACAACATCGAGTCGGTCCTCTGGCTCTACAACCGAACCGGTGAAGCGTGGCTGCTCGGCCTGGCGCGTGTCCTCCACGAGCGCACGGTCCGCTGGGACAAGGGCGTCGCCGACTGGCACGGCGTCAACATCTGCCAGGGATTCCGTGAGCCGGCGGTCTACTCGCTGCTCACCCGCGATCCCGCGCATCTTGCGCGCGCCGAGGAGAACTACCAGGACGTCATGCACCGCTACGGCCAGGCGCCCGGCGGCATGTTCGGCGCCGACGAGGTCTGCCGGGAGGGCTACGGCGATCCCCGCCAGGCCGCCGAGACCTGCTCCATGGTTGAGTTCATGCACAGCTTCGAGATGCTCACCGCCATCACCGGCGACGGTGTCTGGGCCGACCGGTGCGAAGAGGTCGCCTTCAACTCGCTCCCCGCGGCGTTCACGCCCGACTACAGCGCCCTCCACTACCTCACCGCGCCGAACATGCCGCGGGCCGACTCGGGCAGCCACGCCCCCGGCTTTTTCAATGGGGGCAACATGCTCGGCTTCGACCCCGCCGACCACCGCTGCTGCCAGCACAACCACGCCATGGGCTGGCCGTACTACGCCGAGAACCTGTGGATGGCGACCCCGGACGACGGCCTCGGCGCGGTCCTCTACAGCGACAGCGATGTGAGGGCCACCGTGGGCGACCCCGGCACTGAGGTCATCGTCCACGAAAACACCGGCTACCCGTTCGATGAGACCGTTACGCTGACCTTCGAGACTTCCCAGGCCGGGACGCCGGTGAAGTTCCCCCTGTACCTCCGTCTCCCTCGCTGGTGCGACGGCGCAGGGGCACAGCTCAACGACCGGCCGCTGGCCATCGCCGCCGGCCCCATCCGCCCGGGGTCGTGGCTCCGTATCCTGCGCGCGTGGTCCTCGAACGACACGCTCATGCTCACCCTCCCGATGCACACCGCCGTCACGACCTGGACGGAGAACAAGAACGCCGTCTCCGTCGGACGCGGCCCGCTCTGGTACTCCCTCAAGATCGGCGAGCGCTCGCAGCGCTACGGCGGCACCAACCGCTGGCCGGCGTGGGAGGTGTTGCCGACCACCCCGTGGAACTACGCCTTGGTGCTGGACGGCGCGGACCCCGCCTCGTCATTCGAGTTCGTTCGCCGCCCCGGCCCCCCCGCCGACCAGCCCTTCACCACCGACAACGCGCCCGTCCAGCTGCTCGCCACCGCCCGGCGCATCCCCAACTGGCAGCTGGACCACACCGGCCTCGTCGGCCTTCTCCAGTCCAGCCCCGTTCGCTCCTCCGAGCCCGACGAGCGAGTCACCCTTATCCCCATGGGTGCCGCGCGCCTGCGCATCTCCGCCTTCCCCGTCGTGAGCGACGCCCCGGACGCCCACGACTGGATTCTCCCGCCTCCCCCTCGCCACGACGCCTCGCAGATCAACGACGACCTCGACGCCGTCAGCGACGGCCGCCTCCCCACCGCCTCCGCCGACGAGTCCGTCCCCCGCTTCACCTGGTGGGACCACAAGGGCACAACCGAATGGATCTCCTGGCGCCTCGACGCCCCCGCCGAGATCTCCACCTGCGCCGTCTATTGGTTCGACGACACCGGGCGTGGCCAATGCCGCGTCCCCGCCTCGTGGAGGCTTTTCTTCAAGGACGGCGACGTCTGGCGCGAGGTCGAGAACGGCAGCGCGTACGGGGTCGCCCCCGACGCGCTCAACCGCGTCATGTTCAAGCCCGTCCGCACAACCTCCCTGAAACTCGAGGCCCGGCTCCGGGACGGCTTCTCCGGCGGTATCCTTGAGTGGCAGATCAACGACGGGCGATGATCGTCGCCCGCTCAAGGGAGTTCGCGCATGTTCCGCACTCGACCGGCGTTTCTGATCGTCGCCCTCTCGTCACTCGCCCTTGCGGCCACGGGCCGCCCCCAGCCTGCCAAGCCGGAAGCCGCGAAGAGGCAGCTGACGATCGGCTTTTCCCAGTGCGGCTCCGAGTCAGGCTGGCGCACGGCCGAGACCACGTCCATCAAGGACGAGGCCGCCAGGCGCAACATCAAGCTCAAGTTCTCCGACGGCGAAGGCAAGCAGCGGGACCAGATCGGCGCCATCCGCTCCTTCGTGACCCAGAAAGTCGACGCCATCATCCTCGCCCCCAAGATCGAGACCGGCTGGGATACCGTCCTCGCCGAGGCCAAGGCCGCGGGCATCCCCGTGATCCTCGTCGACCGCGGCATCAAGACCAGGGACGACTCGCTCTACGCCACCCTTATCGCCAGCGACTTCATCGAAGAGGGCCGCATGGCCGCCGAGTGGCTGGCCACGAAAATGAACGGAAGGGGCAACATCGTCGAGCTCCAGGGCTCGACCGGCGCGGCCCCCGCCAACGACCGCAGGAAGGGCTTCGCCGACGAGCTCGCCAAGCACCCCGAGATGAGAATCATCAAGTCGCAGTCCGGCGACTTCACCCGCGCCAAGGGCAAGGAGGTCATGGAGGCCTTCATCAAATCGGACGCGGGGAAGGTCCAGGCTGTCTACGCCCACAACGACGACATGGCCCTGGGCGCCATCCAGGCCCTCGAAGAGGCCGGCATGAAGCCCGGGACTGAGGTCATCGTCGTCTCCATCGACGGCCTCAAGACCGCCTTCGAGGCCATGATCGCCGGCAAGCTCAACTGCACCGTCGAGTGCAATCCCCTCCTCGGCCCCGCCGCGTTCGACACCGTCGAGAAGATCCTCGCCGGCCAGACCGTCCCGAAGTTCATCAAGAACACCGACCGCCTATTCGACCAGTCCAACGCGGCCAAGGAGCTCCCCGGCCGCCAGTACTGACCCCTCTTCGAGTCAATGCCTTCTTCCCCTTCAACCCCCTTTGAACCTCCCGAAACCGCCGGAGGCCCGGCATGACCGCGGCCCCCCTCCTCACCATTTCTTCCCTCACCAAGCGCTTCCCCGGCGTTCTCGCTCTCGACTCCGTCGACCTCGACGTCCGGCCCGGCGAGGTCCACGCCCTCATGGGCCAGAACGGCGCCGGCAAGTCCACACTGATCAAGATCCTCACCGGAGTCCACACACGCGACGCCGGCACCATCTCCTTTCTGTCACGCCCCTTCCATGCCGCGTCACCATCGGACGCCCAGCGCCAGGGCATCGCCACCGTCTTCCAGGAGACAAGCCTCGTCCCCACCCTCTCCGTCGCCGAGAACCTGTTCCTCGCCCGCCCGCACTCCCAGACCCCGCGCGCCTGGTACGGCCTCGACTGGTCCGCCGCCGGCCGGCGCGCCCGCGAACTGCTCGCCCGTTTCGACCTCCGCAACGTCGATGTCCACGAGACGCTCGGCCGTTTCCCCGTCGCCATTCAGCAGATGGTCGCCATCGCCCGCGCGATCGACATGCACGCCCGCCTCCTCGTCCTCGACGAGCCCACCTCCAGCCTCGACGCCCATGAGACCGCCCGCCTCTTCCAGACCATCGCCCGTCTCAAAGAGGACGGGATCGGCATCATCTTCGTCACCCATTTCCTCGACCAGGTCTACCAGGTCAGCGACCGCATCACCGTGCTCCGCAACGGGCGCCTCGTCGGAACGTTCGCGGCCTCCTCGCTCACCCGGCTCGACCTCATCGGCCACATGCTCGGCCGGTCGCCGCAGGAGCTCGAGGCCTCTGTCGCCTCCCCCACTCCCCGTACCAGCCCCACCCGCCCGCGCGACCCGGACGACACCGGCGAACTCCTTTCCGCCCGCGGCCTTTCCCGGCGCGACGCGATCGCCCCTTTCGATCTCACCCTCCGGCGCGCCCAGACGCTCGGTCTCGCCGGCCTCCTCGGTTCTGGACGCACCGAGGCCGCACGGCTCCTCTTCGGCGCCGACCGCCCCGCCGGCGGTTCGGTGAAGGTGAGCGGCCGCCCCATCCGGACGGGCTCCCCCCGCGCCGCCGTCCGTGCCGGCATGGGATTCTGCCCCGAGGACCGCAAGGTCGAGGGCGTCATCCCGAGCATGTCCGTCGCGGCCAACATCGCCCTGGTCGCCCAACGCACCGGTGCCCGCAGGGTCCGCCGCCTCGGCCGCTTCGGCTTCCTCTCCCGGCGTGCCCAGGCGCGCCTCGCCGAGGAACTCGTCCGTCGCCTCGGGATCAAGACCCCCAGTGTTCATCAGCCCGTGAACCTCCTCAGCGGCGGCAACCAGCAGAAGGTCCTGCTCGCCCGCTGGCTCGCCGCCGGGTCCCGCGTACTCATCCTCGACGAGCCCACGCGCGGCATCGACGTCGGCGCGAAGGCCGAGGTGGAGCGCCTTATCGACGAACTGGCCGCCTCCGGCGCGGGCGTCGTCTTCATCTCCGCCGAGCTCGATGAGGTTGCCCGAAGGTGCTCCAGCGTTCTGGTCCTCCGCGACCGCCGCGTCATCGCCGAGCTCAGCGGCGAGGGCGTCACCGAGCATGCCATCATGCAGTTTATCGCAGGCGACGCGCGCGACTCAACCGCGGGGGGCACGACACATGCCTCATGACACGCCGCGTCTCCGCGCCCCTGCGCCCTCACGGTTTGACGCCTGGCGGTCCTCGGCCGTCTTCTGGCCCCTCGTCGCCCTCGTCGCCCTCCTGCTGCTCAACATCATTATCACCCCGAACTTCTCGCGCATCGAGATCAGGACCGGGCGCGCCTTCGGCTCGATCATCGACATCCTCCAGAACGGCTCGCTGGTCATGCTCCTGTCCATCGGCATGACGCTGGTGATCGCCATCGCCGGCATCGACCTCTCCGTCGGCTCGGTCATGGCCTTGGCGGCCACCGCCGCCGCCCTGCTCATTACCGGTGGTCACCCGCCACTGTGGATCGTGATCTCCGCCCCGCTCGCCCTCGCCGCGGGTGTCGGCGCGTTCAACGGCCTGCTCATCGGCCGTCTCGGCCTGCAGCCCATCGTCGCCACGCTGGTCACGCTTGTCGCCGCGCGGGGCACCGCGCAGACCCTCAGCGACGACCAGAAGGTCCGCTTCGACCTGCCCGCCTTTCAATCCGTGTTCGACGGCCTGCTCTTCTCCATTCCCACGCCCATCCTCTTCGTCCTCGCCCTCGCCGTGGTCGTCGCCCTCGTTCTCAGGCTCACCACCCTCGGCATGGATATCGAGGCGATCGGCGCCAGCCCCCGTGCCGCCCGTCTCTGCGGCCTCCGCGTCGAGCTCATCCGTGTCACCGTCTATGCCTTCTGCGCCCTCTGCGCCGGGCTCGCCGGCCTCGTCGCCGCGGCCGACATCAAAGAGGCCGACGTCGCCTCGTGCGGCCTCTACCTCGAGCTCGACGCCATCCTCGCCGTCGTCATCGGCGGCACCAGCCTCACCGGCGGCCGCCCGCACATCGCCGGCTCCCTCATTGGCGCCCTGCTCATGCAGACCCTCACCGTCATGCTCCAGATGCACAACATCCCCACCGAGCAGACCCTCATCGTCAAGGCCGCCGTCGCCATCCTCGTCTGCCTCCTCCAGAGCCCAACCCTCAAGCCGCGCTTCTTCCGTTCCCCCTCGGCGCTCAGCACCTAGCACCCAGGCACCCATTGCCCCTCCCCCGCCGCCACATCCCCGCCTTCGCCGGAGCCGCCCTCTTCGCGGCCATGTTCGCCGCCGCCTCCCTGCGTTACGACCATTTCTTCACCCCCGCCACGTTTCTGAACCTCCTCGGTGACAACTCCTTCCTGGGCATCGTCGCCGTCGGCATGACCTTCGTCATCCTCTCCGGCGGCATCGACCTTTCCGTTGGGGCGGTCGTGGGCCTCGCCACCGTCGTCACCGCCACGCTCATCACGGACTACCACTGGCGCGTCGCCCCCGCCTTCGCCGCCGCGATCGCGCTCGGCACGCTCATCGGCGCAGGCTCCGGCTGCCTCATCCACTTCGCCGGCCTCAGGCCGTTCATCGCGACCCTCGCCGCGATGTTCCTTGCCCGCGGCCTGGCCTTCATCCTCCACCTTGAGGCCGTCGCCATCGACGACGATACCCACACGCGCGTGGCCTCCGTCGCGCTCCACTTCGCGGGCGCCACCAAGCTCCCGGTCACGGCGATCATCTTCCTCACGACCATCGTCCTCGGCACTTACGTGGCGGTCTTCACCTCCTTCGGCCGCAGCGCCTACGCCCTCGGCGGCAGCGAGGAGGCCGCTCTCCTCATGGGCGTCGCGATCGATCGCGCTAAGATCGGCCTCTACGCCCTGAGCGGCGGCCTGGCGGCCCTGGGCGGCGTCGTCCTCACGCTCTACGCTCCCAGCGGCGATCCCAGCGCGGGCGTCGGCATGGAGCTCGACGCCATCGCTGCGGTCGTCATCGGCGGCACGCTCCTCACCGGCGGCGTGGGCTCGATCCCCGGCACCCTCGTCGGCGTGCTCACCACCGGGCTCATCGTCACCATTGTCAAGAACAACGAAAGCCTCAGCGCGGGCACCACCCGCGTGGCCATCGCGGCCCTTCTCCTCGCCTTCGTCGCGCTCCAGCGCGCCCTCACCCGCCTTACCAGCGCGCGCCGCGACCCATGACTCTCTCGTCCTTCTCCTCCACCCCGTTCCCCACTTCGCCTCTCTGTGTCTCTCTGTGCCCTCTGTGGTGACACACTTGACCGAGACGACAGATATCGCCGTCATCGGCGCCGGGGCCGCGGGCCTCATGGCGGCCATCTGGGCCGGGCGTACCAACCAGACGGGAGAGCGCCGCATCGTCGTCCTGGACAGCGCCAAGCGTCTGGGCGCCAAGATCCTGGTCGCCGGCGGCGGGCGCTGCAACGTCACCCATGATGTCGTCGACGAGCGCGCCTTCGCGGGCTCGACCCCCGGCGCCATCCGCACAGTCCTCCGCCGATTCGGCGTTCCCCGCACCATCGAGTTCTTCCGCGAGCTCGGCGTGGAGCTCAAGCGCGAGGAGACAGGGAAGCTCTTCCCGACCACCGATGACGCCCATACCGTACTCGACGCCCTCTTGCGGGCCGCGGCCGACTCGGGCGTGGTCATCCGCAATCCCGCGCGTGTGGAGACCGTGACCGTCGTCCCCGCCGCCGATCACCGCTTCGAGGTCTCTGGAGACTGGGGCACACTCCGCGCCCGGCGCCTCGTCCTCGCCACGGGCGGCAAGAGCCTCCCCAAGACCGGCTCCGACGGCCACGGGCACGGCATCGCCCGCGCCCTTGGCCACACCATCACCGGTCGGACCTTCCCTGGTCTGGTGCCTTTGACCCTCCCTCGTGGAGACGGCGCTTCACCCCCCCACTTCATCTGCACACTCAGCGGCGTCACGATCCCCGCGACGCTCGAGCTCCGCTCGGGCACAGGGCGCAAACTCGTCGCCTTCACCGATTCCACCCTCTGCACGCACTTCGGCCTCTCGGGCCCCGGGGTGCTCGATATCAGCCGCCATCTCACCGACGCCCGAGCCACCGACCCCGGCGCCACGCTGGTCATCAACTGGCTCCCCGGACGTGCCTTCGACGCGATCGACCGCACGATGGTCGGCCTCGGTCGCGCCCGGATCGGCCCGTGGCTGAGCACGCTCCTTCCCGATCGTCTCGCCGAGGCACTCTGCCGTCACGCCGGCATCGACCCCGCGACCCCGGGCGACCAGCTCTCGCGGGACGCCCGCCGGACTCTCGTCCGTGCCGTCGTCGAGATGCCGCTGCCGATCACCGGCGACCGCGGCTTCACCTACGCCGAGGTCACCGCCGGTGGTGTGCCGCTCAGCGAACTCCATCTGAGCACCATGGAATCCCGCATCTGCCCGGGGCTGTTCCTCTGTGGCGAGATCTGCGATGTGGACGGCCGCGTCGGCGGGTACAACTTCCAGTGGGCCTGGGCCAGCGGGTTCATCGCCGGCAGCTCGGTGTGAAGAGTCTTCACTCGACCGCCCAGCATGCCACCGGGTGCTTGCCGTCCGACGGCCCCTTCTCGACCAGCGGCGGCATCTCCTGCCGGCACTTCTCCATTACCAGCGGACAACGCCCCGCGAAGGGGCACCCCTTCGGCGGGTTGAACGGGCTGGGCACGTCCCCCTGCAGCACGGTCAAGGGGCGGCGTTCATCCGGATCGTCGATCGGATTCGCGCCCAGGAGCGCCCTGGTGTAGGGGTGCAGCGCCCGCTCGTGCACGTCGAGGGCCGCCAGCTCCACTACAACGTTGCCCAGGTACATGACCAGGATGCGGTCGCAGAAGTGCTCGATCACCTTCAGGTCGTGCGAGATGAATAGCAGCGTGAGCCCGAACTCCTCCTTCAGCCCCATCATCAGGTTTAGCACCTGCGCCTGGATCGAGACGTCCAGCGCTGACACCGGCTCGTCGGCCACGATGAACTCCGGCTTGAGCGCCAGCGCCCTGGCGATCCCGATCCGCTGGCGCTGGCCTCCGGAGAACTCGTGCGGGAACTTGTCCTTGGCATCCCCCCGCAGCCCCACTTTGGCGATCAGGGCGTCGATGTACCCCTCCA
Organism: Phycisphaerae bacterium; assembly: GCA_041485385.1. GTDB lineage: Bacteria > Planctomycetota > Phycisphaerae > Phycisphaerales > UBA1924 > JBGPJM01. The sequence continues at coordinate 2,970 of JBGPJM010000011.1, read as the reverse complement.
TGTCCGCCGCGGGCACGACGCCGTGGAACGAGATCGCCTCCTTGAGCATCGCCCGCACCGTGAGGCGCGGGTTCAGCGACGAGTAGGGGTCCTGGAAGATGATCTGCATTTTCCGCCGGAAGGGCATGAGGGCCGCGTGCTCGAGGCCGGTGATCTCGCGTCCGTCGAAGCGGACCGACCCCGATGTCGGCTCGATCAGACGGACAATCAGCTTCCCCAGCGTGGACTTGCCGCACCCGGATTCGCCGACGACTCCCAGCACCTCGCCGCGGTTGATCGAGAACGACACCCCGTTCACTGCGTGCACCTTGCCCACCACGCCGTTGAGAACCCCGCCGCGAACCGGGAAATGCTTCACCAGGTTGTCGACTTCAACCAGCGCCATGGTTCAATCGTTCCCCTCCGTGCGGTTTCCCGGCACCACCCGCTCGGCGATCGGGAAGTGGCATCGGACCAAGCGTCCGTCCGGCCCCAGGATCAACTGCGGCTCCTCCGCCACGCAGCGATCCTGCTTGTACCGGCACCGGTCCTGGAACCGGCACCCCTTCGGCAGGTCGAACAGGCTCGGCACGATCCCGTCGATGGTCGGCAGCCGCTTCCCGTGCTCCTTCATGCCGGCCTTCGGGATCGAGTCCAGGAGCGCCCGGGTATACGGGTGCCGCGGCCGGTGGAAGATCTCCCGCACGTTCCCCTCCTCGATGATCCGCCCCGCGTACATCACGATCACGCGGTCGCACACCTGAGCCACGACGCCCAGGTTGTGCGTGATGAGCACGATCGCCGTGCGCAGCTTTCGCTTCAGGCCGTCCATCAGGTCCAGGATCTGCGCCTGGATGGTGACGTCCAGCGCGGTGGTCGGCTCGTCGGCGATCAGGATGCCCGGCTCGCAGCACAGGGCGATGGCGATCATCACCCGCTGGCGCATCCCCCCCGAGAGCTGGTGCGGGTACTCGTCGATCCGCTTCTCCGGGTTGGAGATCTCGACGAGCTTGAGCATCTCCAGCGTGCGCCGGCGGCGCTGCGCACGGTTGAGCGTGGTGTGGTACTTCAACGCCTCCTCGATCTGCCACCCCACGCGGAACACCGGGTTCAGCGAGGTCATCGGCTCCTGGAAGATCATGGCGATCTTCTCGCCCCGGACCTTCCGCATGGTGGCCTCGTCGGCCGTCGCGAGGTTCATCCCCTCGAAGAGGATCTTCGACCCCGGCTTGATGAAACCGGTGCGCTCCGGGAGCAGCCGCATGATCGACTTGCTTGTCACCGTCTTGCCGCACCCGGATTCGCCCACGATGCCGATGGTCTCACCGGGGAAGACGTCGAACGACACATCGTCCACCGCGGTCACCACGCCGCGGTCGGTCCGGAAGCACGTCGAAAGGTGCTGCACGCTCAGGATGGGGGTTCTCGTGTCGCTCACGTCAATCCGTCGTCCTCTACGCCTCAACGGCTCCTCTACCCAACATGCTTCGGATCGAACGCATCCTGCAGCGCGTCCGACACGATGTTGAACGCCAGCACCAGCACAAACATCAGCGCCGTCGCCCCGCCGATCTGCCAGAAGAACCCCTGGATCACCTCCGACCGCGACTGCTCGATCATGATCCCCCAGCTCGCCCCGTTCTTCACCCCCAGCCCCAGGAACGTCAGGATCACCTCCGCCTTGATCGCCGCGATGAACAGCAGCGAGAAGTTGATAAGCATCAGGTGCGCCGTGTTCGGGATGATGTGCTTGAGCAGGATGTACACCCGCCCGAACCCGATCGCCGTCGCCGCCTGCACGAACTCCAGCTCCTTGATCTTCAGCACCTCCCCGCGGATCACGCGGCACGGGCCGATCCAGAACGTCAGCGACAGGGCCGCGTACACCGGCACCAGCTCGTCGGCGAAGTGCACCCCCAGGAAGAGGTACGCCAGCAGGCTCAGCAGCACCAGCTCCGGGATCGACGAGAACGTCGAGTACAGCCACGTCACCGCGTTGTCCACCCACCCTCCGAAGAACGCCGCCGCCGCCCCCATGAGCGTCCCGAACACCACCGACGTGATCCCCACCACCAGCCCCACCTGCAGCGCCACTCGGATGGAATACACCGCGCGCACCAGGATCGACCGCCCCTGCCGATCAGTCCCCAGGAGCATCCTCGCCCGGTACAATTTCCCCGCCCGTCCCTCGGGCATCGGCACGAGCCGCTGCGTCAGCTCCTCCAGCTGCGCGAGCTTCGCCTCGGCCACCGCCTGCACCTTCTCGAGCTCGGTTCGCTTGGCCGCGAGCTGCTCCGGCGGCAGCACGTCCGCCACCGGCGCGTCCTTCCGGATCGCCTTGGCGATCCTCCCCGCGAGAGCCCCCACCTCGTCGAACGAGTCGGCGATGTCGTCGTGCAGCTCGGCGGCCTGCTCGACCAGCTTCTTCAGCTCCGCGACCGGCAGGTCGGCGAACCGCCGCTCCGCCAGCGAGAACTCCTTGATGGCCGCGCCCGGGTCGTCCCGCTTGAGTGCGGCCGCGACCTGCCTGGCCAGGAAGTCGCAGTCGGCGAGCCGTTTCTCGCCCGGCTCGCCCTCCAGCCACCCCGGCACCGAGTCCGGCCCGATGCGCTGCCCGACCTCCCCGGGGGTGATCACCCCGACGACGCACCCGACGCCGATGCCGATGTACAGCAAGATCACCGCCAGCGACGCCATCGCCAGGCGGTTGCGCCGGAACTTCCGCACCGCCCGCGACGCCGCGATCCTCCGCGCCAGGGCGATCATGCCAGCCTCACCCTGGGATCGACCAGCGCGTACAGCACGTCGGTCAGGATGTTGCTGGCGATGAACAGCGCGGCGAAGACCGCGGTGAACGTCTGGATGACGGGGAAGTCCTTGTGGCTGATCGCCTCGATCATGGTCTTGCCCATGCCGGGTATGTTGAAGTACGACTCCAGGACGATGGAGCCCTCGATGAGGAAGGGGAGCGTGATCATGACGCGCGTGATG
>JBGPJM010000010.1:0-50890 GCA_041485385.1 Phycisphaerae bacterium | reverse complement strand
CGCCGTGATGAGCGACCCCGACCTCTTCCCCGCCTCGATGACCAGGACACCCAGGGACATGCCCGAGATGATCCGGTTCCGCGCCGGGAAGTTGTCCGCGTGCGGCGGCGTCCGCAGGGGCAGCTCCGAGACGATGCATCCCTGTCCATTCTCGTCGTCCGTTCTGCTCACAATCTTCCCGAACAGATCTGCGTTGTCCGGCGGGTAACAGTGCGCCAGCCCGCACCCGAGAACCGCGATCGTCCGCCCCTTCACGCGGATGGCCGCGCGGTGGGCCGCGGTGTCGATCCCTCTTGCTCCTCCGGAGACTACCGTCAGGCCGGCCTGCGCCAGGTGCATGGCGAACCGTTCGGCCTGCTCCAGTCCGTATGCCGTGCATGAACGAGAGCCGACGATTGCCACCGGGTAGCGGTCGTCGCTGCCTGCCAGGAGCCGTCCCTTCACGTACAGGAGGGGCGGTGGATCGGGGATCTGTCGCAGCAGCGGGGGATACTCATCGCTCATGATCGGGATGAGCCGCACGCCGAGTGACTCCGCCAGCGAGAGCTCCTCCTCGGCCGCGGTCATCGTGGCGTCGAAGCCGACCCGGATCGCCCCGCAACGTTCCGGGCCGATTCCCTTCACCGCACGGAGTTGCGCCTCCGGCGCCCGCAGCACGCCGGCCGCCGAGCCGATCTGCGTGATCGCGCGACCGATCAGGACCGGCCCCAAACCGGGCGTCAGGGTGAGCCGCAGCAGGTCCACGGTTGTGGGGTCCGTGTTCGGCATGGCGCCGAGTGTAGCGTGGTCGATTGCCGCACGCACCCCCCGACGTTCGAGCCCGTATCGCACCGCCCCGGCTCTCGCGGACCCGCTATAACCAGAGACCATGACCACCGACGCCATCGATGGCCTTGCCTTTGAAGCGGCGTACGAGCAGGCGCTCAAGTCCCAACGGGAGGGCGGCATCCCTATCGGGTCAGCGCTGGTCACGAGCGCCGGGGTGGTCGTCGGCGTCGGTCACAATCTCCGCGTTCAATCTGGGGAGCCCACTGCGCACGCCGAGACGGTGTGCATCCGGAACGCCGGTCGCCGGCGCGACTGGCACCTGCTCACGCTCGCAAGCACGCTCAGCCCGTGCGCTATGTGCTCGGGCACCGCCGTTCTCCACCGCATTCCGCGGGTCGTCATCGGCGAGAGCCGCACGTTCCGGGGAAGAGAGGATTGGCTGCGCGATTCGGGCGCCGAGGTCCGCGTTCTCGACGACCCCCGCTGCATCGCCCTTATGGCCCGATTCGTCAAGGAACACTCTGAACTCTGGAACGAGGACATCGGTGTGCCTCCTTCCGCTTCCTCTGCCCTGTCCTGATGGCCCGCGTGACAACGCAAACTCTGCATGCGACCGGCGCATCCGCACGATGATCCCCACGTGCCCATGAGACTCCGCATCTCGGCCCCAACTCGTCCGCGTTCCCTTCTGGCCGCGAGCGTCATCGGCCTCTTTGGCGTCGTCGGGATCCTGCTGGCTGGCTCGCTGGTTTCCTGTCAGATCGACGGCGGCCCCAGCGCGGGCGGAGGCCAGGATTCCCGCGCCGCCACGGCGAACTCGGCCGTCCCCGGGACAACAAGCTCCCGGTTGTCGGGCGGCCTCCAGACCCTCACCAGCGAGCCGCTGATCCGCGTCCGCATCGCCGCCGGGGTTGATACCGTCCGCCTGAACTCCATCCCGGCGGGCGCGCTGACGGCCAACCTCCAGCAGGCCCCGCCCGGCCCGGTCTGGATCGCCGTCGCCGACCCGAGTCCCACCGGGCAGTGGGGTACGCAGCCGACGCGGCTCACGGGTCCCGTCGCCGTCACGCTCGTCGCCGAGGCCTGGGTCGTCACCGACCCAGGCGGCAAGATCCAGCGCTTCGATCGTACGGGCGAGCTCCAGATCGTCGCCTCCGCCCCCGACGCCGCGCCCCGCCCACGGGCCGCCGTTCCCCTGGTGATCCTCGGCGACGCCGCGTACAACGGCATCCTCCGCCTCTCGGCCCGGTCCGATCTCCCCGGCGGCGCCTTCGACATCATCGAGCACATCCCAGTGGAAGCGTACCTCTGCGGCGTCGTCGCCAAGGAGATGTACGTCAACTGGCCGCCCGCGGCGTACCAGGTTCAGGCTGTGTGCGCCCGGACCTACGCCCTGCACGAGCGCCAGCGTGCGCTGATCGGCAGGAAGTCCTACGACGTCGAGAGCTCCACACGCGACCAGGCCTACAACGGCGCGACGCAGAACAAGGCCGCCGGGGATGCTGTTGCCTCGACCCGCGGCGTCATCCTCACGGACAACGGCGCCATCCTTCGGGCCTACTACTCCAGTACCTGCGGCGGGCGCACCGGCGCGGCCCGCGACACCTGGCCGACATCGGCCGGCTATGAGTTCAATCTCGCCGCGCCGATCCAGGAACACCATCGCGAGTTCCTCTGTTTCGATGCGCCGCTTTTCACCTGGCAGGTCGAGCGGCCGCGCGATGACCTCATCAAGCGGTTCCGCGCGTACGGGCAGGCCAATGGCATGCTTCTCCGGCGGATCGACGGGCTCGCAAGCGTCCAGGTCCTACAGACCAACGGCGATGGGCGCCCCAGTGAATACAAGGTTATCGAGCCCGGAGGGCGCTGGTTCAAGCTCAGGGCCGAGGACCTGCGCTTGGCCTGCAACTACCCCGCCCCGGGCGTTGCCGAGGTCACGTCGAAGACCCGCGTGAACAGCGGCGACGTCGAGTTCATCATCCCGCGTGTCCTGGCGTCCGCCGCGGGGGCGACCATCACCGTCAAGGGCCGGGGCTACGGCCATGGGGTGGGGATGTGCCAGTACTGCGCCCGCAACATGGCCCTTCGCGGCGATGACTGGCGGAAGATGCTGGCGACGTTCTATCCCGGCGCCCAAGTCACCAAGACCTACCCGTGAAATCGGTTTAGGGGAGCAGCCGTTCTTTCGCGCTGGTCTCCGCGAGCGGTACGTAGAATCGGTCCTTGCCCGATACGCGTACCAACCGCTCCGCCGCTTCCCCCGCCGTCGTCCTGCTCTCGGGCGGTTTGGACAGCGCTACCGTCATGGCCGTCGCCCGCGAACGTGGGCATACCGTGCACTGCCTCAGCTTTGGTTACGGTCAGCGCCACGGCGTTGAGATCCACGCGGCGCGTCGGGTCGCCAGCGGCCTCGGTGCCGCGAGCCACATCGTCTTCCCTGTCGACCTCTGGCTCTTCGGCGGCTCGGCGCTGACGACGGACGTGGGGGTGCCGAAGGGGCGCAGCGACGAGGAGATGTCCCTGGCCATCCCGGTGACCTACGTCCCCGCGAGGAATCTCATCTTCCTCTCCATCGCCACCGCCTTCGCCGAGGTGACCGGCTCCAGCGATATCTACCTCGGCGTCAACGCCATCGACTACTCGGGCTACCCCGATTGCCGCCCGGAGTTCATACGCTCGTTCCAGGAGACCGCTCGGCTCGCGACGAAGGTCGGTGTGGAGAGCGCATCGAAGGGAAAGGGCGAAGTCGCGATCCATGCGCCGCTGATCGATCTTCCCAAGCACGAGATCATTCGCCTCGGCTCGCGCCTAGGGGTCGATTATTCGGTTACGCACTCCTGCTACGACCCCTCGCCGGAAGGGCTGGCCTGCGGCGAGTGCGACAGCTGCCGCATCAGGGCCGCGGGGTTCGCGAAGGCCGGCATCCCCGACCCGACGCGGTACGGCGCGAGGGTGAGCCGATGAGCACCCCCCTCCCCGTTGCACGCGCAGTCGATGAGCCCGATGCGCAACCGGTCTCCCGGCGAGAGCTTCCCGTCAGCGAGACTTTCTACTCAATCCAGGGCGAGGGGAAGCTCGCGGGCGTTCCCTCGCATTTCATCCGCCTCAGCGGGTGCAATCTGCGCTGTACCTGGTGCGATACGCCGTACGCCTCGTGGAACCCCGAGGGAGCCCGGCGCACCATTGATGATCTCGTTGCCGAGGTCCTCTCCGGCACGCCCGAGACCTGGCGCCGGCACACCGTCATCACCGGCGGCGAGCCGATGATCTTCGACGCCGTTGAGGAACTCTGCGCCGCCCTCCACGCTCGCGGCGTGCACATCACGGTCGAGACCGCTGGTACCGTGTTCCGCGATCTGCCCTGTGGCCTCATGAGCATCAGCCCGAAACTCGCCAACAGCATTCCGGGGGTCAATGACCCCCGCGACCCCGGTGGCCGATGGCGACGCCGCCAGGAGGAGAGGCGTCTCAACATTCGCGTTCTGCAGCAGCTCCTCGATCGCTTCCCGACCCCCGGGCGCCAGCTCAAGTTCGTCGTCTCGGTCCCCAACGACCTTCCGGAGATCGACGATCTGCTTTCGCACCTTCGCGGCTGGAAGGCAGAGGACATTCTGCTCATGCCCGAAGGGGTGACCTTCCCGCCGCCGCAGGCCCGCGCGTGGATCGCCGCCGAGTGCCTCCAGAGGAACTGGGGGTATTGCCCTCGCCTCCACATCGAGCTCTACGGCAACAGGCGGGGGACGTAGCGGCCGCCGCGGTCAGCCGCCGACCAGCGGAAAGCTCTTCACCGCGTGGTGCTCCGCCCCTTCCGGCTTCAGCGTGCTCCGCATCAGGTGGATGATGTTCACGCCGAAAGGTGGGAGCGTGACCAGCGCGTCCAAGTCCGCCGCATGGGCGTTGTGCGAGAACCGACACAAGGTCATGTGCGGCGTGAAATCACGTTCCCGGCGTGGCTCGGTGGCCAGGCGAGAGACCAGCCGTCTCTGGATCTCCGCCAATCCCGCCGGCAGATCGGTTTCCAGGGCCACCAGCCTCGGAGCGCCCCGCTTCGGCAGGGTCATGAGGCGGGCGGGCCGAAGCGAGAACGCCCGCACGCCCGCCGCCGATCGTTCCACGGACTCCCGCACGGCCGCCATCTGGCTCTCCGGTGTATCCCCGATGAACTGCAGCGTCATGTGCAGCTGCTCCGGCGGTGTCGGCCGGTGGTCCGCCAGGCGCAGCGGGCGGAGCAGGGCCAGGATCAGGACGGCCGCCTCCCGGGGCGGATAGGCCGCGACGAAGAGCCTCAGTTTGGCTGTGGGGCGCGACATGGAGGGCCGGGCAGTTTATGATGCAGCGAAGAGTGGCGGGCGGAAAGGAGCGGGCAGTGCTGAAACGCGTGTTGGTCGGCTTCGATGGATCGCAGCTGGCGCGAGAGGCCTTCGCTTACGCGGTCGTGCTGGCCAAGGCCGCCCGTGCGCAGGTTCTTGGCGTGCACGCCGTCGAGCCGATCATCGCCCCTGCGCTCGGCGGCGACCCCTCGATCCTCCTGGACCCGATGGTCCCGCCCGTGATCCTCGCCACCGGCGACGACGAGTCCGTCAAGGAAGAGCGGGCTCGAGCCGAGGTCCAGCTCAAGGAGCTCGGCGACTCGGCCGCGAAGGCCGGCGTGCCTTACTCATCGCGGATCGAGGTCGGCAGCGTCGTCGACGTCCTCAGCGGTCTGGCCGGGCCCGACGACCTTATCGCCGTCGGCCTCAAAGGCCGGTTCAAGCAGACCGGGATGGGCTCCAGCACCCGGTGGTTCGTCAGCCATGCGCCGTGCCCGGTGCTGGTTGCCAGCGGGCCGCTACAGCCGATCAACCACGTACTGGTCGCCTACGACGGCGCCACCGTCTCGACCCGCGCCGTGGAGTTCGCCCGCGACCTCGCCAGGGCCGCCGGGTGGCCGCTGACTATCCTCGCGCTGGCACGGGGCCACTTCAAGCTCGGCGAGGCCCTCGACTGGTCGCAGGAGCTTGCCCCGGGCGCCCAGGTCATTGCCCAGGGGCCCGGAGATCGAGGCGAGGCCCAGCTTATCGAGCGGGTCGCCGCGAAGGATCCCTACGCGCTCATGGTCATGGGCGCCTATGCAGATTCCTGGTTCAAGGATCTCTTTACCGGCAGCACCACCGGCCACGTCCTCGCGCACCTCAAGGGACCGATCATCCTCGTACACGGCCGGTGACGCCGATCTGTTCCGTTGATGCCACGGCGTCTTCTTGCTGCCCCGATTCTCTTCTCCCCCGAGACCCTCACGATGCACACTCTCTCCAGCCGACTCTTCGTCCTGACCGACCTCTTCCTCGCGCCGGCGATGGGCGCCCGCGCCGATGAGTTCATCGCCGATCACATCGCCCGCTTCTACGCCCCCGGCATGAACGGGCACGCTGTCGACGGCATCCCTTCCATGGCTCTCCAGCGCGACTTCCCGCGAACCGGCGACGTGCCGGTGTCGTTCCGCGTCCGCCCCGCGTTTACGACTGACGGCGGCAAGACGTCCGCGTTCGTCCCGATCGAGCCGGGCACGAGCCTGTACGGCACCGGCGAGATCGGCGGCCCCCTGCTCCGGAACGGGCGAACCTCCGTCGCCTGGAACACCGATTCCTTCGCGTACAAGAACGAGACCCCCTCACTCTATCAGTCTCAACCCTGGGTGCTCGCCGTCCGCGCCGATGGCAGCGCCTTCGGCGTCCTCGCCGACACCACGTACCGCTGCGCGATCGACCTCACCCAGGGGATCCGATTCACGGCCGACGGCCCGTCGCTGGGATTCCCGGTGATCGTCATCGACCGCGCGACGCCGCAGGACGTGGTCAAGGGCCTGGCCGATCTCACCGGCACGATCCCCATGCCGCCGCGGTGGGCCATCGGGTACCACCAGTGCCGGTATTCGTACAACCCCGAGGCGCGTGTCCGTGAGATCGCCTCCGGATTCCGTGCGCACAACATCCCCTGCGACGTGATCTGGCTCGACATCGACTACATGAACCAGTACCGCGTCTTCACGTTCGATGCGACGCAGTTCCCCGACCCCACCCGCCTGAACTCGGACCTGCATTCGCAGGGCTTCCACACGATCTGGATGATCGACCCGGGCGTGAAGGCCGAACCCGGGTTCTTCGTGTTCGATTCCGGTTCGGCCGGCGACCATTGGGTCAAGACCGCGGCGGGGGAGCCGTACAAGGGCGACGTTTGGCCCGGCCAGTGCGTCTTTCCCGACTTCACGCGCCCGCAGACCCGCGTCTGGTGGGCCGGTCTCTACAAGGACTATCTCGCCAGCGGCATCGACGGCGTCTGGAACGACATGAACGAGCCCGCGATCTTCAACGTGCCCTCCAAGACGATGCCGGAGGACAATCTCCATCGGGGCGGCGACGGCCTGGCCCCGGGGGCGCACGCGCGATTCCACAACGTCTATGGCATGCTCATGGCCGGCGCCACGCGGGAGGGGATTGCCGCCGCGAACCCCGACAAGCGGCCCTTCGTCCTCACCCGCGCCAACTACGTCGGCGGCCAGCGCTTTGCCGCGGCCTGGACCGGCGACAACTCCGCCGAATGGGACGACCTCGAAGCCTCCATCCCGATGGTCCTCAACCTCGGACTCTCCGGCCAGCCGTTCGCCGGCCCGGATATCGGCGGGTTCAACGCCAACGGCGACGGTGCGCTCTTTGCGCGCTGGATGGGCTTCGGCGCCCTGATGCCTTTCGCGCGCGGGCACACGGGCAAGGGAAACATCAACAAGGAGCCGTGGGCCTTTACTCCCGAGGTCGAGACCACGTGCCGCATTGCCCTTGAGCGCCGCTACCGCCTTCTTCCGTACCTGTACACGCTCTTCCACGAGGCCTCGGCCACGGGCCTTCCCCTCCTCCGTCCGGCCTTCTTCGCCGACGCCAAGGACCTCGCCCTGCGCAGCGAGGACGATGCTTTCCTCCTCGGCGAGGACCTGCTTGTCATCCCCGCGGTCACGCCGCTGCGAGACCGGGTTCCGTCGCTCCCGCGCGGCTCGTGGCGGACGGTCGGTCTTGTCGAGAAGGACCTCGGCGACGACCTGCCGGAACTCCGCCTCCGCGCAGGCGCGATCCTCCCGCTGGGCCCCGTCATGAGCTTCACCGGCGAAAAACCCCTCGACCCGCTCACGCTGCTAGTCAACCTCGACGAGCATGGGCGTGCTGCCGGCACGCTCTACGAGGACGCTGGCGACGGCTTTGGCTACCAGCGTGGCGAGTTCCTGATCACGACTTACGCGGCCAGCACCGAGGGAAACGCGGTCAAGGTCCGTGTCACCAAGAGCGAGGGCAGCATGCCCCGTCCGGCGCGCAAACTTGTCGTCCAGGTCATCACGACCGCGGACCAGGAAGCGGGACGGAGCGGCCGTCGGACGTTCGTTTCGAGGGATGGCCAGGGCGCCGACGGTGAAGAGGTCACCGTCCAGCTCCGCTAGCCCGGCACGACCACACCCTCGTTCACCGCGGGCGCCGCCCGCAGCGACCGCACCTTCGCCATCACATCCTCCACGGTGATCCGCTCCATCAGTCGCAGGCCGGCCGCGCCGTTCTTGTGCTCCAGCCGGTCGGCCGGTGTCACGTTCTGCACGACCTGGCCCGCCCGCCCGTACGGTCCCACCAGATCCACCCGCGTCGGCCCGTACAGGCCCACGATCGGCCGCCCCAGCCCAACCGCTATGTGCAGCACGGCCGAGTCGTTGGCGAGCACGAGCGACGAGCGCTCGATCACCGCCATCAGGCGTGAAATGCTCGTGTGCCCGACCAGGTCCAACGCGCGGTTGTCCCTTGCGCAGAGCTCCAGCAGCGGCCCGCACTGCGCCCGCTCGTTCTTCCCGCCCATGATCACCACGCGCTCTACAGGGTCGATCCCCTCGCTCCCGAGCAGCCGCCTGGCGACCTCCGCGAACCTTGCCGCAGGCCACCGCTTCCCCGACCACCGGCTTGTCGGCGCGATCACCGCGTAGGGACCCGCCAGCCGGGGATCGGCCGCGACGGCGTCTCGCTCGCCCGCGTCGGTGTAGAGCCGCATGTCGCGCACGGGCGTCACGCCCAGGTGCTCCACCAGCGCGAGCATCCGGTCAACCGTGTGCATCTCCCTGGGTACCCGCACCCGCTCGTTCAGCCCCAGCCACCCCAGTTCCGCGGCGTTGGCGTAGCCGATGCGCCGCGGCGAACCTGTGGCGTAGCAGAACAGGCCGCTGCGCAACAGGCCCTGGCAGTCTACCACCAAGCCGTACCGTTCCCTGCCCAGCCCGCGCAGCCACCGCACGATCTCTAGCGCCACCTCCGGATTCCACCACCCCCCGAATCGCCTACGCGGGAACTCCACAACGTGGCTCAGGTCGGGATGGCATGCGACCGCCAGTGCATACCCGTCCTGGACCAGCCAGTCGATCCTCGCCGATGGATACGCCCGGCGCAAGCTTACCAGCACCGGCACCGTGCGGCACACATCTCCAAGCGCGCTGGGACGGATGATCAGGATCTGCTCGGGCGTAGGGGATGAGGTAACCATTCGGCCTCGCCATCGTATGAGCCCGTGAGTCCCGACGGGCGTCCCCACTGGGGGAAATGCGCCCGCCCCTCGGCTCAGGCGGCCGTTCGATGATCGCAATTCACCCTCCTTCCCGGCCCTCGTGGGCAAGACGCCGTGTCGAACGGACCCGTACGCCCTCGTTCCTACCCGATACCATCACCCGTCCTTCCCGTGTTTCTCGTCATGACCATCGACTGTCGACCGGCAGTCACATCAGGAGTTGAGCAATGTCCATTCTCCGTCGTGTTCGGCACGACCCTCCGCATGGCTGGCCGGCCGCCCGTCGCTCCATCATGGGTGTGGCGTCGCTGCTGGCCGTCTCCCTCGCGTCCTTCGCCGCGGCGCAGAACCAGCCGGCGAAACCCGCGACAGCGGGCAAGCCGGCGACCGTCCTGGCGATCGAGCACGCCGGCTGCAACTCGCTGCTGGTCGACGCCAAGGACCAGGGCCTCAAGAACGCCCTTGCCATGCTCCCGGACCGCATTCATGAACTCCCCGGCGAAATCCCCGGCATGGACCAACTCCCCATGCCGATCGTCGACCTGCTTATCCGGATCATGACCCAGCCGGGACGCCTGGCCGTAACGTACAACGCCGACGATCAGTCCGGCGGTGCGTTCGGCGCGGGTGTCGTGCTCAGCCTCGGTCCCACCGACGAGAAGACCACGGCCGACATGCACAAGACAATCAGCGAGGTGTTGGCCAAGAGCCCCCTTGGCGGTCAGGCGAAGGAGTCCACACTCTACAAGGGCATGCTGGAAACTCCCACGCCGGTCGGCGGCCTGCTCCGCTACGGTCCCCGGCACGCCGTGGACGGATGGCGCTACGAGGTGCATTTCGGCACCGCTCCCGATCCCGATGCTCCCTTCGCATCCCTCCCCGCCCCCGCGATCCCCGACTTCAAGCCCGTTTTCCGCGCCCGCCTTGACCTGGCCCCGCTCGAGCCGTTCGCGCGGATGTTCGCCGCGATGGCCGGAGGGGGCGCGGGCGTGCATCACGGCGACGATGACGAACCCGGCAACGGGAAGGGCGACAAGAGAGCTGGGGGCGGGCCGCCGAATCCCGGCAAGATGATCATCGAACGCCTCAAGCAGGCCGGCGTCATCGGTCCGAACGCCGTCAAGTACTCGTTCCAGTCCGGGCACACGAAGGACGGCCAGGTCGGCTTTACCGTCGTCGAAGGCATGAAGAAGATTGCCCAGGCGCGGGGCGCCTTGGCCTCGCCGATCACCGATGTCGACCTCGCGGTCATTCCCGCCGACGCCACGGTCGCCTTCGTCGCCAAGGGGAGCGTCTCCACCCTCGCCAACGCGCTTCAGGAAGCCGCCGGCTCGGCGCCGCCGCTGGAGATGATGCTCGACCAGCTCAAGCAGGCAACGGACGTCGACCTCATGAACGATGTGGTTGCGAACCTCGGCGACACCATCTGCGTCTACATGTCCGACACCACCGGTGGCGCGGACCTCTGCTCCGCCGTCGCGATGGTTTCCCTGAAGGACCGTGCCAAGTTCGAGGCCGCGCACAACAAGATCGCCGCCTTCGCCAGCAAGCAGATCCAGCAGTCGCCCGCCGGCGGGCACGTCCGCATCCGTGACTGGACCGCCTCAGGCGCCAGTCTCCACACGCTTGCCTTCCCCGGCCTTCCCGTTCCCCTCGAGATCACCGTGGCCTTCCAGGGCGACTGGCTCATCGTCGGGGCGACGCCGCAGGCCGCGCTCGCCGCGGCCCAGCAGGTCAAAGCCGGCGGCATGGGGATCCGGGACAACAAGGCCTTCGCCGCGGTCTTCCCCCGCGACGGGCGCATGGTGACGTCCTTCTCGTTCATCGACACGCAGCGCGTCATGCGTGGGGGCTACCAGTACGTCAGCATGATGGGTTCGGCCGTCGGTAACTTGGCGCGTTCGGCCGTCAATCCCGACGCCGCCAACCGTGAGCCCGGCCTTGTCGTTCCCACCTACAACGAACTCCGCGAAGGCGCCCGGCCCATCATCTCCTTCACCTACTGGCGCAACGACGACTTGGTCACCGAATCCCATGCGGATCGATCCCAGCTCGTCAACCTCGCCGGCGGTATCGGCGCGGCTTCGCCCACGTTTCCGATCGTGGGCGCCCTCATCGGCGCCGCGGGGGGAGCGGCCAGCAGCGGCGGGAAGCTCAGGGGCCTCGAGAAGAAGATGATGGACCAGTTCATCCTTTACAGGTGAGGAGTGAGGCAGTCACGTCGACCGCGGCGGTGGGGATCCCCCTCCGGGCGGTGCAGCGGTGCTCTGGGCCGCCGTGCCGCGGGCTGGCTGAATGAGGCGGCACGGAGAGCCCACGCTCGGCGACGGCTGGTGGCCGGTGTGGTTCTTTTCCTTGTCGGCGTGGCCTCTCCATGTCGCCTGTTTGCGCAGGACCGATCGATTCCGCAGGGCTCGATGGCTTGGTGGCGGCTTTGCCCGCCGGCGAATGCTGCCGGCTCGCATCCGTTTGATCTGATCGAATCGGCGCTCGACCTGGGGGCCTCCGACAACCCATCGTCTCTTCAGTCGCTGATCGTGCTCGTGAATCGGGCCTTGGTTTCCAACACCGCCGGCACGTTCAGCGTGCTCAGTCTTGAACAAGCCGCTCCTTCTGATGCCCCGCCCCAGACGCGATTCTCCGCTGTCCTGGAGATTCGGCCGGTGCCCGAGACGGCGGAGTTCGTCCGCCGCGTCGACTCCTCCTTCGGGCTTGATCCGCGCGCTCCTGATTCTCTTCCCGGTCCGCGCAGTCCGGTAACGTATCTTCGCGACCGTTGGCCTCCCTGGCGCGAATTGTCGTGGTGCCGGACACCGGACGCGTTCGATCTAGCCGTGGGACCGGGTGCGCTGGCTCGGTGGTTCGCGGCGCAGGAGGGTCAGCCGCCCCCGGCGACCTCGGATGATTGGCCTGCCCACCAGCGGGCGATCGCGCAGGCCGGCCTTCCTGGAACGCCTTTCTTCCAGTTGTACCTCAACCTGAACTCCCTCCGCCGTTGTCTCGAACCCTCCTCCACGCTCATCGATGGCCCCGGCGCCGAGATCCTCAGCACGCTGAACGTCTCCAATGTCCGTTCGCTCATGCTCCACGCGCGCCGGATCACTCCCGGGGACGTTCGCACGCGCGACCCCGTGCTGGGCCTTCTTCCTCCGCGTGCTGGCCAGCCGCCGCCTGTCTACAGCGGCCCGGTGATCGCGGCTATCGACGCCACATGGTCCTCCCGCTCCGATCCGCCCGGCGCGATCGGGTGTACACCGCTCACCGAATCGTTCTGGCCCGGTGATGGGGGGAAGCGACTGCATCTCCCTCCG
Source organism: Phycisphaerae bacterium (assembly GCA_041485385.1). Lineage (GTDB taxonomy): Bacteria > Planctomycetota > Phycisphaerae > Phycisphaerales > UBA1924 > JBGPJM01. Next base: position 38,249 of record JBGPJM010000010.1, on the reverse strand, counting down.
CCCTCTGGTGACTTCGTGATCGTCCTGCGGACCGACAATGACCGTCCGCGCGGCGTCATCGACGGCGTGCTCTCGATCGCGCCGCATCTGCTTCCCGCCGACTCTGCAGCGAACTTCCCGGTCAGGCTCGCCGATTGGCGCAAGGAGCAGCACGCCGCCTTGCAGCGCACGCTCCATTCCTTCGGCCCATGGCTGGTGCTCTCCGGCGCCCCTGCGGACCGCTCGACGATCATCGCCACGCTGGAGCTCAAGCAGGGCGTGGACAACGCCCGCATGGCCGCGGATCTCCTCGCGCTGGTCGCCCCGCTCGCCCAGCGGCTCACGGCCGATGCGGAGTCCTCCTCATGGTCTCTTCCGTTTGGCCCGCCGTTGCCGGAGGGGGCTGCCGCCTGGACCGTCGCCGGGCACGCCGACCGGCCGGTCCTGATCGCGGCGATCAGCATCGGTCCGCCGCCCGGCACGGGCCCGACCGGTGATCCCGGCGCAAGAGCGCGGGCCGCCGTACGTGACGCACGTGAATCACTTCAGGAGCAGCGGTGATCCGATCGCGCCTCGCCGATCGCCGTCCCCGGCAATTACGCCGTCAGCGCCCCCATCACCTCTTCCACGGTCGTCATCCCGGCTCGCACTTTGGCCCAGCCGTCCTGGCGGAGCGTGGTCAGATCTCCGTCCTTCAGCGCCGTCGCGGCGATCTTGGGCGCGTTCACGCGCTCCATCACCATCTCGCGGATGGCCTCGGTCACGCGCAGCAGCTCGTACACGCCCACGCGCCCGCGGTACCCGGTGTTCCGGCACGCGCGGCACCCCGCCCCCTTCACGAGGGTCTCCCCCTTCTTCATCTCGAAGCCGACCGGCAGGTCCGCCTTGTCGGGCTCGTAGGCCTGCCCGCACTCGGCGCACACCCGCCGCACCAGGCGCTGCGCCATGATCCCCTCGACCGTCGAGGCCACCAGGAACGGCTCCACGCCCATGTCCAGGAGACGGGTCGTCGCGCTGGGGGCGTCGTTGGTGTGCAGCGTGGAGAACACGAGGTGCCCGGTGAGCGACGCCTGCACCGCCGTTTCGGCCGTTTCCTTGTCACGGATCTCGCCGATCATCACCACGTCCGGGTCGTGGCGCAGGATCGAGCGCAGGCCGGCCGCGAAATCGAGGCCCACCTTGTGGTTCACTTGGATCTGGTTTACCCCCGGCACGTTGTACTCGACCGGGTCCTCGACGGTGATCACCTGGACCGCGTCCGAAACGATCTGGTTCAGGGACGCGTACAGCGTGGTCGACTTGCCGGAGCCCGTCGGCCCCGTCACCAGCAGGATCCCGTGCGGACGGGTGATGAGCTGCTCCCACTGGTCCTGCACCCTGCGCGGCATGCCAAGCTCCTCCAGCCCCATGAGCGCCGCCGTCTTGCTCAGGACGCGCAGCACGACTCCTTCGCCGAAGAGCATCGGGATGATGCTCACGCGGAGGTCGTACTCCTGGCCCTTGTGGCGGAGGGAGATGCGCCCGTCCTGCGGGCGGCGCTTCTCGGCGATATTCAGGCTCGACATGATCTTGATGCGGCTGATGATGGCCAAGCCGAACCGGTTGATCGTCGGGGCGACGCTGGCGCGCTGGAGCACACCATCGATGCGGTAGCGAACGACCAGCTCCCGCTCGTAGGGCTCGATATGGACGTCGGTGGCGCGCTCGGTCACGGCCTCGACCAGGAGGTCGTTGACCAGCTTGATGACCGAGGCCTCCTGGGCCTGTTCGATCTCGTCCCCGGCGACCTCGCCGCCGGCCGCCGCGACCTCGGCCGCCGTCAACGGGGCCAGGCCCGCCGAGAGCTGGTCGAGCGTGTCGCCGCCGACGCCGTAGTTCGCCCGGATGAACTTCCGAAGCTCGTCCTCGTCGGCCAGCACGACCTCGATGGAGCACCCGGTGAGCAGGCGGAGCTCGTCCAGCATCGACAGCTCGAACGGGTCGCTGGTCGCCACGGTGAGGGTGCCGTTCTCCTTGGAGATCGGCACGCAGTTCTGCTTGTAGACGAGCTTGGCCGGGAGCGTCTGCAGGACGTCGGCCTTGACCTCCATGCTCTGCAGATCGACAACCTGCATGTGGAACTGGTCGCCGATGACGCCGAGCACCTGGTCGGGGCTCACCAGCCCCATTTTGACGATCACGCGGTCCAGCCGCTCGCCCGTGGCGCGCTGCTGCGCCACGGCCTCGTCAAGCTGAGCCTTGGTTACCAGCCCCCGGTCCAGGAGGAGTGTCGCGATTCCCATGCTTCTCCCCGAGTCTAACTCACAGATCTACGGATGAGAGCCGGATGCCGAGATTCGGCCTCAGATCTCGCACGTCAATTCCTCCCCCAGTTCCCCAGCTTCCCCACCTCGCTATTCGGTCATCCCGGATTCCGCGTTGAGTCTTCTCTGGCACTACGCCGGGTACGTACACGATGTCTTATCGGTCTCCCACACGGTGACACTCCGCAAACGAATTCTACCATTTCCGCCCGCCGGCCCGCCGGCCCCGCTGATCGCTGGCTCCAGCAGCTCGAAACACACCTTCGCGATGTTCTCCACGGACGGGTTCAGCCCACGCCCCGTTGCGAACTCCGGCGTGTCCTCGTTCAGGTGCTTGTGGTCGAACCGGTTGATGACCTGCTCCTGTACGATCCGTTCCAGGTCTGCCAGGCCGAACGTGGTTCTCCGTAGGGCATTTCCGGTCACCGGACCGGGGGTCTCGCCGGTGTTCCCCACCCCCACTTCGACCTCCACGCACGGCTCCACCCGATAGTTGTGCCCGTGCCCCGTGGCGCTGTTGCACCTGCCGAAGACCCGCCGGTTCTCCTCGTCGGTCATCGTTGACACGTGGAGCCTGTGCGACGCCGCGAACTCGAACTGCTGGCGCAGCAGGGCCTTGCCTGATGTTCCCAAGCCGGTCTCCACTTCGACGGAATAGTACGGGCTCAACCTCCACCTCACAGAGAACAACCGCCCGCCCAGGGCCTTGCCCAGCGCCGCCGCGCCCTCGAGCAACACCGCGGCCGGTTCGGCGCCCGGACGCTCGCGGCAAGCGCGCTCGATCACCGGAACCATGGCTTGCCGGGCCGCTTGGTCTACCTCCTTGATGTTCAGGAAGTAACCCGTTCGGGCATCCACGTCTCCGCGGCATCGGACGTCCAGCTCGTAGTACCTGCCAAGGCCCTGCACGGATGGATACCCCGCAAACGTGTTGCTGGGGGGACCCCACTCGCGCGCTTCGTTGACCGCGAACCGGACTGTGCGGGCAAGTTCGACCATGGGCAACTGTACGGGAGCGGCCGTGCCGGGCGTTGGGATGCTCGGCCAGGCTGGCGCCAAGGGGTTGTCGCTGTTGCCACCGCTGGTCTACGTTCCGGGTACCATTCTCGTCCGTGCGGCTCATCGATCGCGCGGCGGCCGACCGAAGCACAAACCATCGCACCTCCGGAGCATCCCATGGTCTGCAAACTCTGCCCATGCATGATCGTCCTCCTCGTCCTCGCCGCGGCAAGCATCTTCGGTGCTGGTCTCGCAAGCCAGCCGGCGCCCGACGCAAAGCCCGCTCAGCCCGCCCAGCCGATTCCCAAGGCCCCGAGTACCAAGCCGACCGATAAACCCAAGCAGCCCGACGCCAAGCCCGCAGCGACCGACGCCTTCGTCCTGGGGTTCGAAATGAAGCGGATCGACGGGAAAGAGGAGGACCTCTCCACCTACAAGGGCAAGGTCGTCGTCATGGTGAACGTCGCCAGCAAGTGTGGGTACACGCCGCAATACGAGGCCTTGGAGGCCATGTACACGGAGCTCAAGGACAAGGGGCTGGTGATCCTGGGCTTCCCGGCCAACAACTTCGGCGGCCAGGAGCCCGGCGCCAACAAGGACATCGCCGAGTTCTGCACTTCGACCTACCACGTCACGTTTCCCCTGTTCGAGAAGATCTCCGTCAAGGGCGACGACCAGCACCCGCTGTACAAGAAACTCACCTCTCAACCCGCACCCATCGGCGGCGACCCAAAGTGGAACTTCACCAAGTTCGTCGTGGACCAGAGCGGCAACGTCGTGGCGCGGTACGACGCCAAGGGAGACGGCAAGGACCGGGCGCACTTGGAGCCGGACTTCATCAAGAAGGTGCACGACTTGCTGGGGATCAAGGACGACAAGAAGGACAAGTCGCGTCCGCCCGCCGGGAGCTGAGGGACGCCCGGGTTCCGGGACGACGAATAGAATCGCGTCGATCTCGCCGGAGTGTCGCTACGAACCACCGGCTGTGTTAATGTATGCTAACATATCGCCATGGAACGGCGCCTGATCCCCTTGGCCGTGTTTGTCGGCACGTACATGACGGCCGCGATCATCCTGGCGGCCATCAACTGGAACTACGAGTTCGTCTTCTACGGCGTCATCCTTCTGCTGGAGATGGCCGGGGTGTGGTACCTCGACCGCCGGGTCCGGCTGCCGACAGCAGTGCTGTGGGCGCTGGCCATCTGGGGGCTCGTGCACATGGTGGGGGGGACGATGCCGATCCCCGAGTCGGTCACCGAGCCAGGCCGGCCGCTCGTGCTGTACAACCTTCGGCTGCACCCGAGCCTGCCCAAGTACGACCAGGTGGTGCACGCCTACGGGTTCTTCGTCTCGACGCTCGCGGCGTGGCGGGCGCTGGTGGTGGGAAGCGCAGGAACGATTACGGCGCGGTTCGGCCCGCTGCTGGCGGTGGTGCTGATCGGTGTGGGCCTCGGGGGAACGAACGAGACCATCGAGTTCATCGCTACGCGGATCATGCCGGGGACGAACGTCGGCGGGTACGAGAACACCGGGTGGGATCTGGTCTCCAACTTCGTGGGGTGTCTGCTGGCGGCGGTGGTGCTGAGCGTGCGAGGAGAGAGCGGGACACGGGATGGGAATGATGGCGTGATTGCCGTCACTGGACCGTGTTGAGCGGCCATTCACCGGTCGCGGCCATCAGCAGCACGACCGCCCATGGCGGGGCCTTCCAGTATTGGAGGAGCCCGAAGGCCAGCAGCGCGGCGGCGACGTCGCTCGGGCCGCGTAGCGCTTCGGTGGAAACGGGCGTGTAGAGCGCGGCCAACAGCACGCCGACGACCGCAGCGTTGGCCCCCTTCAGGGCGGCCTGAGCCCAGGCTTTGGTTCGCAGCGAGTGCCAGAACGGCAGCGCCCCGCCGATGAGCAGCCAGGCGGGGAGGAATATCGCCAGCAGGCACCAGACGCCGCCGAGCCAGGCCCTGGTCCCGCCCTGGATCACCGCGCCGAGGTAGCCGGCGAAGCAGAACAGCGGCCCCGGTAGCGCCTGGGCAGCGCCGTACCCGGCGAGGAACGCGTCGTCGGTGATCCACCCCCTCGGCACGACCTCGGCCCGAAGCAGCGGCAGCACGACGTGCCCGCCGCCGAAGACCAGCGAGCCAGAGCGGTAGAAGCTGTCGAAAACCGCGATGGTCCTGGAGCCCGTGGCGGAGGCGAGCACGGGCGACGCGATGAGGATCGCGGCGAAGGCCACGAGCGCCAGGGCGCCCGCGCGCCGGGCACGCGCCGTTGGCTCCGGCGCTGCCGCGGCTTTGCGGGGAACGTCCGAGTCGGCGGGCGCGACGCCGCGGTAGATCAGCCACCCCAAGGCGGCGCCGACGGCGATGGCCCCCACTTGGCCGAGCGCGCCGGGTGCGGCGAGCACCGCGGCGGCGGCGAGCAGAGCGAGCGTGAGGCGGGCTCGGTCGGGGCAGAGGGTGCGTCCCATCGACCACACGGCCTGGGCGACCACGGCCACCGCCGCGAGTTTGAAGCCGTGCAGCCAGCCGGCGTCGCGCAGGCTGTCCATGGCGGCGATGCCGTAGGCAAACACGATCATGATCGCCGCGGAAGGAATGAGGAAGAGCACCGATGCCGTGATCGCCCCCGGCAGGCCGGCGCGGCGCATCCCCAGCGCAAACGCGACCTGGCTGCTGGCGGGACCCGGCAGAAACTGGCACAGGGCGACGAGGTCGGCGTACGCCTCATCATCGAGCCAGCGGCGGCGGGCGACGAACTCGGCGCGGAAGTAACCAAGGTGTGCGACCGGGCCGCCGAACGAAATGACGCCGAGCCTGAGGAACGCGGCGGAGACTTCGGCGAGGGCGCTGGGCTTTGGCATGGGAGGTGGCGAACGGTGATGCGGCTGCGGGCGCCCCCCTCACTCTATTCTCGGCTCGCAGGGAGAGCCGCGCGCTGGGGGTTGCTCAGCGGCGCCGCGCCCGACCAACCATTGTTTCCGACCGACCTTGTGCTAGGCTGACATCTGCGAGGTCACCGCGAAGCCGAGGCCAACCCATGCGACTCACCATTTCGATCGCAGTTCCCGTCGTTGGCACCATCTTCGCCGCCACCCCTGCCCTCGCCCAAGCCGTCCAGACCGACGCCCCCACCTACGAGGTCGGCGAGCGCGTCATCGTCTCCTTCTCCGGCTGCCCGGGCAGCGGCACCGACTGGGTCGGCATCTACCCCGCCTCGCAGCAGCAGAACCAGGGGAGCACCTACTGGCGCTACTGCCAGGGGGGCCAGACCCCCGGCACCACCGGCCCCGCCTCCGGATCGCTCACCTTCCTCCCGTTCAGCCTCCCGCCGGGCGCCTGGCAGGTGCGGCTGTTCTTCAACAACACCTACACGCTCCGCGCCGTCACCAACTTCAGCATCATCTCCCGCGCCGCCGCCCCGACCCCGCCGCCGCCCCCCCAGGCGAACCTCACCGTCATGTCTTTCAACATCTGGGTCAGCGGCAGCAACGTGCCCAATGGCCTCACCCACGCCGTCAACGCCGTCCGCGAGACCGGCGCCGACATCGTCGGGTTCCAGGAATGCAGCGCCGCGGCCGTGGCCCAGATCCTCTCGCAGTTCCACGCCGATCCCCTGTACGCCGCGGCAGGCGGCGTCGGCAACGGCGACTCCGCCGTCGTCAGCCGGTGGGGGATCGAGACCAGCCATACGGGTGCGGGCCTGCGCGGCGTCGGCGCCCGGGTCCGCCTTCCATCCGGCGAGGCCGTCCGCTTCTTTTCCTGCCATCTCACGCCGTACCCCTATGGCCCCTACAGCATCCGCGACGGGCGCGGCGTCGCGGCCACCCTCGCCGACGAGCAGGCCACACGTGTGGTGGACATCACCTCCATGATGTCCCAACTGACCGAACCCGCCGGCAACGAGCCCTGGCTTACCACCTTCATCGTCGGCGACTTCAACTGCCCGTCGCATCTGGATTGGACTGATGCGAACCGCTCGCAGAACTACGGCCAGGTCGTCCTCTGGCCCGTCACGCGCATTCTCAGCGACGCCGGGTATCTCGATACGTACCGGCAGGTGCATCCAGACCCGGTCGCTGGGCGCGGGCTCACGTGGACGAGCGGCGCCCCGCGTGACAACCTCGACCACAACGACGTCCACGACCGCATCGACATGATCCATTTCCGCCCCCGGACCAACCTCACCCTCCAGGCCGTGCAGGCGTACACGCTCGACCGGCAGCCGTGGCCCTCGGATCACCGCGCGATGGTGGCGAGCCTGAACTTGGGCGTGCCGTGCGCTGCGGACTTCAACCACGACTGCTCGGTGAACTCCCAGGATTTCTTTGACTTCCTCGCGGCGTTCTTCACGGGGTGCGGCTAAATTAGCTAGCCAGGCCGGCCCCGGGGCCCTACTTCCCGGCATAGTCGATCACCCGCGCGATCTCGCTGCGGAGACTGTGCCGGCTCACGACGCGGTCAAGCATCCCGCTCTTGAGCAGGTACTCCGAACGCTGGAACCCGTCGGGGAGCTCCTGCCGGATCGTCTGCTGGATGACACGCGGCCCGGCGAAGCCGATGAGGGCCTTGGGCTCGGCGAAGATCACATCCCCCAGCATTGCGAACGACGCCGTGACGCCGCCAGTCGTGGGGTCGGTCAACACCGAGACAAACAACCCTCCGGAGTCGTTGAGGCGTGCCAGCGCGCCCGCGGTCTTGGCCATCTGCATCAGCGAAAGGCCCGATTCCTGCATCCGGGCGCCGCCGGAGCAACTCACGATCACCAGCGGCAGGTTCTGCTCGGTGGCCGCCTCGATCGCGCGGGTGATCGTCTCGCCGACGACGCTCCCCATCGAGCCCATCATGAACGTGAGGTCGAGGCAGCAGAGCATCGCGGCGCGGCCCTTGATGAAGGCCCTGCCCGCGACAATCGCGTCGACGGCTCCGGTCTTCACCTGCTCAGCAAACAGGCGATCAGGGTAGCTCTTGAGGTCACGGAACCTGAGCGGGTCGACGGGGAGCAGGCCGGTGAACATCGCCTCGAACGAGCCGGAATCGGCGAGTTGCTTGACACGCTCCTGGGCCCCGATGCGGAAATGGTGCGAACACTCCGGGCAGACGTGGAGGTTGGCCTCCATCTGCTTGCGGTAGATCATCTGGCCGCAGCCGGGGCAGCGGAGCCAGAGTCCCTCGGGGATCGCTGCCTTCCGCGGCGTCCGCAGCTCGGTCCACGAGCGTGCGGGGGTGCTGCCCCGCTCGACGCCTTCTTTCCCGACCGCCTGGCTCATCACGTTCTTCCTTGCACCGTGGGCCCTGGAACGCCAAACCTGTGCGGTCTGCCCCTTCTTCCCCTCAGCATCGTCCGTGAAGCACAAGCAGGCGTGGGAGCATCTACCGGGTCGACGCAGCCTGCGCGGAGGCCCGGAGTCTAACGCGCGGGATCTCGAAGGGTTCGGAGGCCGGCGCACCGTTGACCTCTGTCCACAACTGGCACGTGGGGCAGCTCGCAAGCCAGCAGCGGACGATGCCCAGGGCGATCGGGCGGAGGACCACGCCGACAGTCGTCCCTGCGCGGATGCGTTCCAATGTCCTCGTCAGGGCGCCGACGATGCGGGCGCGCGCCTCGAGGAGTGACTCGCCGTCCGGGGCATTAATAATCGCCGGATCATCCAGCCACTGGCGGCAGGCGCTGGGAAAACGCTCTTCCAGATCGGTGGAACGAAGTCCTTCCCACAGGCTAAGGTGGACTTCGCCTAGCCCGTCCACAGTACGAACCTTTGCGCCCGTCGAGGCGGCGACGAGGTTCGCGGTTTCTACGCTTGCCTCGTCGGAGCCGCACAGTACCAGCGAGATACCGGAGGACGCGAGATCGGCAGCCGTCTCTTCTGCGGTGGTGTGCCCGGAACGACTCATGGGGAGATTGGTCTCTCCCTGTACTCGCCCTGCCTCATCCCAGTCGGTGGCGCCTGAACGGATCACAAAGAGACGGGTTGATGGAGCCTTGGCCATATGGTGCCGCCAGAGTCGCAGGCCCGCTGCTCGGATCGACCTTGGAAACCGGGACGCTGACGGCGGTCTGAGTTTAGCACCGGCGTCGGGGCGCACAAAATAGGTCTTTGATCGGTACTCAAGGCGTTTTGATAACCATCTGTCAGGGTAGAGCCTGTGTGCCGCGGAGTACACCGATGACCTCGGCACGCTTGACGGGGGGTACACCAAAGACCGCTGAGGCGGCCACGATGAGATCGACACCGGACTCGCGGACAGATTGCACGTTGGAGGGCTTGATACCGCCGTCGATCTGGATGCGCTGGAGGGACGAAACCAGCGGCTCAAGGTCGCGGGCCTTTTCGAGGACGGCGGGGATGAACGCCCGGCCGCTGAAACCGGGGTTCACGGACATCACCAGGATGAGATCGAGCGAGTCAACGTGAGGGAGAACGGCGTCGACAGGGGTAGGGGGGTTGAGGGCAAGGCCGGCGGTCGCGCCGGCCTCTCGGATCCGGGCTGCCAAGCCGGCAACATTCTCGGGTGCGGTGACCTCGATATGGAAGGTGATGTGGTTGGCGCCGGCTTCGACGAAGGGCTCGATGAAGCCGCCGGGGTCGGCCACCATGAGGTGGACATCGATAAAGACGTCGGGAATGGCCCGTCGCAGGGCACGGCACATATCGGGCCCCATGGTGAGGTTCGGGACAAAGTGGCCGTCCATCACGTCGACGTGAAGGGAATCGGCCCCCGCGTCGAGGACTTGGCGGCACTCCTGGCCCATGTTCGCGAAGTCGGCGGAGAGGATGGAGGGGGCGATGAGGGGGAGGCGGCGGGGGTGGGTGTAGAGGTTTCGCATGGGTGTGGAGCGAATGGGGGAAGTGCGAAGTGAAACGAAGCGAGTCATCGAGGCAATGAGGCATCAAGGCAGTGAGGCAAATGGCGGGCGGCGGGTACGATGGTGCCTTGCCGGATGAGCGGATACACAAGAGTATCGACGGAGAGGGTTCAATGGGCGCGACCGGGAATGTGGGTGGTGAGGCGAGCTTCAACGCGGTTTCGCGCCGGTTGGAGGCCGTCGGGCAGGAGCACGTCCTGCGGTTTTCCGACGGACTCAGCGAGGAGAGGAGGCAGGCGCTCCTCGAATATTTGGCAGCGCTGGATCTGGAGGGGTTGCCGCGCCTGGTTGAGGAATATGTGAAGAAGAAACCGCGGTTCGAACTGCCCGCGGATGTGCGGCCCGCGCCGTACTACCGGCTGGACACGAGCTCGCCGGAGGGGAAGTGGGATCGCGCAGGGGCCAGGGCGCGGGGTGCGGAGCTGCTGCGGGCGGGCAAGGTTGCGGCGTTTACTGTGGCGGGGGGGCAGGGGAGCCGGTTGGGGTACGAGGGGCCGAAGGGGTGCTACCCGGCGGGGGCTGTGAGCAAGAAGCCGCTGTTCGAGATCTTTGCCGAGGGGCTCCTCGCGGCGAAGGAGAAGTTCACCGGCAAGGCCCCGCCGCCGTGGTACATCATGACCAGCCCCCTGAATCACGCGGCGACGGTGGCGTTCTTCGAGGAGCGGCGGTTCTTCGGCCTGCCGCGGGAGGGCGTGGTGTTCTTTCCGCAGGGGGTGATGCCGACGTTGGATATCAGGACGGGGAAGATGCTGATGGCGAGCAAGTGGGAGGTGGCGACGAATCCGGACGGCCACGGGGGTGCGTTCAAGGCGCTGTGGACAAGCGGGTCGATCGCGGACATGAAGCGCCGAGGGGTCGAGCACCTCAGCTATTTCCAGGTGGATAACCCGCTGGTGAGGGTGGTCGACCCGGTGTTCATCGGGCTGCACGCCGGAGCCGGCGGGCAGTCGTCCGGCGAGATGTCGAGCAAGATGATCCCGAAGGCGTACCCGGATGAAAAACTGGGACTCTTCTGCGGCGTGGACGGGCGGGTGGTGGTGATCGAGTACTCGGATCTGCCGCGGGAGATGCAGCATCAACGTCTGGAGAACGGGACGCTCCGGTTTCTTTCGGGTTCGATCGCGGTGCACATGCTCGGGGTGGAGTTCGTGGAACGAGTGAGCACGGAGAGGGCGCTGGAACTGCCGTACCACCGTGCGGAGAAGAAGGTGGCGTGCGTTGATCCGGGGACGGGCGAAATGGTGAACCCGAGCGAGGATAACGCGGTGAAGCTGGAGCGGTTTGTGTTCGATGCGCTGCCGCTGTGCGCGAGGTCAGCGGTGCTGGAGACTGACCGAGCGGAGGAGTTCGCGCCGATCAAGAGCGCGACGGGCGTGGACAGCGTGGAGAGCTGCCGCGAGATCCAAACGGAGCGGGCGGCGAGGTGGCTGCGGGCGGTCGGCGTATCGGTGCCGGTGCAGGCGGACGGGAAGCCGGACTGTGTGCTGGAGGTCAGCCCGAGGACGGCGCTGGAGGCGGAGGACCTGAAGGGGAGGAACTTGCCGCGCGTCATCGAAAAGGGAGCGGCGATAGCCCTGTGAGCGACGAAAGGAGCCGGAGATGGCCAAGGGAACTGGCGGCGGGTTGATCGGGCGAGTTGCGGCCCTGCTGGTGCTCGGCGCGGTGGCGATCGGGGGTGTGCTGATCTACAAGCAGAACGAGCGCGCCAAGCTGGGGCGGGATCTGCTCGCGGAGTTCGTGCAGGACGTCTCGGCGGTGGAGATGGACGCGAAGTCCCACGAGTACGTGGAGACCCTTGCGAAACGGTTCCACACGGAGGTGTACGAGGCGGCGTTCGCTTCGCACGAAGGGCTGACGGGGGGACGGGTCAACGTGAACGCCTACCAGAAGGGCATGGCGGACCGGATCGCCGCGCAGGCGAGAGCGGACGGGAGCGAGCACGTGGCCAAGGCGATGGAGGCGTTCAAGAAGAACAACGTGAAGCTGGATCTTGGAGGGGGGTGAGGAGTGGGCACCAGAGAACCTGCGTCCAGATGCCGGGCCGATCGTGTTCCTCACGAAGCGGTCGTGGTTGAGCTTGCGGTGCCTCGAAGGGCCTTGCCGGTCAGGGCATACCAGGGCGCGAGGGTAAGCCGAGGGATGGCGAGGGCGGGCCAGAGGGCGCTGGCGAGGGTGGGGCGCATCAGGACTTCGGCGGCGGCGCGGCACGCAGGGAGGCGGGAGCGGAGACGTACGCGGTACGCCGCGGCGAAACGGCGGTGAAGTTCGGAAAGAGTGGGGAGGGTTAGATCATCGCCAGGCGAGAGATCGGCGAGCATCGCTGCAAGCGTGATGCCGGACCAGAGGGCCAGGCCAATACCTTCACCGCCGACCGGCTCAACGGCGGCGGCCGCGTTGCCGACGCGGAGGGAGCGCGGGTGGCCGGGCGTGACATAGCCTGAACCACCGACGACGCAGGCTTGCCAGGGGCCGGCGCGGAGATCCGCCTTGAAGTCCGGGCAGATCGCGGAGACCAAGCGGTCGGCACGGGTGTCGAGGGAAGACGATCTCGTGGCGGGTAGGATGGGGAGCCCGAACTTGCCAGGTGCGGTGTTTCGGCGGCTGGCCGGCGCGAGCAGGCCGGCGCGGGCGACCAGAGCGCACGTCGCAAGTGGTCCTTCGACCTGGACGGTGCCGACGTAGGCTCCGTGTGCGGAGCGCATGCGGAGGCCACGAAGGGGATCGGCGGGCGTGAAGTGACACTTGAGGGCAAGGACACCTTCACGGGCGGGGACCGGTCCGGCGGGGTCCAGCCGACCGGAGCCGTCGGCGTGGATCACCAGGGCAGCGTGGATCGGTTCGGAATCCGCAAGGACAACGGCGAGCGGCGCGTTCGCCGCGCCGTAGTCGACCCGGGTGACGCGTACAGGCTGCAGCAGGGTGACGCCGGCGCGCCGGGCATTGCTCAGGAGGAGCGTGTCGAGAGTCGCGCGGCTGAGGGCCCAGGCGGGGGCGGGGAGACGCCAATCACACCGCCGAGCTTGGAGCTCGATGGAAAGACTCTCGATTCGCCGCGCACCGGCGGTCAGGAGGTCGGACGGCGCGACGAGCGATTCGAGAAGGGCCGTGGCGGCGGGGGAGACGAACTCGCCGCAGACCTTGGCGCGGGGGAACGTCTTGGCCTCGGCGAGAATGACCCGGTGGCCCGATCGCGCAAGGCAGGCAGCGGCGGCGGACCCCGCGGGGCCGGCGCCGATGATCACGATCGGGAGCATGGCGAAGAATAGGGGTGAATGCCCGGAGAGAGGGCCGTGGCGCATGAGCCCGGTGGGCGGCTCTATCGCCTCAGTTCACGTTGCCCACAGCGAAGAGCGTGGCGTTGTTGATGGCGTACACCGTTCCATCGGGACCGACGATGGTGGGCGTGTAGGCCTCGCCGATGCCGGGGGTGAGGACAACGGATTCCGACAGCGTGTTGGTGGTGAAGTCCCAGCGATAGAGGACGCCGTCCTCGTTGTTGACCAGCGCGCACTTGCCGAGATAGTCGACGGCGGCGGTATTGATGCACCATTCGCGGACGGCGTCCGGGCGATCGGGAGATCGGTTCCCGGGGTCGGGGGTTGGGCCCGCGATGGTGAGGATCTCCTGCATGACCGAGGCGCCGGAGATCGGGTCGATCATCGAGGCACGGGGATCGAGCACGGCGATCTTGTTCACGCCATCACCGCCGCCTTCGGCGTAGTTGTTGTATTTGGTGAGGAGAAGGTACGGCGAGGAGCCGTGGTAGGAGGGGACGGCGTTGGGAGGAACGATCGAGGCGGCATCGTCCCATCCGAAGGCGCCCGGGATGAGAGTCTGAGTGAGGGCGGAGTTGAAATGGAGCATCCAGCCGCGCAAATGGTTGTAGCCGAACGGGTTCTCCAGAACACCAAGATAGACGTCGCCATCGGGACCGACGGTCGGCGCGGCGGTGCCGTCGTCCGGGAGGATCGCGTCGTTGTCGGGGTAGAGCACATCCTTCACGCGGACGCGGGAGATGGGGGCCAGCGTCTGGCTGTTCACGCCGACGAGATAGCCCGCGCCAAAGCCCGGCCAGTCGTTCTCGTTGACCGCGACGTAGACGGTGGAGTTGTCGCGACTGAGGGCCGGGGTGCAGTTGTAGACCACCTTGCGGATGGCGGGGTCGTTCGCGGCGGCGGAGGCGGTGGTCCATGAACCGACACCGCCAGCGGAGATCCGAGCAAGGCCGCTGGTAAGATTGGCCGGGTTGACGTCCGTGACCACGAAGCCGAAGTAGAGGTTGCCGAGGCGGTCGCAGGTGATGGGCGTGGAGATGCGGACGGCTGAGTCGAAAGCGCCGGGGTTCGCGTCATAGGCGCCGATGCCGAAGAAGGCGGCGCGAGTGACCGTCGGGGAGGTGGAGTCAGGGTTGGAGATCACCAAGACCGTGCCGCCGGCCGCGGGGACGACAACGGTGTTGCTGGGCGTCAGCGTGGGACCACAGGGCGGCACCCAACCGTGATAGGGAAGTGAGTAGTCCGTCGCCTGGGCCCAAAGAAGGCCGCCGTTGGTGGCCCTGCGGCCTTCGACGCGGAAGCCGTCGTACTGGCCGGTCTTGACCGTGACGATCACCGTGTTGGCGAGAGTGACCAGGGGCGAGCCGTAATGGATGTACAGGATGGTGCCGGAGTATTGGGGCTGCAGGTCGACGGGTGTGGACCAGAGGATCCCGTAAATGTGCTGCGATCGGACGGGGGCCTGCGCGTCGTGCTGGGCGGTTCCGGCGTAGGTCATCCAGGCTCGGCGGGTGGCGACGGAGGAGCCGGGGAGGATGGTGGCGGCGGCGGCGATGGCCGATACCACCACGGCGCGATACGCGAAGCGACGGAAAGGGGCTCGGAACACGGTGGATCTCCGGGGTTGTGCACGCCCGCAAGGGCCTGGGTGATGATAAAGTCTACCTCACGCGGCGGGGAAACCCATCCGTGGCATCCTCAGTACGTTCCGGTGGGTCCCACGCAGTGCTTACGTGCAGCCGGCAAAGAACGAATCGAGGAACACGAAGAAATCATGGCTTTCGACGGCACCGGAACCGTCAAGATCGGCGCGGGGATCGGCGGCGAGGAAGGCGTTCACGAAATCGAAGAAGTCCTGGGAGCCGAGCTCGCCCGAACAGTCGAAGTCCGCGAGGCACAGTGTGAGGGCGGCGGCATCGCTGGTCACGCTGCCACAGGCGTTGCTGACGACGACGTCGTAGATGCCGGCGTCGGTGGCGGAGAGATCCGAGAGGGTAAGAGCGGCGAATGTCGCACCGGGATGTCGGCGGCGCCCCTTCGCCACTGGAACGTCAGCGGCTCCGCACCGGTGGCGCGAACAAAGAAGACGGCCGTTCCGCCGGGACAGCCGCGGGCGGCGGCGGGCTGGGCGGTGATGGTCGGAGCGGTGCGAGTTCCCCAGATCCACGTATCGGGCGCGCCCCAGCTTCCGCTGAACATGACGGTCTGCTGGTGCACCGAGTCGTAGGCCGTCGAGTGGCCGATCCGTGCATGTGGCCCTGTGGTCCCCGCCTGCGCCCACCCGAGCCCATCCCATTCCCACGTGTCGGCCCGGTACCAGCCGACGCTGTTCCGCCCGCCGAAGACGACGATACGCTGGCGCGTGCTGTCGTACGACATCGCGTGAAAGTAGCGGACGGACGGTCCCGTGTTCGCGAGAGGGGTCCAGGTGACCCCGTCCCATGACCATGTGTCCTGAAGATCGGCGTTTCCGGTTCCACCGAAAACAACGGTGGCGGCCAGAGCCGCGTCGTAGACCATGGCATGACCATAGCGTGCAGACGGGCCGTCCTGTGCAACGAGGGTCCAATCTGCCCCGTCCCACTCCCAAGTGTCACGAAGACTTGTTGAACCAAGCTGTCCGCCGAAGAGGACGACACGGGCCCGAGCCTGATCAAAGGCGCTGGCGGCGTTCGACCGAGGGGATGGACCGATGCTGGCGGTCTGGATCCAGTGATGGCCGTCCCATTCCCACGTGTCGCGGAAGATCGTGCTGCCGCTGCGTCCGCCGAAGAGCACAGTCCGGTCGCGAGAGGAGTCGAAGGCCACGGTGTGTTGCTCTCTCGGCGCTGGTCCGTCCGTTGCCGCGAGACTCCACTCTGTCCCGTCCCACTCCCAGGTATCTCCCAGAACCGGGTCACCTGCGCCGCTCGTCCCGCCGAACAGCACGACTCGACCGCGCGTTGAATCGAATGCCATCGCTGCGTGCAGACGGAGCTGCGGGTGCCGATCGTCCCGCTGCCTCCATTCAACGCCGTCCCACTCCCAGGTGTCCCCGAGGGGGAGTGGACCGTTCATGCCTGCGCCTCCGAAGATCACGGTCCGGGCACGCACGGAGTCATAGACCATCGCGGCCATCTCTCTTCGAGGTGGACCCGTGGCCAACTCTCGATTCCAGGCCGCGCCGTCCCATTCCCAAGTGTCGGGCTCGCTCACGCCGCCGGCAAAGCCGCCGAACAGCACGACTCTTTGCCGGGCTGCGTCGTATGCCATCGCGTGCCTGGCCCGCGGCGAGGGCCCCGGAACGACGTCGCGCGTCCAAGCGTGGCCGTCGAACTCCCAAGTGTCGTCGAACAGGCTCGCCATCTCATCCTGGCCACCGAATAGGACGACGCGACGACGGGCCGCGTCGTACGCCATGGTGTGATTCAGGCGGCGTGGCGGCGCGGCTATCCGAACGGGATACCAGGACGTTCCGTCCCACTCCCAGGTGTCTGCGCGGGCGGCGCTGGGAAAGCCGTTGGCCCCACCGAAAAGCACGACTCTGTTGCGGGACTCGTCGTAGGCCATGGCGTGCCCGCTCCGAGCCAACGGCCCCGTGGTCGCGACCCGAGTCCACGATCCGCCGTCCCACTCCCAGGTCTCTCCGTACGGCCCGCCACCAGCGAACAGCACGATCTTGGCGCGGGCGGCGTCGAACGCCATTGCGGAGGAGGGGCCCGCTGGACCGGAGGTGGCCACACGAAACCAACGGGAACCATCCCACTCCCAGGTCTCGCCTGGGTGGTCGCTGCCGGCTTGTCCCCCGAAGAGGACGGTTCGACCCCGAACAGGATCGAACGCCATGGCATGGCCAAACCGGCCAAGCAGGCCCGAGGCCTCGCTCCACTCAACGGTTCCACATGGTTGACCGGTTGCGCTGGAGGCCAAAGAACCCGCCGCGAGCATCGCGCAGAGCACGGTGATTACTCTGGCGGGACGGCGTGCTCGGAACGGCAACTCGAACGAGCAAGGCCCGTTGAGAGCCTGGGCCCCATCGATCGGCCGCGTCGAAACCTCCGGCTGAAGGATTCGCATGATGGCCTCCCACCGCAACGAGCAGGGCCGAAGGTATGCCCCTTCGACGCTCGCGCCGCCTCGTTGGCGAGCAAGTCGGTCTGGTATCTCGTACTGGAGACGCTGACGAACGGGACAGAACGCCCCGACGCGACAAGTCTATCAGTTGATCAGACGCCGTCAACCGATCAAACGCCCTTGAGGTCCACTTGTTCCCGACGGTGTCCGGTCGACGGATTCCTCGATTGGCCCGCCGATCAAACGCAGCCGGGCTCACGCGATCGGTTGGTTCGGGTCGGCATCGAAGGCGTTCACAGATTCCCGCGCTTGTCCTGCTCGATCTCCAGCGCCTCGAAAAGGGCCTTGAAGTTGCCCTTGCCGAAGGACTGCGAGCCGCGCCTGCAGATGATCTCGAAGAAGAGGGTCGGGCGGTCCTGGAGGGGCTTGGTGAAGAGCTGAAGAAGGTACCCCTCGTCGTCGGCGTCTACGAGGATCCCGAGCTTCTTGATCTTCTCGTGGTCCTCCCGCACCGGTTGGTGGCCGTTGGCGGTGAGCATCTTGTTGACGCGGTCCCAGACGATGTCGTAATAGGTGTCGGGGAGCACCAGGAAATCGACGCCGCGGGCACGCAGCGCGGCGATCGAGGAGAGCTCGTCGTCGGTCCGGAGCGCCAGGTGCTGGACGCCGGGCGTGTGGTGGTGCCAGTCGAGGTACTCCTCGATCTGGGACTTCTTCTTGCCCTCGGCCGGCTCGTTGATCGGCATCTTGATGAGGCCGGAACCAGAGGCCATGACCTTGGACATGAGGGCGGAGTACTCGGTCGAGATGTCCTTGTCGTCGAAATGCTTGAAGAGCTTGAACTCGAGGACATCCTCGTACCAGCGGACCCAGTGGTTCATCTTGCCGAGCTCGACGTTGCCCACGAGATGGTCGACGAACTTGAGGCCGCAGGGGTTGGCCTTGTTGAACTCGTTGACGGAGAGGCCCTCGACCTTCTTGAAGAGGGGGGCGAAGAGGGCGCCCTGCTTGATCTTGCTGAGCTCGTACCCGCCCGTTCGGGAGACGAAGGTGTGCACGCAGCGCCCGTAGGTTCGGATCGAGGCGGTGGTGATCGTGCCGTGCTTGTCGGCGACGGTCCGGGGTTCGGCGCCGGAGACGGCGCCGTTGGCCACGGCCCGTTCCCAGGATCTCTGGGCGTCGAAGACCGTGAAGGCGGCGTCCTTCACACCGTCGCCGTAGATGGCACACTCCATCGCAGCTGGATGATCGGCGGTGAGTCCGGTGGTTAGGAGGAGGCGGATGTTGCCCTGGCTGAGGAGGTAATGAGCGGCGTCTCGCGAGCCGGTCGTGAGGTCGGCGACCTGATCGATCTGGAATCCGAAGCAGTTGGCATAGAAGAACGCCGCCTGCTTGGCGTTGCCGACGTAGAACCGGACATGGTCGACATCGATGAGCTGCAAGGGATCGGACGAAGTCTGGACGGCGGTGGAGGGACGCGTGGCGGCAGTGGTCATCTGGAAGGCTCCGGCGGTTGTCCTGCATCGTATAGGCGAGAACAACTCTGGAGACTCGCGGCGCGAACGGCGCGGCCGTCTCGACAACCCCACGGCCTCGACAGAGCGGCCGGCACGCTTTGTGAAGGCTTCGGGGTGCCGGCAACCGAAGATACAGTTGAGCTGGGCACGGCGGGGGCTCCGTGTGCCAAGAATGTTTGGTCTTTGAGAGGGAGGCCGTTGCCGATTCGGTGGGGGGTCGGCTACACTTGGCCTCTCAAGTTGGCTTGATCGACGCTACGTCATGCCTGATTCTGGCGGACGGCACCGTGGGAGGTCGGCCAAACGATTCGTCGATCATGCTCGCCGGCGGATGGCCGTGGCGGCCGTTTACTTGGCGAGCGAGGATTCACCGGATGGTCGAGACAACACAGCGACCGCAGCTCGGGCCCTACGCGTTGGTAAGGCCACTGGGCCATATGCCGTTGGCGGCGCGGTGGCTGGCACTTCACGAGGTGAGCCAGTCCAGCCACGTGGTATACCGGTTCCCTATATGCCACGACAAATCGGAAAAGCGGCGGTTCCTTTCCGCCGTCCAGACGGTTGAGAAACTCCCGCACGCACACCTCCTGAAGATCGAACAGTTTTCCCTCGACGTCGGCGGCGCGGCGTGGGTGGTCACCCCCTTCACGGGCGATGTGGACGGGGTGCTGAGCGTGGAGCGGTTGCTGAAGCAGAAGGGGGGCTCGATGGCCGTCCACGAGGCCGAGCGGGCCGTGGTTCAACTCTTGGAGACGTGCGAGTACACGCACTCGCGGCGGCTGCATCACGGCCCGGTGACGATGGGCGATGTGTTGATCGACCGGCACGGATCGCTGCTCATCGAGCTGTACGGGCTGGGCAGGCAACTCCGGGGACTGACGCAAGGGAACTCGGAACTCGAGCGGGACGAGGTGCGGTCCGTGGTGGAGATGGGGTACCAGCTCATCACCGGGCTGCGGGCTGAGGAGCCGATGATCCCGGCCGGGCGGCTCGTGAAGCGGCTGGATCCGCGCTGGGACTGGTGGTTCAACACCGGGCTTGACGCGACTGGCGGTTTCGCCAGCGCTCGGGAGGCCATGGAAGCGCTCCCGTTCCGTTCAGCGCCGAGCGAGGGTGCGAGAGTCATGACCCGGCGGTCGGTGCTGGAGCGGCTGGGATTGTCGCGCCGGTAGGCACAGGCGATCGTCACCGGTCGCCGGGCTTCTCCGGAGGCGCTTGATCCGCGCCGCCGCTAGTTCTTCTAGACGTCTCCTCGACCTTCGCACGGAGTGCCTCCAGACGCTCGGACTGGACCGGCGTGAGGCTTTCAAAGCGATCGTCGATGGCCCGGAGGATGGCCGGCGCGTGAGGGAGGTCTGTGGAGAGGGCCAGACCATCGAGCCAGTCGGCCAAGGGCGAGTCCATCGACTCGGCCTCGGCGAGGCGGTTCACACAGATCAGGGCCTCGACGCGCAGCGATGTGAGAAGGCGAGGGTCGATCTGATCGGCGACGGGTTCGAGCGCGTCCAGCAGCGTGAGAGCGCCCGCGGGCTTGTGAACCTCCAAGCGGGTTCGTGCCAGGCGCAGCATGCCGGCCACCGTGGGGAAGTTGTCGAGCTCGCTGGCCGACAGCCAGAAGCGGCCGGGAAGGGTACCACCGACGTGGTCAGGACCGAACCGCGGCCCGAGGGACTTGATGGCGAAACGCGCGAGCAGGAGCTCGCGCAGGGCGGGGTCGGCGACCTTGGATGTAACGGAGATGATCTCGCCGTCGGAGAGTTTCTCCGCGAAGGCGACCAGGGCGGCCGTGCGGGCCTCGGGGGTGGGCGCGGGCAGCTCGGCCAGGGACCGGAAGCCGGCCGGGTTCGGTCTGAATCGGGTGATGGCCGCAGTCGCCGGGGCGTAGAGGGCAGTGTCAGATCGAGCGGCCGCGACGATCTCGTCGATCAGTTCGGTTTGACTTGAGACGGCCTGGGCGGTCCGGAGGCGGACCACCGAGTCGGGGGAGGAGAGCAGCAACGCGACGGCCGCGCGGTCCTTGTCGTCACCGAGTTCCAGCAGCAGGCGGAGGCCGCCGGGTGGGAGCTCGGCCGGCGGGATCGCGCGAACGACCGCGAGAACGGCCTGCCGGTCCTGCGGCGAGTTAAGCAGGCCGGCGGCGAGGAGGGCGGCGGTGGCGTCGATGGCGGGCGTAAGCGCGGGCCCGGACGATTCAAGCCAATGGAGGATGGTCTGGCGGGTACTGGTGATGGGGGAGCGCTGGACCTGGCGAAGAAGGGCCGCGGCGACGAGAGGCTCGGTCTCACGGACCAACGCCTCAGCCGCGGCCTGCCCCGCGCCCGGGGGAACCAGGCGATCGATAAGCCCGGCGCTGGCGAGGCGGAACTCAGGGGACGGGTCGGACAGCAGAACCAGGGCGGCGACGCCGACGGCCCCGGAAAGGGTGCGGGCATTGGCGAGCTCGCGGTTGGCCAGTTCGATACCCAGGCGGCGGAGCTCGGGGTAATCGTCGGTCAGAAGCGACGCGAGAATAGCGGAGCGCTCCTGGGACGTCGCGGCATCGATGCTGCGCTGGCGTTCGCTCTCGACCAGACGGTGAAGGGCGCTGGCTCGCTCGGCGGCGAGGTCGTCGGCGCGCTGAGCCAGGCCCTCGGCGAGCGTGCGACGCCACTCATGCTCGGGAAGCCATTGCACGGCGCTGAACCATCGGGTCCAGGCGTCCTCGGCGGACCCCAGGTCGGCACGACCGGTCAGGCGTGCCAGGGACGTGAAGGCGGCGTCACGGAGACCCGGCGAGGTGTCGGCGGTGGTGAAGGTCAGCAACAGGCGGACGGATTCGCGTGTGCGGATCGACCCGCAGGCGCGAAGGATCGCGGATTTGCGCTCGGAAGGCGACGATCGGAGAAGGTCAGAGAGCGGCTGGAGGACCCATCCGGGCCCGAAGGGAGAGGCCTCCATCTCGCGGATGATCAGGTCCTGTGTGGACGTCGGCTCGGCGGCCGGCGACAGAAGGGCCGAAAGGTTCTTCTGCGTCGCGTCGTCGAGGGCCGCGAGGAGCCGGCGGCAGGCCGCGGAGCGGGCCGCGGGGTCCGCCTTGATGTCGCGGAGAATCACAAGATCGTCGGCATGCGTGGTCGGGGAGGCGGGGGCGTGTTCGGCAGGAAGGAAGCGAGGGGTTGGTTGGGCGCCCGATGCCGAGCTCTCACTGAGGGCGCAGCCGAGTGCGGCAACGGCCCCGGCGGCAGCGAAGGAAACGAGCTTTCCCGGTATGCGGTCGCGCATCGTGTGTTCCCGGGGACGCTGCCGATGATGCCAATACGCCCGGGGCGGTTTCTTGATCGGAATTTCGTGCCCTGTGTGCCCTGTGTGCCGAAAGACGATGCTAGGTCCGGGACGTAGAAGGCAGGGGGCCCGGCGAATAGAATCGACCCGTCGCCGGCGACCCACGCCGGCCCAGCGCCCAGCGCAGGCGGCCAAGGCATGAATGACTGGTTTGATGCCGAGCGTCATATCGATCGGGCGCACGAGCACTACGAGGCCGGGCGGTGGGACGAGGCCGAGTCAGAGCTGCGTGAGGCCCTTTCGCTCAACCCTTACCGGTCGGAGTGGCACTTCAACCTGGGCTTGACGCTCGAGGCCGCGGGGCGGTACTCCGACGCGGTGGCGGCCTTTCGGAGCGCGCACGAGCTGGAGCCGGGGGATCCGCAGCCGGTGATGCTGGCGGGGATCAACTCGCTCCGGGCCGAGCAGCCCAGGGACGCGATCGGCTGGTTCGAGGAGGCACAGAAGCTCGATCCGGTCGACGCGACGCCGCTCATCCATCGAATTGAGGCCTACGCACGCCTGGGCGACCACGACCAGGCGGAGGTCATGTTCTACATGGCCCAGCAGATCAACCCCAAGGACGCTCTGGCGTACGCGTGCCTGGCCGACTCGCTCCTGGACCGCGGCCTGCACGACAAGGCGGTCTGGTGCCTCCGTGAGGCGGCCCAGCTTGACCCGACTCTGCCGCGTGTGCACTCCCGCCTGGCCGAGGCGTACGCCGCAACCGGGCGGATGGAGCGGGCCCGGCAGCTCTACCTGCGCGAGCTGCGCGAGGATCCGGGGGATATCGACACGCTGCTGGACCTCGGGTGCCTGCTGGTGGACATGAACCGGCTGGGGGAGGCGGGGGAGAAGTTCCGGCGGGTGCTGGAGCTGGAGCCGGATAACCCCACGGCACACTATTACCTGGGCGATCTGGCCGAGCGGCAGGGCCTCGGAGATGAGGCGATGACGCAGTACGACGTGGTGCTGCGCCTGGACCCGGACTTTACAGGGGCGAGGCGCCGGGTTGCGCGGCTGCTGATCGATCGGGGGGGGCAGGCCGATCATGGTGCCGCGCGGGACCTGCTCATCGCCGACATCGCCGACCAGCAGGCCCGCCCGGAGCGGTTCACGGTGGAGGATCTGGAGGAGCTGGGATCGCTGCTGCTGGACGCCAAGATGCCGGTGGAGGCCCGGCGGATCTTTGGCCTGGTCGTCGCCAGGCGCCCGGGGAACGCCCAGGCGCTGCACCAGCTCGCCGTCGCGTGCTTCCACATGGGTGATCGCGACGCGGGGATCGATACCAGCCGCGACGTGCTGCGGCTGGACCCCAAGCACGTGCCGGCGATGTACAATATGTCGGTGGCGTACGTGCACCTGCGTCAATGGACGCGGGCTAGGTACTGGGTGCGTCAGGCTCTGCGTGCCGAGCCCGACGATTCGGCCTTGAAGCGGCTGCGGATGCAGCTCCGGCTGCACACGCTGGCGGAGGCGATCATCTGGTGCGCCGAGGGGATACACCGGCTCTTCTTCCGGCACCGCACACCGTGGCCGGTCGAGTGATTCGAGCGGCTAACCCTCTCTCGCTGGCGGGATGAAGAGACGATCAGCTCTGTGGTGGCGCCCGGTCTCCCAGCAATCTCGTGGCCTCGTCTACGTCCTTGTCGCCCCGACCGGAGAGATTGACGACCAGGTGGGCCTCGCGCGGCATCTTCGCCGCCATCGCCACGGCGTGCGACACGGCGTGGGCCGATTCGAGCGCGGGGATGATCCCTTCGGTGCGGCCGAGAAGGGTGAAGGCGTCGAGGGCCTGCAGGTCGCGCACGGAAACATAGCGGACGCGCCCGGCGTCCTTCCAGTACGAGTGCTCCGGGCCGACGCCGGGGTAGTCCAGGCCCGCCGAGCAGGAATGGACATTGGCCGTCTGGCCGTGCCGGTCCTGCAGGACATAGCTCATCGAGCCGTGGAGGACGCCGGGGGAGCCGCGCCCAAGCGAAGCGGCGTGCTGGCCGGGGGCGTCGCCTGCACCGCCCGCCTCTACGCCGACGAGCCGGACCGAAGGATCATCAACGAACGGGTAGAAGATGCCCGCGGCGTTGGAGCCACCGCCGACGCAGGCAACGATCGCATCGGGGAGCCTGCCGAAGCTCTCCCGGCACTGCTCGCGCGCCTCCTTGCCGATGACGGATTGGAAGTCCCGGACGATCATGGGGAATGGATGGGGCCCGACGACGGAGCCGAGGATGTAGTGCGTGCGCTCGACCGAGGCCATCCAGTCGCGCATGGCCTCGTTGGTCGCGTCCTTGAGCGTGCGGGAGCCGGAATCGACCTCGACGACGCGGGCCCCGAGCAGACGCATGCGCACGACATTGAGGCGCTGGCGCCGAACGTCCTCGGTGCCCATGTACACGTCGCACTTGAGGCCGAAGTGGGCCGCGGCGGTGGCGGTCGCAACGCCGTGCTGGCCGGCGCCCGTTTCGGCGATGACACGGGACTTGCCCATGCGCTTGGCGAGCAGAGCCTGGCCGAGGGTGTTGTTGATCTTGTGGGCGCCCGTGTGGGCAAGGTCCTCGCGCTTGAGCCAGATGGAGGCGCCGTGGCCGCGGCCGGCGGAGGCGCGGGTGTGCTCGGTGAGGCGTGCAGCCAGGTAAAGGGGTGTGGGGCGGCCCACGAATCGGCGGAGGAGTTCCTCGAGCTCGGACCAGAAGGCGGGGTCATTGCGGACGGACTCGTAGACGCCCCGGAGCTGGTGGAGCGCGGCGACGAGCGTCTCGGGGACGTAGGTGCCGCCGTAGGCGCCGAAGCGACCGCGGGAATCAGGGACGGCAGAAGTCACGGGTGGTCCAAGGGGCATCGGGCAAGGGTAGCGCCGGCCGCGCTCGGCGCTGTCCAAGCGGGTCAGGACGGCCCCGGCGGCGATGCGGGTGTGGTCTCCGTCGACTGGTCGTGGGCCGCGCGCTGGCCCTCGTCCTCATCGACGAGGCGAAGAAGAAGGAAGCCGATGAAGAAGAGCGCCGCGAGCATGAACAGCCCGACGATCTGGCCTGTCCGTCGGGTGGTGAATGCGGTGGTCACTTGGCCGAAGCTGATCACGCCGGCCACGCCGGCGAGCTTGTAGGTCATCCCCCAAAGGCCGAAGAACTCGGCCGCGCGGTCGGCCGGGGTGAAGGCGCCCACCAGCGCGCGGCTGGAGGTGCCGAGCCCGCCGAGGGCCACGCCAACGAGCGCCGAGAGCGGCCAGAACGTCCAGGATGGTGCCGAGAAGATCTGGTAGAGGGCCATTCCCGAGGTGCTGACGACCCACGCCAGGAGGAAGACGGAAATGGTCCGACGGTGGCCGAGCCGGTCCTGGAACTTCGCGGTCGCGCCCGAGGCGAGGCCGGCCGCGACGGCGATTGTCAGGGCGAAAAGGATGAGTTGCGGGAGTTGGAACCCCAGATTCTTGCCGATCAGCCCGAGGAAGTAGATGACGGCCATCGTCGCCGTGCTATAGACGAAGAACGCGACGAAGAAACGTGCGAGCTGACGGAAGCGGCTGGTTTCGCGAGCGCTCCGCACCAGACGCCGGAACGTCTCCGGTACGACGTGGCCGGTGACCGGCGCGGGGGTTGCCCGCTCGCGGAGGAAGAGCATGCTCGGGACCATGCCGAGGAAGAACCAGACGCCGGAAAAGACGAACAGCGTTCGCGCGCCCGCTTCGACCGTCCAGCCCAGCCAATAAACCGCCGCGCCGGTGATCGCCAGGAGCACGAGCGCTCCGACGTAGCTCATCGTCCATCCCAGCGCAGAAACGAATCCGACATTGGCGGGCGTGGAGATTCCCGGCAGAAAGGAGGCGAGGAAGTTCTCGCCCAGGCCGCACGCGATGGCGGCGGGCAGGTAAAGGAGTGCGGTGAGCCAGAGCTGGCCGGGCTGCAGGAGCGCCAGCGAGCAGGTCAGCGCGGCGCACACGACGCCGGTGCCGAGCAGGAGCCGGCGCTTCCACGCTTTGGCGTCGGCGAGCGCGCCCGCGAAGGGGGAGAGCAGGACCACCGCCACGAGGTTCGCGCCGCCGAGGTACGACCAGAACCGGTCACCCTTGGCCGGGTCGCCGACGATCACGGACTGGACGAAGAGGCTGAACAGGAGCGTGTTGATGAGGAGCTGGAACGACTGGTTCGCCAGGTCGTACATGCCCCAGGCCCAGACCTCGCGGGCGTTGGGGAGCGAGCGGAAGGGGTTGAGGCGATCAAGCATGGCGGTCCACGATACCGCAAGTGCGACGGGACGAGGGGCGGACTCTCTCGACGAGCACGAACAGGGCCGATGCGTGTGCATCGGCCCTTGGACTCGCTCGAGATTCTAGAGGAAGGTGCCTCGACTCAACCCCCCTTGGGCTGGTCGTCCTTCTTGTCTTCCTTCGGCGGCAGGGGCGGGGGCGTGGGCAGCCCGGCTTCCTTCAGCAGCCCGTCGATCTTCTCGACTTTCTCCTCGAAGGATGTCCACTTGGAGTTGGGGTGCAGGCCGCGGTAGCGGACGACGCCCTTGGCGTCCAGGAGTGCCACGTGTGGGATGCCGGTGATCCCGTACTCGGGGTTGAAGACCTCCTGCTTGCTGAACGCGATAGTCCAGGTAATGCCCTTGTCCTTGATGTAGGGGGTCATGAGCTCGACTTCCTTCTCGGGCTGGCCCTTGAGCTCGGTGCGCTGACCGCTGGCGTCGGTGTGAGACCCTTGGATGCTCGTGACGCCGAGGATGACCACCGGGTACCCGTCGTAGTGCGCCTGGAGCTTGGCGACGTCGGGGAAGCTGCCGACGCACGGGCCGCACCACGTGGCCCAGAAGTCCAGCACGACGACCTTGCCCTTCAGGTCGGCCAAGGTCTTGATTGGCGGGTTGGTGTTGGACCAGATGAAGTCGAGGTTGGGGGCCGGCCCGCCGACAAGGGTGCCCCTCATGAACGGGCCGTCGACCTTCTTCTCCGCGCGGGCCAGGTTCTCGGCGGTGCGAGCCGTCTCGGTCGCGGCGCGGGCGAGCGCCTCGTCGCCAGCGTTCTTATCGACCTCGGTCTTCGCGGCTGCGGCCTCGGCGTCCGCCTTGGTCTTCGCCGCCCGGATCAACTCGAGGAGCCTCACCCTCAGGGGCTCGCGCGCGGCGCGGGCAGTTTCGTCCTGCTTGCCGACCGCGAGCAGCGTGTCCATCATCAACGGTGCGGAAAGGGCGACCTGCGCGGGCATGTCGGTCGTGAGCACCTTGTCCAGCGCGAGGATGTCGGGCAGGACCTGTTCGGTCGCCAGGGGGTTGGCCGCGCGCATCGACGCGAAGATGGTCCCGCCTTTGCCCTGCTGGAGCGCCCGTTGGAGCGACGGATGGCGGAGCGCCGTGCGGAGCATCTCCGCGTGCTTGGCTGCGATCGCCTGGACGTCCTTCGATGGATCCTCGGAATCCAGGCGGAGGAAGTAGAGGCGCATGACCGCGGCCTCGGCGCCCGCGGCGTCGGTCGCCTTGGCGAGCTCGCCCAGCCGGGCCAGGAACGCCGGCGCCTTGCCCGCGAGCGGGAGAAGCCGCCCCTGGATGAGCGTGTTGATCTGCACGCCGCTCATCGCCGAGATATCCATACCGCCGATGGCCTCGTCGGCGGTTCTGGCCATCAGCTCGGGCGTGGCGGGCGAGCCGGCCGAGCGGGCGGCGAGCATCTTCTCCGAGAAGGTCTTCACCGCCGCCGCGACCTCGTCGTCGGTCGGCGGCGCCCAGCCCGCCCGGGCTTGCACGGCCGAGACGGCCAGCCCCAGAAGCACCGCGAATGAGGCCGTCACCGCGGCAAGTCTGCGCACCATCGTGATTCTCCGGAATCGCCCCAACCCGCGGCCCGCGGCTGAACCTCAAGGGTAGTCGAATCTGGGTGGCGCAGCAATGTGTGAAGGCGTGGACGTGGAACCGGAACAGGGAACCGTTACTCGAGATTCGCCGGAACTCCGGGGCCCAGGTGCCGCAGGAAGAACGCCGTCTGCATGTTCTTGGCGTCGTTCGAGACACGCCCGAACCCCAGGTGCTCGTGGGGAGCGCCAGTGGATTCCCAGGTGTGGAGAGCGATCAACGCCGGATCGGCCCCGGCGGCGGCGTAATGGCGGACGAGGGCCTGCGTGAAGGCCCTGATGCCGCCGACCGGCACCCATTGATCGGCCTCGGAGTGCAGCGCCAGCAGCGGGATCGGACGCCAGGTGGAAATGTGGCGGAGAGGGTCCATCGCCCCGACGAGGTCCGCGCCGTGCCAGGTGATGTAGCGCGGCATGTGCTCGAACGATCCGGTGGTAGCCTCGACCGAGGCGCAGACGAACGGGTGCGGATCGCAGAGCCGCCTGAGGGCGACCATCCCGCCGGCCGACATCCCGCCCAGGCCCATCCTGGCTGTGTCGAACGCCCCGCCGAACCGGGCATCGCCCAGCGACGCGACAACCCGGTCGATCTCGGCCACGGCCTGCTCCGTGAGGCGGAGCGTGCTCGCCTCCGTCTGCATGGCGGGGTCGGCCCGCTCGCCATGGCCGGGGAGATCGATGGCGCACGCGGCCATGCCGGCTCGGAGCCAGCGGAGATACCGGCCGGAATCGAGCTCCTTGTGGGCGGTCCGCCCATGCATCCAGATGACCAGCGGGGTGGGAGTGCGCCAGTCAGGATGAGCGAGCATCGCCGGTATGCCCCCCCCTCCGGCCCCCTCCTCCGGCGGACCGAGCCTCTCCCATCGCGTCCGGCTCGCCAGCGACCGCGGCAGCCTGGTGAAGCGATCGGGCATGGGCGCGAGTGTAGGGGAGAGCGGCCAGGTTCTGCAGAACGTGGCAAGCACCCGTTTGGCTCTTGCGGATGGATCTCGCCGCTCATCGATGGTGCGCGAAGATGGCGTGCGAGGACCTATCCTCAGCAGCCGCATCCGGTCGAAGTATCTGGATCCCCGGCATCTCAGTCCGTTCGCCCGCCCTTCCCTGCAGTGCCCATGCCCGACCTCTCCGGCAAACGCGTCACCGTCATGGGTCTTGGCCGCTTCGGCGGCGGGATCGGGGTGGCCCGCTGGCTCGTATCGCAGGGGTGCGACGTGCTGGTCACCGACCTGGCCAAGGCCGAGGACCTGACGGACTCCGTCGCCAGGATCCAGGACCTGATCGATTCGGGCGCGGTTGCACTCAGGCTGGGCGAGCACAACGTGAGCGACTTCACGACGCGCGACCTGGTCGTTGCCAGCCCGGCCGTGCCCAAGCCCTGGGCGAACCGGTTCCTTCGCGCCGCCGAGGCCGCGAAGGTGCCGGTGACGACGGAGATCCGCCTGCTGGTGGAGTGTCTTCCTTCGAGGGCGCGGACCATCGGCGTGACCGGCAGCGCGGGCAAGTCGACGACGACGGCGATGATTGCGCACATTTTCCGTGACCTGGGGCGGGCCGTGTACCTGGGAGGGAACATCGGCGGCTCGCTGCTGGAATCGCTCGCGGAGATCGGCGCAGACGACTGGGTCGTGCTCGAGCTCTCCAGTTTCATGCTGCATTGGCTGGGAGATGGCGTCGGATACCCCAGCGCACCAGGCTGGTCGCCGAGCATCGCCGTGCTCACGAACCTCTCCGAGAACCACACCGACTGGCACGCCGGATTCAGCCATTACGCCACGAGCAAGGCCAACATCGTCGCGTTCCACCAGTCCTCGACCGCCGATGCGATCATCCATCATCACCAGGGATTCGCCGTCGCGTCGCCGTACTTCGGCCCCGGGCACACGGTCCGTACCGAGGTGTTCGAGCTGGCCCCCGACGAACCCTGGCCGCGGTTCGTTTCGGCGCCGAGCCTGACCGTGCCCGGCCAGCACAACCAGCTCAATGCGCGCCTCGCGGTGCAGGCGGCGGCAGTGGCCGTCTACAACCGCGAGCTCGCCCCCGGGAAGTGGCCCATCCGCGGGAAGACAGGAGCGCCGCCCGAGGCATTCCTCGCCGCGGTTCAGCGGTGCGTCGAATCGCTGGGGAGCTACCGTGCGCTCCCGCACAGGCTCCAGCTTGTCGCGGAGTACATTGCCCGTCCGGGCCAGCGCCCGATCCGGTTCTACAACGACTCAAAGTCCACGACGCCGGAATCCACGTTGCAGGCGATCGACGCGCTCTCGACCAACGCGGGGATGTCGGTGCAGCAGATCCATCTGATCGCCGGGGGGTACGACAAGGGCTCGGATCTTTCCCGGGTGAGTCTTGCGGGCTCGCGCCTGGCCGGGCTCTACGCCATCGGCGCCACCGGCGAAGCCCTGGCCGGCGCGGCCACGACGGACGCTCCGCCGTCGGCGATCAGCTGCGCCAGGTACTGCGGCACGCTGGATCAGGCGATCGCGGCGGCCGTTGCCCGGCTCCGCCCCGGTGACGCCCTGCTGCTCAGCCCGGCCTGCGCCTCGTGGGATCAGTTCACGAATTACGAGCACCGCGGCGAAGTGTTCACGAAGCTGGTACAAGAGCACATCGCCAGGCGGGCGGGCGCTGCCCGCACCACGCCGACACCCGGGGCCGCGAAATGAGCCGATCCTTCATGATCACCGGCGTAGCCGGACTCCGACGCGGGTGGGCTGTCTTGCCGAGCTTGCTCGTGGCCGCCTGCCACTCCAACCCCGCGCCGCCGGCGGTCGATGCGCACCCGGCCTCCGCCGTCCAAACGCCCCGATCATCGCCGCCGGAGCCCTCCGCATCCCAGGTGGAGATCCCGGGCCCCGCGCCGTCGGAGGCCCCGGTTGCCTCCGACCTTCGTGAGGTCTTTCCTCACGTGAAGGCCGACGCCAAGGCGCGCATCGTGCAGTTCGACGGCATCGTCCCTATCGACGCCCACGACAAGGTCACACCGCTGGTGTTCCTCGAGGTTGTCGCCTGCACGCAGGACACGAAAGAGCACGAGTCGCT
This sequence comes from Phycisphaerae bacterium, assembly GCA_041485385.1. Lineage (GTDB taxonomy): Bacteria > Planctomycetota > Phycisphaerae > Phycisphaerales > UBA1924 > JBGPJM01. The sequence continues at coordinate 7,086 of JBGPJM010000010.1, read as the reverse complement.
GGTGATGACGCAGGCCAGGCCGTCGCACGTGCACGCGGCACTGCTGCTCATCAACCTCCAGCCGGGCACGCCGGGTCGCTGGAAGGTGGAGAACGGCGAGCTCGTTGCGATCGATCCGACCGGAGATCCGGTGGACATCACGATCTCCTTCCGGGATGCGACCGGGAGGGACGTTTCACTCTCGCCCGCGGACATGATCGTGGACACGAACACCGGAGCGCGGTTCGACGCGGGCCCCGCGCCCAAGCCCGCCGGCTGGCTCTTCGCGGGCTCGCAGATCGTGCACCGCCAAGGCCGTGAGTGGTACGACGCCGACGGCGCGGGCACGCTCATCGGGCTGACGACCTTCGGTTCGGAGGCGATCGCCTACGGACGAGTGATCAGTCCGGACGCGGGCGTACAGGAGCCTCAGTGGATCGCGAACAAGCAGAACGTGCCCGCCGCGGGCACGTCGGTCACGGTGACGATCAAGCCGCGGGGCGCGCCGAGGTAGCCGGCCCTTCGCCTACGGTCGGTACTGCAGCTCAACCGTCTTCTTCCGCCCGTTCTCGTCCTCGACGATGGCGTGAAGCTTCTTGCCGTTGGCGAAGAATTTTTCTGCGAGCACCGTCAGCATGGAGCGGACGTTGGTCACGTCCTGATTCTCGATCGACGAGATGATCATCCCCTGGTGCAGGCCACAGATCTCGGCCGGCGATGCGTCCCGCACCGCGTCGATCGTCACGCCCCGATCGCTGTCGGAGGCCTGGAGACCGAAGCCAACCACCGCGTTGTAGGCGTTCTCAATACCCACGGTGGACTGAGACTGGTCCGTCAGCATCACCTTCAGGTGCAGCTCCTCGCCGGAGCGCCAGATCGTGACGGGCACTTCCTCGCCCGGCCGGGTGATCGTGATGATCTGCCGCAGCGCCGCGGTGCTGGCCACCTTCCGCCCACTGAACTCGGTGATGATGTCGCCCTTGTGGATGCCGGCGTTGTCCGCGGGTCCGCCCGGCGCCACGTCGCGGAGGAAGACGCCGCGCCCCTTGTACCCCGTCCCTTCCAGGGCGACCCGGTTGTTGTCGTCGTCCTCAAAGTGAACAATGCCGAGAAAGCCCTTGGCGACAGTCCCGCCGGAGATGAGCTGGCCAACGACAGACTCGATCGTCTCCAGCGGGATGGCGAAGCTGATGCCCGAGGATTGCCCCTCGCTGGTGCCCGAGGGCTGCACGCCGGTGGCGATGGCGACGTTCATGCCGACCACCTTTCCGTTGACGTCCACGAGCGGCCCGCCGGAGTTGCCGGGGTTCACGGCGGCGTCGGTCTGGATGAAGTTGGTGTAGCCGTTGCCGCCGGCGCCGATGACGCCGCGCGGGTCGCGCCCAAGCCCCGAAACGATCCCCTCGCTCATGGAGAACTTGAACCCGAAGGGGGAGCCGAACGCGTACACGCGGTCCCCCTGCGAGAGCTCCTGCCCGGTGGCGCGACGGGCCGGGAAAAGGCCCTCGCCGGTCTTCACGCGGATCACCGCGATGTCCGTCGTGGTGTCCACCCCGACAAGCTCGGCCTCCGTGGTCCGCCCGTCGAAGAACTGCACGGCGATCGACGGCGCGCCGCGCACGACGTGGGCGTTGGTCACCACGTACCCATGCCCGTCGTAGACCCACCCGGAGCCCTGCGAGAGCCGCTGGCGCTGCCAGGGGCGCGGCCCCGGGCCCTCGACGGCGATGTGCACCACCGTCGGCTCGACCGCCTGCGCGATGTTGCGCACCGCGTGGTTGATCTGCTCGAGAATGTTGTCGCGGTCCAGCTGCGCCTGCGCGAGGCGGATCTGCACCTCCGTGTTCGCCAAGCCGATCCGTCTCACCACCGCCGGCGCTCCCAGGAGCGTGACCACGGCCGCGAGGAGCACCACGAAGGCCGGTCCGAACGTGACGAAGCGACGCATGGACAACACTCCTTGCAGCCGTGGGTCGGCCGAGTTGCCGCCACACAGGCCCGTGATCTCAGGGCGATCACCGTCCCCCGGCCGACCCCGCCTTCCCGCTGAGCCGCGCCCCAGCCGGCTTGGCTGACACGGAGGGCGCATTGGTTCTACGGGTTCCTTCATCGGCAGTTGTGCCACGCGCCGGATCATTCCAGGCCGATTCCGGCTTTCCCGGCTCGGCCAGCTTCTCCGATTCCCCAGGCTTCATGCCGTACAGTTTCCCACCAGTTCGTTTCTCGGCGACGCGCCGGACCCATTCGGCACCCGCTGCGGCGATGGCCTTGCCGAGTTCCGCAACTGGCTCCGCAAACCGGGGGGCCCGTTCGGTCATCCCAAGAAGATCCTGCAGCACAAGCACTTGTCCGTGGCACCGCAGGCCCGCGCCGATGCCGATCAGCGGCACGGTGGTCGCCGCCAGCACATGGTCGGTCACCTCATCCGGCACCGCTTCGATGAGTAACAGTTGGCAACCGGCCTGCTCGAGGACCACGGCGTCATTCACGATCTGCCGCGCCTCCTGGGCGGTGCGACCGGCGGAGCCGTAGCCGCCGAACAAGGCCGCCCGCTGCGGGCGGCTGCCGACGTGCCCGCACACGGGCACCCCGGCGCGGACCATTTTCTCCAGGCGCGGCCCGAACGACGCGTCTGCCTCCACCTTGACGATGTCGGCGAGCCCTTCCGTCAGGAAGCGGCCGGCATTCCGGATGGCATCGGCCTCGTCGGCCTGGTAGGTCATGAAGGGCATGTCCCCCATGACCAGTGTTTCCGGGGCACCTCGCTTCACACCCGCTGTGAGGGCCAGGGCCACGTCCAGCGGCATGTCGATGGTCCGCTCGTACCCTAGTACGACCTCAGCGGCGGTGTCGCCTACCAGCAGCAGCGGCACGCCTCCCCGCTGCAGCCAGCGGGCGGTCGTGGCGTCGTAGCACGTCAGGCAGGCGAACGGTGCGCCCTCCGCCGCCATCCGAACCAGCGTCTGGATCGTGACCCGCTCGCGGGGCTCGTTGACGGCGTTCTCGGGCATCACGAAGTTTACACCGGTCGCGACGGCGTCGATGGTCACCGCTCCGTCACGCCGGGCATCAGGTATTCTCGACCGCCGATCCGCCGCCATTCCCCCGCTATGAAACGAAAACGCACACCCGAACTCATGGATGACCCCGCAGCGTCGCGAGACGACCTGGATGTCGCGCTGGGCTATCTGCGGCACGTCAACAGGCGATTCGCCGGCACGCTGGCGCTGCTGCACTATCTGGATCGATGGCGCCGCTCTTGGCCGACCGACCGTCCGATCAACATGCTCGATATTGCCACGGGTTCCGCGGACATCCCGATCGCGGCGGTGAACTGGGCCAGGGGCCGCGGCATCGACCTGCGCGTAACGGCCGTCGACCTCCATCCGACAACGATCGATCTGGCGCGCGAGCATGTGCGACGGAGCCTGCCCGCCGGGGAAGCCGGCCGCATCACCGTCCTTCAGGCCGACGCTCTGCGGCTGACCGACCAGTTCCCCATCGAGTCTTTTGACTGCGTTCACGCCGGCCTGTTCCTCCACCACCTCCCGGAGATCCAGGCGCTGACGGTGCTGCGGATCATGGACCGGCTGATCCGGCCGGGCGGCGGGCTGGTGTGGAACGACCTGGTGCGGTCGCGGCTCTCGCGGACGCTGGTGAACCTGCTGCTGATCGGCCGGCCGCGGATCGTGCGGCACGACGCGGCAGTGAGCATCGAGGCGGGGTTCACCAGGCGTGAAGCGATGGATTTCGCGCGACGGCTCGACCTGACGTACCTGCGCTACCGCCGGTTCCTGTTCTATCGCTTCACGCTCGCGGGCCGCAAACCCGGTCCGTAGTCAGCGGTTCTGCTGCGGCCGCATGCCGCTCAGCGTGGCGCTCTCGCCGGTCTTGTAGGTGAGCAGAACGACCCAGTCCCGCGCATTGATCGATGAGATCGTCCACCCGGGAGCGACCTCGTCGCCCGCGCGACGGAGCTTGCCGCCGATCACCGCGATGGCCCCGCCTGCCTGGGCATCGGTCCCCATCACCGCCGTGATCTTCAGGTCCTTGAGGGCCTCGGCGGCGGGGATGGCGGGGATGACCGGCTCGATCTTCGGCGGCTCCACAGGCGGCAGCGGCGCGGGCGGCTTCGCCGGCGCCGCGGCCCTGTCCATGGGCGAGAGGTCGAACTCGCGCGCCACCTCGAGCGGCGGCGACAGGCGCTGCGCGTTGAGCCAGTCCAGCGCCTTCTGCTGCGAGGGCGTCGGCTTGCGGGCGGCCACGCCGGCGCCCAGGTCGCCGGCCCCGGCGATGCCGGGCATCGCGGGCGTGATCGTTGCCCCCGGGGCCGCCGCGGGTCCCGAGTTGCCGACGAGCACGCGCGCTGCCTGCACGACCGCGAACGGCGTGAGCAGGGCCGCCGCCGTCAGGATCCGGGCGATGCGCTTCGGGTTGATCCGGGTGGGTTTCATGGGGAAGTGGGAGGGGGCGCGCCGGGGGCGGCCGAGGTGATGGCGAGCGGAGAGGCGTCGAACGCGTAATGCTCGGTGACGATCGTCGCCAGGATCGTGGGCATCGCCGGGTCGTAGGTGGGTTCGATGCGGAGCGAGTGCACGACGGTGTAGCCCAGACCGGTCGTCAGCGCCTCGACGAACGCCGTGAGGTCGGCGTACCGCGCCGTCGCGGTGATCGTGTAGGCCAGCACGTGGTCGCCCGGACGGGGCGCGGGCGCGGCCGGTGCGCCGGGCGCCGGCGAGGGTGCGCGCCCCGGCTGGTCCGGCGCCTCACGCGGGTCGAGCTGGTCGATCCGCACGTTGTGCCGAACCGCCAGCGTGGTGATCGCCGTGAACATCGCCCCTTCGTCCAGCGCGTCCCTGCTCCGCTCGTGGATCGACTGGGCCGCCACGGCCGTCTGCGAAAGGATCTGGACCACGCGCGGCAGGTCGTCGCCGAGCCTGCCGGCCTCGCGAGACTCATCGACCAGCTGGTTGACCTTCATCTGCGTGTCGCGCAGCTTCTGCTTGATCGGGTCGACGATCATGAAGTGCCCGCCCAGGCAGAGCGAGAGCGCGATCACCAGCTCGGGGAGGAGCTTGGAGCGTCCGGCGCGAGGCGAGATCATCGGGGCACCCCCTCGCCGGAAGCGCTGGCCAGGCCGTCGGACTTCAAGCCCGGCCGCTTGGCGTCCTCGCTGAGCGAGCGCGGCAGCTCGATCAGCCCCAGCGTGATCTCGAAGGAGAGCACCTCACGCACGGCCTGCTCGATCTCGCCCGGCGCGGTCGGCTCCTTCACGCGCTGCGTCGTACCGAGCTTGGCGAACTGGAAGATCGGTGCGGAGTTGAGCGTGTCGATGAACTGCTTGACGATCAGCGCTGCCGGCATGACGCCCTCGGGTCTCACCACGCCCACCACGCGGCACGTCGTTGAGGCCGTCGTGACAGGCGAGCCGTCGGCCGGGGAACGCGCCGGCAGCGTTCGTTCGGCGCGGACCTCGCGGAGGCGTATGGTCGCCGGGGTGTGCTCGGCCAGGAACGAGAGCGTCGCTGCCCATTCCGGGCCGCTCCCCAGCGCCTGGTCGATCTTCTGGCTGGCCAGCGTGACGCCCCGGCGCGCGGCACGCGTCTTCTCGTAGGCCGCGCGTGAGGCGTTGGGAGCCGCGGCCTGCTGCTGGAGCGACTGCAGGGTCCGCTGCTCCTTCTGCAGGACGACATAGGCCCCTGCGCCGTCGAGCGACATCGCCGCCGCGGCCAGGCCGGCTCCGACCCACATCGCCGCGCGGAGACGCTTGCGCGAGACCGTGGCGACGAGCTCGTTGGGCAGAAGGTTGATCGGCAGCTCGCCGGCGCAGAAAAGAGCCGACGCGTCGCCGCGCGCCAGATCGTCCGGAGGCGGGCTGACGCCGGCAGGGTCCTGCGCCGAGACCTCGATCCCGCACTCGCGGGCGATGATCTCCGCCAGACCGGCGATGGACGCCCCAGGGCCGGCGATAATCAGGCTCAGCCCGGTACGCTCCGGCTGCGACAGCCCGAACCTCAACGACTGCTTCGTCTCCACGATGTACTTCTGCAGCACCGGCTGGATGAGCGGCAGGATCGTTGCGCCGCCCGTCGACGCCTCGCCGGGCCCGGTCGGGCGCGGGATGCCCGAGGAGAACAGCATCGCCCGGGCGTCGGCTCGGTCGGTCGTGGTCCCGTCCGGCCCGGTGCCGGGCAGCTTCGTCGTCGGCCGTCCCTGGACCGGACGCACCATCGCATCCACCAGCGACTCCACCCCCAGCGGAAGGTGCCGGATGAACGCCGTGCGCTCGGCGTTGCCAGCCGCCAGAACCGATCCGTGCTCGCCGATCCACAGCACCAGGCGGGAGCCGCCGGCCTTTGCCTTTTCCGGCCGCTCGACCAGCATCCGCATCGAGGCGGCCAGCATCGCGGCCGGCACGGGGATGAACGCCTTGGGCACGAGCCCGGCGTTCCGCAGGCAGTCGGCCAGCGCCTTGGCACAGGATTCGGAATCCGCGGCGGCGAGACAGTGCATCTGCGCGGGCTTCGTCTGGCCGGTTCCCCCCGCCGTCGGCTTGTCCGTGGCGATGCACCGCACGTCGAACGGGTTGCTGTCGAGCGAGTACGCCGTCGCTTCGCCAAGGGCCAGGGTGGCCGCCTCGGCTCCCCGGGTGCGCCCCGCGGCGAGGGGGCAGGAGAAGATCCCCGCCGACGAATCCGGGCTGAAGTAGACCACCGTCGCCCTCGCCCCCGTCACGCCCAGCTCCTGCACCCAGCGACCCAGGCGCACCGGCAGCGACGTCATGGCGTCGAGCCACGACTTGCGGGAATCGGCCGGCTCGAGGCGCTCGGATCGCGCGGCCACCAGCGTCTCGCCGCGGTAGACGGAGAGCTGCTGGCGCGTTGGCGACACTTCGAGGACGACGCGTCTGGAACTGAGGGACATCGAGCCTCCAAGAGGGCTCCGGCGCGCGGAGACCTCAGAACTGGTGTCATCAGATCGGCATATCCGGGACCCGGCTTGCGTGTCCCTGGAAGCGCCGGTGGTCCAGGGCTGGTTACCGGCCCAAGGTGTGGGAACAGGGGACGAGAAGGATCGAGAGATGTTGAGAAGGATCGAGAGATCCTG
>JBGPJM010000009.1:0-52086 GCA_041485385.1 Phycisphaerae bacterium | reverse complement strand
GGCCTTCGATCCCAAGGAACTCTGGGCCCTCATCACCTGGCTCTGCTACCTCATCGTCATCCACCTCCGCCTCACCACCGGCAAGAACCGCGCTCTGGTCACCGCCTGGATGAGCGTCGTCGGATTTTTCGTGATGCTCTGGACGTACTTCGGTGTCAACCTGCTCCTGCCGGGGCTGCACGCCTACGCGTGAGTCGTCCCTCGCCTCGATTCCTGCCTCTTCCCTCGATGCCTTGATGCCTCATGCCTTGATGCCTTCCTCTGCTTCAAACCCCGTCCGCCGCGCGCCCCCACTTGCAGCGCCGGCATCCGCCCGTCTCGTCCTCGGCGACTACGCCACCGACTCCTCCGCCCTCGCGCGCGCCCTCCTCGGCCGCCGCCTCGTCCGAGTCCTCGACGATCGCGGGGGCAGCACGCGCATCAGTGGCATCATCGTCGAGACCGAGGCCTACCTCGGCGAGCCCGACCGCGCCTCCCACGCCTTCGGCCTCCGCCGCACGCCGCGCAACGAGGCCATGTACGCGCAGCCCGGCACCAGCTACGTCTACTTCACCTACGGCATGCACTTCTGCATGAATGTCGTCTGCGGCGAGGTGGACCAGCCCCTCGCCGTCCTCATCCGTGCCCTCGAGCCCGTCGAAGGCAGCGAGCACATGCGCCGCCACCGCGCTCGCCGCAAGGGCAAGCCCGACCCGCGTCGCGGCCCTATCGACCCCGCGCTCTTCGACACCACCGATCTCTGCAGCGGCCCCGGCAAGCTCTGCCACGCCCTCGAGATCGACCGCACCCTCAATCACATCGACCTCGTCACCGACCCGCGCCTCTTCATCGAACACGCCAGCCCGCCGATCCCCCCTTCCCGCATCGCCCGCTCCGCCCGCATCGGCGTCGCCTCTGTTGGCGGCCCATGGGCAACAGCCCCTCTACGCTTCTACATCAAAGACAATCCCCATGTAAGCAGGTGATCGCGCGAAACCATCTCTCCGCTCATCAATTTCGCTAGGGGTGTTCCCCGAGACCCGCCGCGCATCGACAAGGCTCTCATTCATCGAAATACCTCGATAAGTACGATCTCACCGTCTCACCGTCTCACCTCCGCCCCCTCCCGCCTATCATCCCCGCCGCGATTCCGACAGGAGCGATCCCGCGTGAGTACCCAGAACACCGAGGGAGGCCAGGCCACCCGCCCGACCGCGAGGCAGTTCCCCGAGAGCGCCTTCCAGTTCGTGCGCGACGGCCTTTCCCGTACGGTCGCGGTCGTTCACGGTGATGTCCCCGGTGCTGCCGGCCGCACCCCCGATCCAACCGACGAGAGCCGCCACGTTTCCGGCCAGCAGCTCTGCATGGGGCTCCGCGACGAGGCCATCCGGCGCTACGGCCTCCTCGCCCGCGACGTCCTGGGTCGCTGGGGCGTCCGCCGCACCGACGACTTCGGCGCCATCGTCTATGCCATGATCGAACGCGGCGAGTTCCGCTGCGGTCGCACCGACCGCCCCGAGGACTTCCACGCCGTCTACGACTTCGACGAGGCCTTCGGCGGCGCCCTCATCGGCTGACACCCGACTCATTTCTCATCGCTGCTGCTTTGCGGCTTCCCCGCCGGCCGCTGTATCCTGCGTCGATGCCCCAACCAGGCCCGCCGCCAAGCCCGGCTCCTCTCGTGCCCCCCGCCCCGCCCCGGGCCCCCGCCGACTGGCGCGGCCTCCACCTCTGGCAGATCCAGCCTGTCCGCGACCTGCTCGTCTTCGCGCTGGCCCTGGGCCTCATCCACCTCGGCTACCGCCTCAGCCTCATCACCGTCCCCATGCTCCTGGCCCTCCTCCTGGCCTACCTCTTCGAGCCGGTGGTGCTGCTCCTCACCCGCCTCCGCTTCATCAGCCGCCAGGGCGCCGCGCTGGTCATCATCCTCGCCGCCGGCGCCTTCATCGTTGTCCCCCTGGTCCTCGGCGTCGGCTTCGCCGTCGTACAGGGCAGCCAGTTCGCGGCCGAGGTCGCCGCCAACATCAGCCGCGTCGAGGCCTCCGTCGCAAAGCCCGACGACAAGGACCTCCTCGCCGCCGTCCCCGCCGGCACCTGGATGGGGATCCGCGACTGGATCCACGACCAGACGACCTCGGCCCCCGAGGGCGGCCGCTCCGAGGACGTCCGACGCCTCGTGCAGCTCTCCATCGAGTGGGTCCAGGCCAACGCCCAGGCCGTCAGCGAGGCCGTCGGCAAGCGCGTCCTGGGCACCACCTCCGACGCCGTCGGCGCCGCCCTCAAGCTCCTCGGCTCCGTCGTCTTTGTCGCCCTGACCGCCTTCCTCACCGCCTTCTTCTTTTTCTTCTTCTCCACCGGCTTCGGCCGCGTCACCGCCTTCTGGCGATCCCTCATCCCCGAGCGCAAGCAGGGCGTCGTCATCGACCTCGCACGCAAGATGGACCGTGTCATCGCCGGCTTCATCCGCGGCCGGCTCACCATCTGCGCCATCCAGTCCGTCGTTTACTCGACCGCCTACTGGATCATCGGCGTCCCCGCGCCGCTCCTCGTCGGCCCGCTTGTCGCCATCGCCGCCATCGTTCCCTTCGGCGCCATCGTCGGCGTCCCCCTCTCCATGCTCCTGCTCGCGCTCGAGTCCCACAAGGTCGGTCCCGGCCATACCGTCCTCTGGATTCTGCTCGCCCCGTTCGTCGTCTACGCCCTCTGCCAGGCCCTCGACGATTACTTCCTTTCCCCCTTCATCCAGGGCAAGACCACCGACATGGACACGCCGTCCATCCTCTTCGCCACCCTCGCCGGCGGCGCTCTTGCAGGCTTCTACGGCGTTCTCATCGCCATTCCCGTCGCGGCCTGCATCAAGATCCTCCTCAGAGAACTTTTCTGGCCCCGCTTCCACGCCTGGGCCGCTGGCCAGGCCCCCGACATCCTCCCAATCTCCAAGCAGCACCTCGCCCACCACGACAGCGACTAGCCACAAAGGGTGGCCCGACCCGCGAGCGCACGGGCATCCCGGCGGCGATCACCGTCACGCTGTTTCCTCCGTGCCCCCGCGCCTCTGCGCGAGCCCCTTCTCCTAGCACCCGGCAAAGAACGCCGTCAGGAAATCAAAGAAGTCCTGCGAGTTGACGGCGCCATTGTGGTTGAAGTCGGCGCCCGCCGATCCCGCGAAGAACGCCGTGAGGAAGTCGAAGAAATCCTGCGAGTTGACCGCGCCCGAGTGGTTGAAGTCGGCCGGACAGCCGCCCAGCACAAACGGACGCGAGACCGCGAAGAAGATCCTGCCGTCGCCGTCGATCCGCACCCTCGCCGCTGTCGCGCTCACGTTGGGCAGCGTGACCGTCGCGCTGCCGGTGTTCGGGCGTGTCCCCAGCACCTGCCCGAAGCTCGCCCCGTCGTCGGTCGAGAGCCGGATCGTGACACTGGAGCACGAGATCGGCGCCGCGCTGGTCCCGCCGACGGTCCACGTCACCGTGCCGGGCCCGCCCTGCAGGACGGCCCCCTCCGCAGGAGCGACCACGCCGAACGGCGATGTCCCCGCGGGGAGAGTGAGCGTCACGAATGACGAGATCGGCGCCCCGCCCGCTCCCGCATGGTTGTCCCGCACGACGACACGGAAGCGCCGGGTCACACCCGTGACGGTCGGCAGTTGCTCGCCCGGAGTCGCGACGCCCGCAAGGACATCCGCCATCCGCGGGAACGTCCTCTGCGCGACCGGCACCGGCGGAAACACGCGGAACAGGGCGCCGGCGCCGTTGTCCTCCGACCCGGTTCCGCTCAGCGGCCGCGCCACGCCCGAGTCGTACTCCTCCCACGAGTACGTCAGCACATCCCCATCGGCATCGCTCGCGACCGCGCTCAGAACGAACGGCGTCCCGGGCGGGATCGGGCTGTCCCCCGTGGTCGAAACGATCACCGGGATGTTGTTGCCGCTCGTGCTCTGCGCCGGGCACGTCGCCCCGGCCAGGAACGTCCGCATCTCCCCGACACTCCCGTGATGAAAGAACGGCTCCGCGAACAGCACGATGTTGTCGCTCGGCGGCGCATCCCCGACCGGGCACCCCCCCGCGTACGCCATCGGCGATGAGCCCGAGCCCGCCTCCCACGCCGTCGAGAGGTGCACATTCCCCGCGCACCGCCCCCGCGTCCCGCTGAACGTGTGGTTGGCCCCGAACTGGTGCCCCATCTCGTGGATCGCCACCAGCGCCGTGAACGGATCGATGTCGCCGCCGCGCGGGATCCCCGAGATGCCCCCCGCCTTGTTGCCGGTGCACACCGCCGACAGGTACGCCACGCCGCCGTACACGCGGGTGAGCAGATGCCCGATGTCGAAATTGCTGTTGCCGATGATGCTGCCAAGCGTGCTGATGTTGGGGGCGAGGTACGGCCCCGAGCAATCCGCACCGCCGGTCCCGTCGCACGAATCCGGGTAGGGGTCGGTCACCGGGTCAAAGAACACGATCAGGTCGTTGTTGGCCACCAGGTTGAAGTGGACCGCCAGGTCCGCCTCGTACGCCACGTTCGCCCGCCCCACCACCGTCACGATCGCCGCCAGCGGATCCGCGCCGTTCGGCGCGTGCCCCTGGATATCGCTCTGATGAACGCCCCACTCGCCCGTGCACGCCATCGCCAGCCGCACCGTCCGCAGCGTCTGCACTTCGCGCGGCTCCATCCCACCCCCGTCGGCCTCCGGCGTGCCGAACCCATGCACACCCTCGGTCGTGTGGCATGTCCAGTCATCGCCCCCCGGAAGGTCCGAGAGCCAGTACGACACCGCGTGCAGCGGGTCGCCCGATTGCCATGGGTCAATCATCCACACCCCCCCGCCGCTCCCGCCCGCGCCCCCGCCCCCGGTTGTCCTGAGCATCGCCGTCAGACCCCGGCGCGAAAGCTCCAGCCTCCCCGTCGCACCCCCGTCCACCGATTGCACGATGTACGTCCGGATCTGCCCGAACCGCGCCGCGAGCGGGGCCTCCATCACCGGTGACTCCGCCACGACGCACTCGACCATCGCGCCCATCGGGCCGGGAAGCGACACCGCCAATCCGTACGCCCCCAGCGACGCGTCAAACCGTTGCTGCGGAGCCTGCGCCAAGAGCGCCCCCAGCGCACCCGCATCCACGCCGACGATCGTTCCGTGCACCGGCCGCGGCCCCGGCACCACCCACCCTGCCCCAGCAGGCGGACCCTCCGGCAGGACCGTGAAGACCTGCCCCTGTGCCGCGGAGGCCATGGCACACGCCAGGATAAAGACGATTCTCATCGCAAGTTCTCCTTCCGGACGGGATCAGAGTTTGTGCCGGGGGCAGCGAGATGAGCCGAGAGGGACGGCTGCCCCGTCCATTATGCGGCCGAACCGCGGGAAAGCCAAGGGATAACACGCGCGTCCATCCTGCCCCGCTCCCCCGGCGACCCGACAATGTCGCCGGCCGCCCGTTCGCGTTGCGACGCCCCCCGTCCGCCATTAGGCTGTTGAGTCGCCAGCGCGATGAAGATCCACTCTGAGCGACGACCCCGACTCCCCCGATCGCTTCTCCGCGCGGCCATGATCGCGGTCGCCCTCGGCATGGCCGCCCTCTCCGCCGGCGGGGCCCTGTCGTGGATCGCCAAGGGTTCTTACCACGACTTCGAGCAGTTCTACTTCGCCGCCCTCGCCATGCACGATGGTGGCGAGCTCTACTCCGGTCGCTCCGGGGGGTACGTCTACCCACCGTTGACCGCGTACGCCCTGATGCCGCTGACAGCCTGCCCGCTGAGAGCGGCGGCAACCATCTGGCTGGGAATGAACCTGGCGATGGGCACCGCGGCGGCATGGCTTGCGGCACGCGAGGCCGTCCGCAGCGCCGGACTCGCCGCCTCGCCGTGGTTGACGCTGGGCGTCGCGGTCGTCGGCACGCTGGTCGTCGCCGACAAGATCCGCTCGTGCCTCGACCAGGGTCAGTCGGACCTCGTGATGGTCCTCGCCTTCGTCCTGGGCCTGCGCTGGCTCCGGAGTCGCGCCTGGGCGGCCGGCGCCGCCTTGGGCCTCGTGGCCAACATCAAGTACGCGACGCTGGCGGTGCTCCCCTACCTCGTGCTGCGCCGGCGCTGGCGCACGGCGGGGTGGATGGTCGCGTGGGTCATCGTCTTCGCCATGCTCCCGGCGCTGCACCGCGGCTGGGGGCGCAACCTCGACGACCTCGGCGCGGCCGTGGGCGCGCTCTCCCGGATCGCCGACACCGACGCGACCCACGCCGATCTGGCCCCCATCGCCCGGCACCGCGGCGTATCGGTCACCAGCGCCGTGACCCGGTGGCTCGGGAGGGGTGCGGGTGGGAGTGGGAGTGGGGGGGGCGGGGGGCGCAGCACGCTGGCGGTCCTATGCATCGTGGGCATCGCGGGAGCGGAGGCCCTCATCGCCGCGGTACTCTATCGGCGCCGGGGCATTCCGCTGCTACGCCCGTTGAGCGATCCCTCCGCGACGTGCGCGCGGCGGGTGACAGCGCTGGAGTGGTCTGGTCTCATCGTCGCGGTCCTCGCGTTCAGCCCTCACACCGAGGGGCGGCACATGGTGCTGCTGCTCCCGGTCACCTGCCTGGCGGTCGCGCTGCTCGTGGCCGAGCGCCGGGCCGCACGCCGCGCGCCGCTGGCAGCGGGTCTGATCCTGCTGTGGCTGGGGCTCACGCTCCCGCCGGGCGGAGAGAGGTTCCACGCCATGCTCGACGCCTGGCGTGCCGCGGCGGGCGCCTCGTGGTGCATGCTCCTGATGTACCTCACCCTGCTGTGGACCGGCCTGCCCACGATGCCGGTCGCCGCGCCACCCGCCGCCCGCCCGTGACTCCCACGGGAATCATGCCCCTGCCTTCTCTACGGGCAACCCGTGAAGAACGCCGTCAGGAAGTCAAAGAAGTCCTGGCTGTTCGTCACGCCGTTGCTGTTGAAGTCGGCGTTGCCCGCGAAGAAGTCCGTCAGGAAGTCGAAGAAGTCCTGGCTGTTGACCGCCCCCGAGTGGTTCCAGTCCGCGCGGCACGGCGGCGGGCCGCCGACGCCGGGCCAGAACCCGCCGACGAGCGAGAACAAACCGCCGGTCATGGCCGGCCCCGCGTCGGGCTGGCCGATCGTCCCCGTGATGGCGAACGAGCTCCCGGCCGAGGCCCCACCACCGCCGTCCATGGTGTACCAGGGGATGCTGAAGGACTGGGCGAGCGCCGCGGGCGCCAGCAGGCCGATGGCGATGGTCGCGACAAGGACAAGTGGTGTGGTTCTCATGGCTTCACCTCTTTTCAGTGTACAACAAGTCACGGCTGGGGCGAGCTGACCGTGTAGGTAATCCGGGCGCCGATGATGCGGTGGCGGGCGTTGCCGAACGTCCGCGGGGAGCGGCGGCCGCTTGCGCGCATCGACGTTGGTGCGGCTCCAAAGCCCGCAGATCGGAGACTCTGCAACGAGTCAGCCGTGCCGGATCAGGTACGCTTCCCTGTGGACCTGTACCGCCGCCGGCATTGAATCCGCCGTCGGGGTGGCAAGAACCACATGACCAATGGACAAGCCGCGGGACCTCGTCTTGAGCGGCAGGGAGCTTGGAATGGCCAGGAAGAGCATGAACGGTCGTGTCGCGGCGCTGGAGCGACAGATCGCGGAGATCCGCGTGCGGGCCGTGGAGGCGGGGGAGTTCCGGCTGGTGGACAAGGCCGGACGGACTCGCGCCGTGCTGGGAATGACGCGCTCCGGGCCGTGCCTGGCGATGATGCACGAGGACGGGACGGTCGCGATGGAGGTCGCCCTGGCGCAGGGCGGCCCGAGCGTGCGCCTGACCGACGAAGACGGCCGCACCCGGGTCTTCATCGGCGCGACGCGCGACGCCGCGCGAATCGGGCTGGCCGACGGCAAGGGGGCGCAGCGCGTGTACTGCGGCGTGAGCCGGCGCGGCAAGCCCGCCTTGACGGTCTACGACTCGAGACAGATCAAGGTGTGGGAGGCGCCGGTGTAGCAGCTCTCCGGGTCGGAGAGCAGCCACGCGGATGACCAAGCGCCCTACCCCCCCGCCCGCCGCCTCCGCCTTCCCGGTGCCGCCGAGCCGGCACAAGCACGACATGCTCATGGCGGCGGCGGGGGAGGCGATGAGCAACCCGGCGGCCCGTCGGGATCGGTTTCGGGCGGCTCGGCCAGGTCGCTCGGCGGAGGGGTCCCCACGGCCGCGACCTCCCGCGCCTCCAGCCCCCGGCGGAGGGCCTCTTCCAAGGCCCACGAGGCCGCCACCGCCTCGATGAAGATGACGCCTTCGCGCCTGGTCGAGACCCAAACACCGCTCACTCGATACCGCATCGCGTCGTGCCTCCGGTGCGGGCACAGGGGCGATCCCCACGGCCCGGCTTACCCCATATAGACGATCGGGAAGCCCCGAGTTGGACATCCGCCCATCAAATAAGGTGACACTCCGCGCCGGGCGGGGCCCGCAGGCGCGCGCGGTGCCATGAGGGTCGCCCCGTCCTGTCCTTTCTGAGCCTCCGAAGTTCGGCGGGGTTCTGGCGAGTTCGGTTGAGTTGGGGGTGAGTTTCGTTGAGTTTGGGGTGAGTTGTTGTGAGTTTCGTTGAGTTCCGTCGACTTTTTGCGATTTTTTGCGACTTTTTTTCGGGGGATTTTTTGATGTAAGTGCTTGTGGTATATGGACTTGATGTCGGTTAGTAGTCGCCAAGATGCGCGCACACTCGAAAACGCTCTCTCGCGCAGGCGCTGGGGGCAGAGGGGACGAGAGAAAAGTCGAGAGTTTTCGAGAAAACACCGGGAGAACTGAAGAGTTTTGGTGATTAGCCCTTTGGTGCATCGGGACGCTTGATGCCCCAGTATCCCGAACGTTCTGACCCATGATGCTCGAACCAGTCGTGCCCTCGCCCGCGAGAGTTCTCGTGTAGCGCGTTGCGAATGCATTCCTCGTAAGTACCGATCGTCGCTCCTCGCCGCTTTCGCTCTCGCAGGACGATGGGGTAGATCATCGACAAGTGCGCGCGCCCGCCGAGTTCTGTGAGCGCGATCAGTACCTCAGTTGGCCAAGAGGGGAGCAATGCCATATGTGGACTCCTTTCCTCCCCAACACCGCTCGCGTCCAAACACAGCCCTAAAACGCGCGGATTTCTGCACTTTGTTTTTGACCGGTCGGACTGGCTACCGAGTCGCCCCGTCAGTCAGCACCTTGTAGGTTAGCCGCTTGCCGACGATCATCCGCATCGCCCCGTCGAACCGCTCCCACTCGGACTCGTGCCGGACATTGAAGCGGTAGGACTGCTCATCGACGTATGCCTCTAGGTGCTCCGGCTCGACCGCGACGTACGTGCCCTTGATTGATCTCCTCAGGCAGGAGAAGTAGTTCTCAAGGCTGTTCGTGTGGACCGACCCCTCGACGTAGCGCTCCATGTGGTTGACCCACTGGTGGATGTACTGCTCGTGCGCGAAGCGGTAAGCCCAAGCCGCGTCCGTGTAGAGCCGCGATCCCGGCTCGACGTTCGCCTCTACTGCGGGGCGAAGGTGCTTGCGCACCGCGCCGGGAATCACCTGCGCCCGCACGTCGCCACTGTGGCGCTCAAACAGCGCGTGGACGACAGCCTTGCCGAACCGGGGATTCCACTTGATCTCGGCCCGCTTGTCCGCGTGCATGTACTTCGCCAGTCCGCCGACGAACGTCTCATCGCTCTCGACTTCCCCGCACAACTGGCCCGCGTGCTCGGCTTTGAGAATGTGCCGGACCCGGTGGAGAAGGTGCCATGCGCTCTGCTGCTTGCACCCGATCGTCCGGGCGATTTCGCAGCTCGACACGCCGTTCCGGCAGCTGATGATCATCCACACCGCCACGCACCAATCCTCAAGGCGAAGGTGCGTGCCCTCCATGATCGTCCCGGCGGTCAGGGAGAACTGCTTGCGGCAGCCCTTCTCCCGGCACTGCCAGAGACGACGGCCCTTGATCGTGCCGACGTTCACGCTGCCGCACTTCGGGCAGGCGTGCCCATTCGGTGCCTTGATCGACTCGACGTAGGCGTAGGCGGTGTCCGCGTCGAAGTGCCGAACCGCCTGTACCAGCGTGGCGGGGCGAGTGTTGGCCTGAACCATGAGCGATCCCTTCCGCGTTGCGGCGGGGGTCGCGCGTACAATCGTGTTCCTAGGGCGACTGGGCGCTTACCCGCCTGGTTGTCTGCCTCGCGGGTGTTACTAGCACTCGCGGGGCTTTGAATCTGGAACGCGGCCTTTCAGCCGCGACCCAACAGGGATGGCCGGTTCGTCCGGCTCGCCGTCCTCACCATACCCCCGCTGACACCGGGGGCTTTTCGTTTCGGGGACGTGCCGGGTGAAGCCTGCGGCACGTCCCTACCGGCCCTCCTCATGCGGCCCTCCTGAAGCACGTTCCGTGTGCTTGACGGTAAGCATACATGGGTGTATGCTTGTCGTCAAGCAGAAAGGAATAGGAATGGATGAGGCACAAGGAAAGTCGCTGGCAACCTCAGAGGCGGGGAAGCTTGGAGGCGCTGCGCGTGCGAAATCGCTGAGCAAGTCGGAGCGCAGCGAGATCGCCCGTCAGGCTGCGTTGTCCCGTTGGGGTGCGAGCGATCCGAAAGCGACCCACACAGGCACGCTCAAGATTGGAGAGACGGAAATCCCATGTGCGGTCCTCGCTGACGGCACCCGGATCATCACCCAATATGGGTTCATGCGGGCGATCGGACGCACAGGACGGCCCGCTGCGGGCAAGGGAGCCTCCTTCGACAAACTGCCACCTTTTCTATCTGCTCGGCAGCTTAAGTCCTTTGTCAGCAATGACTTAGGTTCTTCGATTTCCCCTATCGCCTTTCAGATGACGCACGGCGGTCGAGCGTACGGATACCGAGCGGAACTTCTCCCCCAGGTATGCGAGGTCTATCTCAAAGCGCGTGATGCGGGAGCGCTCGACAAACGGCAGATGGAGTTTGCCAAGGCGTGCGACATCATCATGCGCGGCTTGGCGAACGTCGGCATCATCGCCTTGGTTGATGAGGTCACGGGATACCAGGTTGTTCGGGCCCGTGATGAGCTGGCGAAGATCTTGGAGGCGTTTGTCGCCAAAGAGATCCAGAAATGGATTCGGACCTTCGTCGTTGAGTTTTACGAGCTGATCTGCAAGCTGCGCAAAGAGTCGATGGATCGCGTCAAGAAGCGCCCTCGATACTTCGGGCGCATCACGAATGATCTCGTGTACCGCCGATTGGCTCCGGGCGTGCTTCAGGAACTTGAACACATCAACCCCGCCGACGAGAGGGGGCACCGGCGAGCGAAGCACTTCCAACATCTGACGCCGGATCTTGGCCATCCGCGACTAAAGGAACACCTCGCGGGCGTCACGACAGCCATGAAGTTCGCTCTCCTCCAAGGGCTGACGTGGGGGAAGTTCCGGGAGTTGCTCAACCAAACACACCCGAAATGGAAACCGATGCCCCTGTTCGACCGAGCGGCACCCCCGCGACCGGCACCGCGAAAGTCCCTGCCACCTGCGCCGGACCCCGTCTAATCATGACCCCGTCTTGGCGGTGGTCTTTTGACCGTCCGATGAGGGAAAGGGCTAATCACCAGAGTTTTGGAGAGATTTCGAGAGTTTTGGAGAGTTTTCGAGAGTTTTGGACCTGTTTTTGAGGGGTGAATGTGCTGCAAGTGCTTGTGGTGCCGTGAGTTGAGCGTGGTTAGTTAGTGCCAAGATGGGCGCAAACCCTGAAACGCTCGCGCGGCTCTCGCGGAGGAGTAAGCAGTGAGCAGAAAGCAGTAAGCAGAAGACCCCCATCCCCGCATCCTCCTCCCCCAGGGCCCAAGCCTACTCCAAAAGTGTACGTGCTGGCCGCGCACCCGCAAGGGAATCTGCACCTATTCCCCCAATCTGGCGCGCAAACAGGACCTACCCCGTCTCGGGTACCTCCTTGCCGCGCCCGCCGCGGCCACCCAGCTTGCCGCGGCCCTTCGCCCCAACGGGCCCAACGGGGCGCAGGCGTGGGCCCCGTAGGAACCGGCGATCATACTTGATCTCGGCAAGTTCGCATGAATCAAGGACTCTCTGGCGCCGATTAACACTCGGAGGTGGCCATGTGGCCCGCACGCGGCGTCGCGGAACACGCCTACTGCCCGCGGCTGTTCTACTACATGACAGTCGAGGGCGTCTTCTTGCCCAGCGCCGACACCGAGGCGGGCGCGGGCGTCCACCGGCGCGTCGATCGGCCCAGCGCCGCGCCCGCCGAGCCAGCCGGCAAGAAGCGCACGGAAAAACTCGAAGAAAGCCCCCCTGATCCCGATCGTCCGCACTCGGTGCGCAGCCTTGCCCTCACCAGCGAGAAACTGGGTCTCACCGCCAAGCTGGACCTCGCGGAGATCGACGGCACGCGGGCGGTCCCCGTCGAATACCGCAAGGGACGGCCGAAGCGGGGGGCGCCGCTCGCCGAGCCCGCCGACGAGATGATGGAGCAGCCGCGCCTCATCCCCGGCGCGGAGCCGTGGCCGACGGACCGCGTGCAGATCGGCCTGCAGGTAATCCTCCTAGAAGAAGTCGGCTACACCGTGCCAGAGGCGGTGCTCTACTACGCCGCCGAGAAGACCCGCCTCCGCGTGGTCGTCGATGATGCTCTGCGCCGCGACGCCCTGGCCGAGCTCGAGGCCGCCAAGCGGGCCGCCGAGGGCCCGCGCCCGCCGCCCCTGGTCAACGACCCGCGCTGCCCGCGCTGCTCGCTCCAGCCGATCTGCCTTCCCGACGAGATCAACCACCAGCGCTTCACCTCGGTCACGGTCGAGGGCGGCGCGCCCGGCACGCCGCCTCGCACAATCCCCGAAGAACTCACCCCCCGCAAGCTCTGGCCCCCGCGCGACGACGGCATCCACGTCGTTCTCCAGCGCGAGGGCGTCCGCGTCGGCGTGCGCGGCCAATCCGTCCGCATCACCGACAAGGACGGCGAGCTCGTCCGCGACGTGCCGCTGGCCAACCTCGAATCCCTCGCCGTGCTCGGCGGCGTGCAGGTCTCCACCCAGGCCCTCTGCGTCTTCGCCGACCACGAGGTGCCGGTGGCCTTCCTCTCCGCCGCGGGCCGCCTGGTCGCCATGATGGACCCGCTGGGCCCGACCAGCGCCGCCGTCCGCGCCGCCCAGGTCCGCACGCTCGACCGCCCCGAGAAGGCCCTCGAGCTCGCCCGCGCCGTCACCGTCGCCAAGATCGCCAACCAGCGCACGCTGCTCATGCGCAACCACATCGACCTCCCCGGGCGCGTCGCGAGCGACCTCCAGCAGTCCGTCACCTCGGCCGAGCGGGCCGCCACCATGGACGAGCTGCGCGGGCACGAGGGCAACGCCGCGGCCATCTACTTCGCCCACTTCGCCGGCATGTTCAAGGAGCCCGTCGCCGAACTCCGCGCCCGCTTCGACGCCAACGGCCGTGCCCGCCGCCCGCCCCCCGATCCCATCAACTCCGTCCTCTCCTTCGCCTACTCGATGCTGACCAACGAGTGCGCCGCGGCGTGCCGCCTCGCCAGCCTCGAGCCCACCCTCGGCGCCCTGCACACCACCCGCCCCGGCCGCCCCGCCCTCGCCCTCGACCTCATGGAGCCCTTCCGCCCGCTCATCGCCGACTCGGTGGCCGTCTCGGCCTTCAACCGCGCCGAGCTGACCGAGGGCCATTTCCTGAGCACCGCCGCGGGGTGCGCCATGACCGACTCCGGGCGCAAGGGCTTCTTCGGCGCCTACGGCCGCCGGATGGAGACCGAGGTCACCCACCCGGTCTTTGAGTACCGCCTCAGCTACCGGCGCATGCTGATGCTGCACGCCCGGCTCGTGGCCGCGTGGATGCTGGGCGAGGTCCCCACCCTCGCCTTCCTGACGACCCGGTAGCCGCCGTGGCACCGCCCTTCCGGGCGGTGACTCTTTGTTTCCCTCCCATTCCCCATTCCCCATTCCCCATTGCCCTCCCCATGCGCCGCTGCTACCTCATCTGCTACGACATCCGCGACGAAAAGCGCCTGCGCCAGATCCACAGGCTCATGAAGGCCTACGGCGAGCCGTGGCAGTACTCGGTCTTCTACTGCACCCTCAAGGCCATCGACCGCGTCCGCCTGGAGAACGCGGCCCGCGACTTGATGAACCTCAAAGAGGACCAGTTCCTCATCGTGGATCTGGGGGGCAACGAGGACGCGGCCCGGGAGTCGGCCACGGTCCTGGGGCCAGCTTTGCCGGAGCGGGAGAGCGGGATGGTGGTGATCTGAGGCCCGGGTGGCCCGGTTCTCCGAGCCGGTTCCTTCTCTCTGAATCGACCCCTCTGGCCATCAAGCCAAAGAGGCCGCAATGGGGCCGCGGCTGTGAGGCCGCGGGAGCGCGAGACGAAAAAGCCAAACCCAAAGACCCCGAAAGCTTCAATGGGACCGTGGCATGTCGCCGCGGAGGCAGGGTCAAGGGTCATGTCTCGGGCTCCGATTCGGACTTGATATTCCCCGGATGAACGTCGAGCAGGCGCAAGCCATGGTCTCGCTCGAGCGCGCGCAGCACCGCCGCGGCTCTCGGCCAGCGGTCCCCGAACTGCTCACGCTTCTCGGCCAGCCACTCCGCCATCACTTCCTCGGGAAACTCGGGCGCCTCCGCAATCGGGTACGCCGACGCAAAATCGAGCACGAACGGCGGCTCGACAATGGACATCTCGATGGCCATGAGCGCATCGTCGGTCTCGACGAGGCTGGGCACCATGTGGCCGGCGATCGTGTGCACGTCCGCCAGCAATCGATACGCGTGCAGCTCGCGTCTGTAACGCTCGGCCTGCCGGTGAACCTTCAGCGCCGTCGCCCGGCTGGTCAGCCAGACCGCCCCGTCGTTCCCGAATCCCAAGCGGCGCGACAACGCAGCGCCGCGCGCGGCGATATACTCCTCAGCGCGACGCAGTATGTCCTCATCCACCGACGACGACGGCTGCTTGTCTCCTTGCAACGGAAGCCCCGGCTATTCCGCCGATGTCCGTCTATTCCTCATCCTCCCCGACGGCGAGCGTCTCCGCCCAGGCCAGGTCGGGCCTGACCGCCTGATTTTCCGCGAGCCCGTCGCGCTCCCAGCCGGCGCCGCGATCGTCGAGGTTGTAGTGGATGGGAACGTGCATCGCTGGGACGTGAACCTCGGCAACGAAACGCAACGCGGACGACTGATCCGTTTCACGCGCAGTTAAACCCTGCGCCGGGGAGGGTAGGAGGGCGCGTGCTTGGAGTCAAGATTATTTCGAGGTCTCTGGGTCTAAGACGTCTTGACAACGGTTTGATCCCCTGTTATCGTGACGCAAACTCTGGAGAAACACATGGCCGATTCGCTAAACCTCGTCGAACTGAAGCAGGCCGTCGGTGGGACAGCCGCGGCATTTCGTTGCATCACCGAGTACCAGCCCGCCGGGGGTCCCGGGGACAAGGTGTTCCCCCCCACGTACGAAGGCGGCAAATACGCCACCGAGCGCCGGTTCGATCCCGCGCGCGGCGCAGCCGTTGACTGCGTGCTGCTCGACTCCGTGCAATCACAGGCCAACCGGATGGAACTCGCGCTGCTGGACGCGTGGGAGTCCGGCCGGATTCCGCTACCGGTCGTCTCCGTGAGCTTCGAAAAGGGCAAGCTCGAGAAGAACATCCGCGTCACCAGCCTCGATGCGCCCCATCGGCTCGCCGATGCGATCCTCCGCGACAGTTACCACGGCAAGACGCTCTTCCGCGAGTCGCCGGCCGGAAGAAAGCTCGACACCGTCGACATACACAATGCTACAGCGCTGTTCGATCTGTGCCCCACCGCCCTCATCTTCGGGATGTGGGACTCGACCGGACCCAAGGGCGGCCTAGGCGCCAAGTTCCAGCGAGCGATCGTGTCGGAGATCGTGGGCTACGACGCTGTCCCCGGGGTCAAGACGAGCAGCCGCATCGACCCGCTGGGAATCCAAAAGGACAAGAACGGGACGACGACAATCTACAAGGCGGACTCATCGATCGGATATCGCCTTCTCGAGATTGGCGCCAAAGCGGCCAAGACAGACCAGGTCGTCGGCAAGGAGGGCAAGCCTTCCGAACGGAACCATGGCAACGTTACGCCCGACATCGATTACCGCCGAGACAGAAACAAGAACCTTGTCCTCGACCAAGGCCGCCCCATCCCCATAGGCGGCTTCACCATTTCCAGGGCCGTCCAGACGACGACGCTCTCTCTTCCCGCCCTCCGCCGTCTGCACTTCCCGACCAAGCCCGGCGAGGTAGCGAAGCCCGAAGCCGACGCTACGGCCCGTACCGCCCTTGCCGCCTTGGGCCTGTGCGCCGGCGCGCTCGCCCGCGAGGCCGGCTGCGATCTGCGCTCGCGCTGCCAGCTTGCCGCTACAACACCGTTCGCCTGGGAGCTCCTGGATCAACCCGGGGAGGCGCCGAAGAAGTTCCCCTTGCCCGCCTCGAGCGCAATCGAGTTGCTGAAAGGCGCTGTCGCGGAGGCCCGAAAGCACGGCTTCGCCTGGTCCAACGACCCGCTGCAGCTCGAGCCTTCCGCGGAACTCCTCGAGCTTGTCGTTCGCAGCCAGCGTCTCGCGGCATCCGGCAAGAGCGACTCGGAGGACTAACGCCATGTTCTCCATCGCCGTGCGATACCTCAATGGGTGGGCCATGGCGACCCACCCCGCGGATCGGGGGCGCGCCGAGTGGCCGCCTCATCCCGACCGTGTCTTTATGGCCCTTGTCGCGGCCGCCGGTGAAGAGACGCGATTCGATGATGCCCTCCGATGGCTGGAAGCCCAGCCCCCCCCGGCGCTCTTTGCTTCGGCCCACGAGCAGCGAGCCGTCGTCACCAGCTATGTACCTGTGAACGACCCGCAGATCGCGCGCCCGCGCGGCGGACGCAACGAGCAAATCATCCAGAAGGCCGCTTCGCTCGTTTCCATCGAGGACGCACGGTCCGCCGGTCTCGCCCTCATGCCCGAGTCTCGGCCGCGTCAGGCGCGAGCATTCCCCGTGGCGGTGCCGCATGACCCCATTGTTCATTTCATCTATCGCGATGATGCTCCAGCAGGTGTGCTGGAACAGCTCGCGGCGCTCTGCACGCGCGTCTCGCGCGTAGGGCACTCCGCCTCGCTCGTTCAATGCTGGCTTCACCCCGCACCGCCGCAGGCGAACCTGGAACCCAGCGAGGCGGTCGCTGGCGTCCGCCTCCGCATCCCGTCCAAGGGCCGCCTCCAATACCTGCGCGAACTCTACGCGTTGAGCGTTATGCAGGGCTCCGATCTTCGGCCGACAGCGGGCGCGTGGGCCGCCTACGGTCCGGCCTGTCGTCCAACCCCTTCGGATGTGTCGCGCTCGGTCTACGACCCGGCGTTCCTCGTTCTCTGCCCCGCCGAGACCGAAGCGCGACGCCCGCCGCTCGTGGCGACGCTTCAACTCACTGAAGCGCTGCGCGGCACACTCTTGGGCGGCCTGAAAAATGACATACCCGAGGCCTTCGCCGGCCATTTCCACGACGGCCGCCCTCTTGACCGGCCTCACCTCGCGATCGCGCCCCTCCCCTTCATTGGCGGTCCGCACGCCGATGGACGCATCATGGGGATGGCTCTCGTTCTGCCGCGCACCGAGACGGACGCGAGCGAGATTTCACGGGCTGCGGCCCGCGTCTTGTACGACGACCACGGCTTGGCCCCGCGCCAGCTCAAGCTCGTCATGGGGAGCGCAGGAGCATGGTCGCTCGAGGCCTGCGACAACCCGACTCGAGAATCGCTCCGCCCCGAGGCCTGGACCGCCGACCCCCGCGGCGCCACCTGCTGGGCCACCGTGACGCCGATCGTGTTCGACCGGCATCCCAAGGGCGGAGAGGCCGCGCGCGCGGCGGACGAGGCCAAACAGATCATCGCGCAGGCTTGCACCTACATCGGTCTCCCCGAGCCGAGCCAGATCGAGATCGGTCCGGTATCCGCGCATGCCGGCGTCCCGCACGCGCGTTCGTTCCCGCCATTCCGTCGCAAGAATGGCAGCGTACCGAACCACAAGCATGCCGTGCTTGTA
The DNA here is from genome assembly GCA_041485385.1 of Phycisphaerae bacterium. Lineage (GTDB taxonomy): Bacteria > Planctomycetota > Phycisphaerae > Phycisphaerales > UBA1924 > JBGPJM01. The sequence continues at coordinate 34,099 of JBGPJM010000009.1, read as the reverse complement.
TTTGATACTCCTGTCGTTGGGCCAGTCATCATCGGCGCCGGCCGATACCGCGGCTACGGCCTCTGTAAGCCGTTGTGCGGAGGCGCCCAATGACGGCGCTCGCCCCGCTGCCCTCTCTTTCGTCGCGTGATTTCCCCGCCTTCTTCCAGGCTCTTCACGGCTTCCCCCCGTTTCCCTGGCAGGTGCGGCTCCTCCGGGATCTCGCGACGCCATGCTCCGGAGCGCAGTCGCCGCAGGCTTGGCCCGATTCCCTCGCGCTGCCGACGGCCAGCGGCAAGACCGCGTGCATCGACATCGCTCTGTTCCACCTCGCCCTCCAGGCCGAGCTCTCACCCGACAAACGCGCCGCTCCTCGCCGCATCTTCTTCTGCGTGGACCGGCGGATCATCGTCGATCAGGCCTTCGAGCGGGCGCGCTTGATTGTGCGCCGCCTGCGCGAAGCCGCCGACGGCCCTCTCAGCACCGTCCGCCGCCGTCTCTCCCATCTCGCCGGAGGCGATGCGCCGCTTGCGGTCTTTCAACTCCGCGGCGGGATGTATCGGGACGATGCCTGGGCAACTTCCCCCGTCCAGCCCACCGTCATCTGCACGACCGTGGACCAACTCGGCTCTCGCCTGCTCTTCCGCGGCTACGGCATCAGCCCGCGCTCCGCCCCGATCCACGCCGGCCTCGCCGCCAACGACTCCCTTATCTTCCTCGACGAAGCCCACTGCTCCGAGCCCTTCCGTCAGACGCTCGATGCGATACGCCTGTTCCGTTCCCCGCGATGGGCCGAGCAGCACCAACCGACCCCGTTCGCGTTTGTCGAAATGTCGGCTACGCCGCGCGGCGATGGAAATCGGTTTGACTTGAACGATGATGATCGCGCTGATAAGCGACTGGGTCCGCGTCTGTCCATGCCCAAACCGGCCACCATCGTGGAGACGCGCCTCACGTGGCGCAGCGATGGGTTCGCCGCGGCGCTGGCCGAACATGCGCTCCGCTTCGCCGAGGAGGGGTCCGTGCGCATCGCGGTGATGGTGAACCGCGTCCACACCGCGCTTCGCGTCCACGCGTTGCTAAAACAACGTGACGCCGACACCGCCGTGCTCATGATCGGGCGCATGCGCCCGCTTGACCGCGACGCGCTCGTCGCGCGGTGGGCGGGCATGCTCGCCGCGCGCCCTCAGCGCCCCGAACCGCCAAGCCCCGTCTTTGTCGTGGCCACGCAATGCCTCGAGGTCGGCGCCGACTTCGACTTCGACGCCCTCGTCACCGAGTGTGCGAGCCTCGACGCCCTGCGCCAGCGCTCCGGTCGTCTCAACCGCCTCGGCAGCCCGAACGTGAAGCCGCGCGCCGCCATCGTCGCGCCCATCGAAGCGACGGTCGATAGCACCGACGATCCGATCTACGGCCCAGCGCTGCACGAGACCTGGAAGTGGCTGTGCGGGCACGCCAAGGGCAAGGCCCGCGTCGTGGACTTCGCGCCGGACGCGATCGATGATGCCCTCCCCGCCGACGGAGAGCGACGCCGACAAACGCTCGCGGCCCTCTCGCCACCGGCGCCGGACGCACCGGTGATGCTCCCGGCGCACGTGGACCTTTGGTGCCAGACCGAGCCGGCCCCAGCCCCTGACTCCGATGTCGCCCTCTTTCTGCACGGGCCGGACCGAGGCGTGCCCATCGTCTCCGTATGCTGGCGTGCGGACCTGCCCGTGGACCCCGAGCGGTGGGACGAGGTGGTCGGCCTCATTCCGCCGTCATCGCCGGAGTGCATGCCGGTTCCGCTCCATGCCGTACGAGCCTGGATGTGTGGCACCAAGCCCGAGGACGACCTCGGCGACACCGACCACGGCGCCGCGCCCGATCACGACCTTTCGGCCGAGCCAGCGATGCCGGACCGGCGCGTCCTCCTCTGGCGGCCTCAGGAAGCCCGTCACACAACGGATCCGCGCGAGGTACGTCCCGGCGATGTGGTTGTGATCTCCTCGTCCCTCGCCCCTACCTGCGACTTCGGCCACCTGCCCGAAGTTGGCGCGGCGCTGGCCGACCGCGCCGAGCAGGCCCACCTCATCGTCCGCCGGCGCGCTGCGCTGCGCCTGCGTCCGGATCTGCTGAGAGCATGGTACGGTGACGCCGCGGCTCCGCTGATCGAGCTCGTTGCTGGCTGGCAGCACGATGACCCTCCGCAGCAAGACATCGAGCTGTTGCGCGAGAGCTTGCGGGCCATCGGTCAGTCCCACAAGACCGGCGACCACCGCCTGGACCCCGCGCGCGCCCGTGCGATCATCGCAGCGGAGCTCCGCGCGCTTTCTCCTGCGGGGTTGCTCCGCGCCCTGAAACCGCACCCCGCCGGCGGGTTTGCGATCATCCATCCGCACCGCGTCGATCTACCGTCCGTCGACGAACCCGAAGAGACGGATTTCAGCGACGAGTCCCAGGAATCCAGCATCGGCGCAGGCCCGATCACCCTCCGCGCCCACACTCAGCGCGTCGTGGACCGCGCGCGAGCCTATTCGGCGGGCCTCGCTTGCCATCTTGAGGATGCCGTTGCCTGCGCCGCCAGCCTCCACGACTTGGGCAAGCTCGACCCGCGATTCCAGACAATGCTCGCTGGGTCGCGCCTGCGTGCCCTCGGCAGCGAGCCGCTCGCCAAGTCCGAGGTTCCATCAGCGCAGCGCCCCTTCGACCCGGCCGGGGGCCGCAGCACGCTACCGCGCAACTTCCGCCACGAGTTCCTCTCCGCGCAGCTCGCCGTTCTCCACCCCGCGCTCCGCGACACCGAGCCCGAGTTGCACGACCTCATCATTCATCTCGTCGTGACTCACCACGGGTACGGCCGTCCCCTCGCGCCCGTCGTGACTGATGAGAGCCTATGCGACTTGCCCGGTTTCGACGCCCTGCCCGCCGTTGTCGCCGAGGCACGCACCAGCTGGGCGCCGGCGCACCGGCTCGACAGCGGCGTCTGCGATCGATTCTGGAGGCTCACTCGCCGCTATGGCTGGTGGGGGCTGGCGTACCTCGAGGCGGTCCTCCGTCTTGCCGACCGCGATGTGAGCCGCCAGGAGCAGGAGCAGCCGACATGACCGCGATCGAACTCGTCCTTGCGGGCATTGACGGCGCCAACCCTCTGGGGTTCCTGGCGGCGGTTGGGACGCTCCGCTCGCTCGCCTTCGCACGCCCGGTCTGGGCGCCGCGCCTTTCCTGGCAGGATCACGGCGTCTGGCGACCAGTTCTCACGGTCACCGAGCCCATGGACGCCGACAAACTCCTTGACGCGCTCGCTCAGATCTTGAGCATCGACCCCACCCATCATCCGGCAGCGTGCTGGGAGCTTTTTCAACTCGCCGATTTTACCCGCCTGCGGGGCGCGTACCTAGGCGCACGCGCCGACGCCGGGCCGGCCTCGCGAGAGGCCGTCGATTACCTCGGCGCGCTCGGGTCCGACCTCCCCGCGGAACGCGGCGGCGTGTGCCGCAGCCCGATTGTTCTCCCACGGTCGGACTACTTTCGCGGCAACGTGCAGCAGATCGTCAAGGACACCGTGCGCGAGCATTTGCGCCGCGCGCTGTTCAAGACCTGGGACTACGCCGACCCCCTCGACAACCGCTCGCTGCGGTTCGACCCCTCCGAGGACCGCCGCCACGCGCTGCAACTCCATGCCCCCACCGACGATCCCGGGCGCAAGAAACGGGGGAACATGCTCGGCGCGAATCGATTGGCCCTGGAGGCGATACCGCTCTTCACGTGTCACTACGCTCGGTGGCGCCCCGAAACAACCGCGCTCCGCTACAACAGGGAGCTTCGCGTGTACGAGTTCACCTGGCCGATCTGGCAGGCGCCGATCACGCTCGATTCCGTCGCGTCCCTGCTCTGCCTGCCCCAACTGCGAGCCGCAGGTGCGAAGGCGGAAGAGTTGCATGACCGGGGCATCGCGGCCGTTTATCGCGCCAAGCGGCTGGAACTGGGCGGAAGCCAGAAGAAGTTCAACTTCGCGCCAGGCGAACCGGTGTGCTGAGAGGCATTGCGGCCTGGGCGTGTTCGCGGTAGAGTCGAGGGCATGACCCGCGCCGCCGCTCCCGAACGGCTCTTTGACAACCGAAGAGCGAGTGCGACGGTGGTGCAGGGGGGGTCCGGGCACGCTCGCCGCGCGTGTTCGCCCACGTTTTCCGGTGTTCCCTGCGCCCCCGCCGCCCCGCCGCCCGGGCCGTCGCCAGCCCCACGCGACGCGCCCTCGCGGCACGCCCCGCAGCCCCTGCATTTCCAGGGGTCCGCGAGGGCGGCAGTCTCCGCGGCTCACAAGCCGCGGTCCCATTGAAGTATCTCCAGCAGGTCCATGACGGTGTCGATGTCGAGGTCTCCGCGGCTCACAAGCCGCGGTCCCATTGAAGCGGATGAATCGATCAGCGTGGGCTTGGCCTTCCTTGAAGGCCGCCCCGCGATTGATTCGCGCGCTGTCGCGCCCGGTCGGCGAATGGCTCCGCCGCGAATCAGTCGCGGGGCCACCGTAAGAACAGCGCGCGCGGATCGCGGCGGCGGAAGCGATCGAGGCGATCGAGAAAGGTAGCGAGCCCCGGTGGACCACCCTTACATGGGGGTGTAGGCACCCATTCGGCCGCGGAGAGGGTCGGTGGGCGTCGATCCCGAATCCGGCCCGCGCGGAGGTCACGGAACATCGTGGTTAGTCTAGCGAACGTCACCAAAAACGCGCCAAAACCATGGGGTATTACCCGATTCGGGCGCGCAGTCGGACATGTCCCGGGGCGGGACACCCGAGACGATGAAAAAAGGCGGCTGCGGCGGTACGAACGGCGTGCGACTCCGGCCTTATTTTCAGAACAGATTGGGCCCTCCCCGGTTCCGGGATCACGAGGGCGCCAGCAGCGCCAACCACTCCGCGTTCCCCCTCGCCTTCCCCTTGCTCCCCATGATCGGCGACTTCACGCTCCCCATCACCCGCGCCCCCAGCCCGGCCATCTCCCCCAGCACCCGCTCCACCACCCGTTGGGCCTCCGCCTCGTCCAGCACCCCGCCCCTTGTCAGCCGCGCACCCACCTCCACCTCCACCTCATAGTGCGGCTTCACCAGGGTGATGATCTTCTCGCTGCCGGGGCGCCTCAACCATTTCAGCGCCGCCGGCACGCACAGCCGCTGCCTGGTCCACCCCATGTCGATCACGACCAGGTCGACGCGCTCGTTTTCCTCGGGAATTACCGCATGGATCGCGTTGGTCCGCTCCACCACCGTCACGCGCGGATCGTTGCGGAGCGTCCACGCGAGCTGCCCGTACGCGGTGTCCACGGCCGTGACGTGGGCCGCGCCGGCCTGGAGAAGGCAGTCGGTGAACCCGCCCACGCTGGCGCCGAAATCCGCGCACCGCCACCCCGCTACGCTCACGCCGAACTCCTCCAGCGCGTGCCGCAGCTTGATCCCCCCGCGGCTGACATACGGGTGCTTCGGGTCCGCGCTCACACCTGCGCCGGCGGCACGCCCACGATGGAAATGCCCTTTTCCTCGGCCAAAGCCAGCATTTCCGGCTTGTCGACCATGATCACGTCCCCCGCCGCCAGCGCCAGGCACCCCGCCCCCGCCTTCGCCAGATTCTCGATGGTTTTGATTCCCACCGTCGGCACGTCGCTCCGCCGGTCGTGCCCCGCGCGGGCGCCCTTGCACAGCGTCCACCCCGGTGCGCGGCAGAGCTGCGCCACCCGCTCGATCATGCGGTCGGTTCCCTCCACGGCCTCGACCGCGATGATGTCCCGGTCGCGCACCGCCACCGCCTGCCCGATGTCGAGCCGCAGCGTTTGCGCCAGCAGCGGCCACGCAAACGCCACATCCGCCCTTTGGTCCGCCGTCGGCTGCCGGCGCGTCATCACGCCCGCCTCCGCAAGCGAATCCATGATTGGGGCGGTTGAGTCGATGAGGTGAACCCCTGAGCGCCCGAGTTCGTCGGCGATCGCCGCGAGCACGGCGTGCGATCGGCGGTCGTGCCGCAGCTTCTTGTACCAGACCAGAAGCGTCCGGGCGTCCGGCAGGTTCTGGATGATACTCCAGGGCGTGTGCATCATTCGGGCTTTGTCGACGCGCCCGACCATGATGGCGTGGTTCACACCCTGCCGGCTCAGCACCCTCCCCCAGCTGGCCACCCGCAGAATTCCGACTCTCTGGAACGTCGTACACAGCGCCGGCAAAAGCGGATCACACTGATTTGCAAGTCCGAGCGCGTGGATCGGGTGGCCCGCCGCCCGCAGTCCCTCGGCCACGATCACCGGCAGCCGCCCAGCGCCGGCGATCAAGCCGATCGGGGACGGAGGCCGGGGTGGGTCGGGCAGGATGGTCAGCGGAGATGGCATACGCGAACGCGGAAGACCGGAGAATCAATCCTCATCTTATCGGAATCATGTCGCTTGTGTCGTCAATATGTTGTGGTCGGGCCTCAAACTACCCCACCGGTAGGGGCTTCGATTCGGCCGACCCCGATTACTGGGGGGCAGTCCGGGCAGCTCGCGCCGGATTCTGGCAGTCATCGCCACCCCGTCGGCCATGCAACGCGGCGTTCGGAGCAGCCGATAGTATGGACCAAGTGGCCGATCCGCGAGACAAACTCGATCTTTCTTCGCTGCCGCTGCTCCCTGGCCAGGCCCTCCCTTCCCAGGCCTCCCCCGAGGTGGAGGGCGGGCGTCCTTGGCTTGGCATCTACTTCCGATGCGCCGGAATCTACTCCCGCGCCTACCGCAACGCCGACGGGACTTGCTACCTGGCCCGCTGCCCGAAGTGCAACAAGTCGATGCGGTTCGCCGTGGGGCCAGGCGGGTCCTCGGAGCGGTCCTTCCAGGTGAGCTGCTGATACCGGGTTCGCCGAAGCCGGGACTACACTCCGCCCAGATGTCCAGACTCAACTCACCCGGGTACCAGATCGGGCAATCCAGCGGTGTGTGCGCCTCCACGGGCCGGCGCCTTGAGGTGGGCGAGCAGTTCGTGGCCGCGCTGGTCGAGCCAGACGGCACCGACGAACTTGCTCGTCTGGACTTTTCCCTCATCGCCTGGGAAGAGGGCAGCCGCCCCGCGCCGCCGACCCGTCTCTTCGGCTTCTGGAAAGGCGTCGTCGTGCTGCCGTCGTCCAGGCCGCAGACGCTCATCGACGACGACGGCCTCATCGATCTGTTCGAGCAGTTGGCCGAGCAGACCGATCCGAGGCGCCTGGCGTTCCGGTTCGTGCTGGCTCTCATCCTCGTCCGCAAGCGGCTGCTGGTGGTGGAGGAATCGCGCCCTGGCATGATGCTGGTCCGGCTCAGGGGCACGGCGCGCCCGCCGGAGGGCCCGGCATACATCCCGGTCGCCGACCCGGGCCTGGACGACGACGCGATCGACGGAGTGATCGAGCAGCTCGAGGCGGTCATGCCCGGTGTCACCTTGCCGGGCGGGCAAGAGTCCGGAGCATGATCCTGCGCACGATGCGGCTCATCCTGGGCCTGGTCATCGTCGCGGCCGTCGCCGGCTGCGCCCGCAACCTCGACGAAAAGCCGATCGCGCGCGGCGACCCCACACCCTACGCCGAGGCGGCGCGGGCCTACTCCGATCGTGTCGCGCGGTTCGACCGTCTCTGGGCCCGCTCGATAGTCCGCCTCAACTACAAGGACGAGAAGGGCGCCTCGCACTCCGAGCAGGGGGAGGGCGTGCTGCAGGTCGTCCGCCCGGATCACCTGGCGCTCAGCATCAAGAAGGCGGGGAAGATGCTCTTCTGGCTCGGGTGCGACCAGCAGCGGTACTGGTGGCTCGACGTCATCGACGAGCGCATAGCCCAGGTGGGGCGCCATGACTTGATCGTGCAGTCGGCGCAGCGTTCCGGAGCGGTGGTCATCCGCCCGCTGGAGGTCGTGCGGGTCCTGGGCATTCTGCCGCTGGATCCGGCGGCCGCGGGCGCGACGCAGTGGTCGGCCAACGGGCGGCTGCTGGGCATCACCACGCCGCTTGCCACGGGCTTGCAGCGCGTGTGGGTGGACCCCAAGAACTACGAGGCCCGCAAGATCGAGCTCTACGACATAGACCGCCGGCTGGTGCTCGTCGCGGACCTGGATCAATACACCGCCGTGGACATCACGGGCATGGGCGCCGAGAAGCCGCGCCTCGCCGGCGCCATCATCGCGTACCACCCCGCCACCGACACGGTCCTCAAGCTCGACCTGGCGGGCGCGAAGGACCAGGGCGTTACCGACAAGGCGTTCGACTTCGACGAGCTCGTCCGCTCGCTCGGCGTGCAGCGCACCATCGACCTCGATTCGGCCGAGGCCCCGCGCACCGACGCGCGCTGACGGGCGCGCCCGGCAGAGTCCGCGGCAAACCCTATCATGCCACGATGCTGGTTCGACGGCCGACAACTGTGCTGCTGACCTGGCTGCTGGGCGCGTTGCTGCTCGCCGCGGGGACCGCCGCGGGCGCGCCCCCCGGGGCGGGTGGGCACGGGTGGCTGTGGCTGCAGCAGGACGAGAAGCGGACCGCCATTCTGCACCTCCCGGCGCGTGCCGGCGACGGGAGCCCCGGCGCCGCTTGGGGCACGCTGCGAGTCGCCCGCTGGTTCGTCCGCCCGCCGGATCGCATCGCCTGGGGGGGCGAGCGCGGCGAGCGCGTGTACTTTGCGCTCCGCGTCGAGCGCATCGGCCAGCGCAGCCTGCCGCGGCGAGTCCTCACGCTGGTCGCGCACCCGTCGTTCGGCGGCAGCTGGTCATACGAGCCGCCTGACCGGCCCAGCGTTCTCCCGTCCCTATCCGGTGACGGCGAGCTCGACGGCTTTGTCGGCACCCACCGGGCGCCCGTGGCGCTGCTGCGCAGTACCGACGCATCCAGTCTCGCCTGGCGCCTGCTCGTGCTGACCGAGAGCGACTGGGAGGATGCCCGCCTGCCCTGGGCCGACGACGCGGCCCCCGTGGCGGGCTCGACCTGTCACCTGGTCTCAACGGGTGACGGGGTCGGCCTGCTGGTGAAACCGCCGCAGGGCGATCAGGGCGTGCTGTGGCTGGGCGAGCTCGAGAGTGGACCACGCCCCGGCGTCGTGATCCCGGCGTTCAAGTGGTCGAGCCAGGCGCGGGCCATCGGCTCGCCCGCGGACGGTACCCGTCGTTTCAGCGACCTGGTCTTCTGGGTCGATGGCCAGCTTGTCGGCGTCACGCGGGAGCAGAGCACGGTGATTGTCTCGTCGCTTCGTCCGGGCGGCGTCTTCCGGCTTGCGTCGATCAGCGACGTCACCGACCGCTACCGGATCGCCCCGCTCTCCGGCTCGGGCACGCTGGCGCTGCTGTCGGCGGCCGAACGCCCCGCCAGCCCGGCCCCGGCCCGCTCTCCCGGCGTCCCCACGCCGGTCGATCGCGTGATCGAGCTGTCCGTCCACACGGGGCGGGTGCTGTATGACGGCCCGGCCCTCTCCGGCGGCCCGGTGACTGCCCGGGAGCTGCAGCTGCTCGCGGCGCTCCTGGTCCTGGTGATGATCGGCGTCGTCGTGTATGTCGTCCGCCCGGACGTCGACGCCGATACTCAGCTCGGTCGCCTGCTCCCGCTGGGGTACGAGCTTGCCGATGTCCCGCGGCGCCTGCTTGCCTCCGCCATCGATGCGTCCGTCGCGCTGCCGGTGGTCATCCTTGTCTTCCGTCTCAGGCTCACTGCGATGACCGACGCGGATTTCGTGCTGCTCTCGGAGCGGAGCTGGACGCTCGTGGCCGGTTTCGTGGGGGTCGTCTGGGCGCACTGCACGCTGGGGGAGTGGCTCTGGGGGGGCTCGATCGGCAAGATGATGGCCGAGTGCCGCGTGGTCGCCATCGCCGACACGCCGGCCCCTGCGCCTGTTTCGGGCACGGAGGCCCAACATCCTCCCGTTGCCGGTGTGCCCATCAAGCGGGCGAGCCTGGCGCAGGCCGCGCTGCGGAACCTGATCAAGTGGGTGCCGCCGCTTTCCTTGGGGATTCTCTTTGGTCCGCGCGGGCGTCACCTGGGTGACCGATTGGCGCACACGGCGGTGATCGCTCGCTCCGACGGCAGCCAGCCGACCTGAACCGATCTCCGGGGAAGTTCCGCGGACCCGTGCCGGAAGGGCGGCAGTTTTTGCGCAGGCGGGGGTGCATTGCTGAAGGGTGTTGCGCCCTCTACCCGATAGACCCAGTCTGACGACGATCGCCACGACCGCCCCGAGGGACCACTCGCGGGCGGAAGGGATGGTTCGCTCGTGAGGCGGCCGACGGAGTCGGGCCGCGGTCCCAGGGCCCTCAAGGAAGTCGCCCGTGGCGGAGCAAGCCAGGAAACAGCCGGCACCCAACGGCGCGACGGCGCCGGTGGAGGCGAGCGCCGGTGACCCGCCGGTGAGCGCGATCTGGAAGTCGGTGTGGCCGATCCCGGTGCTGGTGCTCGGGGCGGGGCTGCTGGTGGCGGGCGTTGTGACGACGATCGCGACGCGCCCGAAGGCCGACCCCGGGTCGCCGATTGCCGACGCGCGCCTGCTCGTTGAGAACGCCGAGTTCGAGAAGGCGATCGACCTGCTGAACAGCAAGGCGCTGCCGCTCCTGAACGCCGGACTGGTCGGGCACGACGACGAGCAGGAGCTTTTCCGGCTGCGCGCCTTGGCGTTGTTCCAGGCGCAGGGCGCGGCAGGGGTGGACAAGAAGGAGAACGACGAGGCGATCGTCGGCGATTACACGCGGGCCGTCGAGAAGGGCGCCACGCTGGGCCCCGCCGACACCGCCAATCTGGCGCTGACGTACCTTGCGCTGGGCGATGCCAAGCGGGCGATCGAGAGGGCGTCGGTCCTGCCGGCTTCGGAGCACGAACGCAAGCGACGGTTGTACAAGCTGGTCATCCAGCACAACCTGGCGAGCGACGACGTGCGGTACGAGCAGACGCTGGGCCTGTTGGCCGATCTCTCCCAACAGCCGGATCTTTCGGCGGAGGACTCGGCCTGGACGCTGGCCCGCCAAGCCGAACTCCTTCTGGCTGCTGATCACCCCGACGAGGCGATCACGAAACTGCTCCGCGAGATGCAGCGCCTGCGGGCCGTGCCGCCCAAGACGGAGGGAGAGCTCTACTACATCCTCGGGCGAGCCTACACACAAGTCGGGCAGCTGGGCGAGGCCGACAAGCAGCTCGAACGGGCCGCGACGCTGCTGGACGCCGGCGATCCGATGCAGGCCGACGTCAACCTGCTGTTCGGAAAGATCCGCCAGGCGCGGGGCCAGCTCGAGGAGGCCCGGGACCGGTTTTCCCGTGTCCTCACCGAGTTCGGCACCACGGGCGCGTTCATCCCTGCGCTGGCGGGGCTCTCGGCGGTGAAGGCCTCGCTGGGCGACGACGAATCGGCGCTCGAGTCGTACGCCGAGCTGGTCGAGCAGTTCCCCAGGGCCGCGCACCGGGGCGGGGTGGCGGCGCAGACCATTGCCGATGCGCTGATGAGCCGGCACGGGGAGCTGGTGCAGACGGGCAACAACAAGACGGCGCTGCGGTACGCGGTGCTGGCCGAAAGCCTGTTCACGCCGGACCAGGTCCCCCCGCCGGTGCTGCTGGGGATCGCCTCGACGCACTCTCGCCTGGCTGCCGAGGCGCTTGTCCCGGCAAGACCCTCGCCGGACGCCCCGGGGGGTTCGGACCCTATGACGGCGGCCGGTGCGCCGGCGGTGGACCCCGTGACGCGAGAGGAGGTCAAGCGCCATTTCCTGGCGGCGGGGGACTACTACCTCAAGCACGCGCGGAGCGTGGTGGTGGAGGACGTCGTCGCGTCGTGCGCCTCGGCGTGGAACGCCGCGGACTCCCTCGATCGCGCCGGCGACCTGGAGGAGGCGATCAAGACGTTCGCCGATTTCCTGCAGGTCGCCTCCGACGACGACCCTCACAAGGTCGAGGCCAAGTTCCGGCTGGCGGAGGCGTTCCAGGCCAAGGGCGAGTATCCGAGCGCGGCGGCGCTCTACCGCGAGCTGATCCAGGGCCGGCCGGAGGCCGGCGGCTCGGGCCTGAACTCAGCGGGCCTGTGGGCCGACCGCAGCGCGGTGCCCCTGGCGCAGTGCATCCTCCAGGACTCGGATCCCGGCAACGACGCCGGCGCGGAGGAGCTGCTGCTCTCGGTGGTCAGCGGGCGGAACCTCTCGCCGGAGGCGGTGGAGTTCCGCGCCGGGTTGATCGAGCTGGGGCGGATGTACTACGAGGCGGGGAAGTACCCGCAGGCGATCGAGCGGCTGGGCGAGGTGGTGGGACGGTTCCCGGGCTGCGCGGAGATCGACGCGCTGCGGTTCCGGCTGGCAGACAGCATGAGGCTGTCGGCGCGGGAGATCGACAAGGCGATGGAGGAAGCGATGCCGCAATCGCGGCGCGAGGAGCTTGACAAGGCCCGCGTGTCGCGCCGCCAGGAGGCGATCCGGCTGTTCCAGCAGGTCAAGGGCGCGCTGGAGTCGCGCGACGCGGGCACGCTGGGCGAGCTGGACCGCGTGTATATGAGGAACGCGGAGTTCTACATCGGCGACTGCGCGTACGACCTGGGGGACTACGACGCGGCGATCGCCGCGTACGATGCCGCCCGGCAGAAGTACGCCGCCGACCCGGCGTCGCTGGTGGCGATGGTACAGATCGTCAACGCGTACGTGCAGCAGGGGCAATGGGCCAAGGCCGCGACCGCCAACGAGCGGGCGCGCCAGCACCTGGAGAGGTTCCCCGACCAGGTCTGGTCGATGCCCAACCTGCCCATGGAGAAGGAACACTGGAAGCGATGGCTTGACTCGCGCTCGCTGCTCCAGCAGCGCGCCGAGGCGGGGCCTGGATGACGGGGCTGACGACGGTGGTGGTGGACGGGCGGGGAGTCGGGAGCGCAGCGCGATGGTGCAGAACAGCGGCTGGATGACGGGCGGCCAGAGCGGGCCGGGTGCCGGTCACGACGATCCGGCCCGGTGGAGCCCGCGCCTGACGCGGATCCTGGATCGGCAGTGCGAGCTTTGCCACGACCTGGACGCCCTGAGCGGGACGCAGAGCGAGCTCATCGTCGCGGGCGACACCGACGGCCTGCTGCGCCTGCTCGCGCAGCGTCAGGCGCTGGTCGACCAGCTGATGAAGCTGAGCGAGGAGAGCGAGCCGTTCCGTCGGAAATGGGAGACGTTCATGAGTCGGCTGCCGCGGGCGGAACGGGAGCGGCTGGATGGGCGGGTGGCGGAGCTGAAGCAGCTGGTCGAGCGGATCGGGCGTCGCGACGACGCCGACTGTGTGGCGCTGGAGCACCAGCGTGCGGCGGTTTCCGAGCAGATCGGGGACCTTGGGCGGGGTCGCGGGGCGGTGGCGGCATATGCCCGGCGTCCGGCGCAGACCGAGGCCCGCTTCCAGGACCGGACCGGATGAACACGACGGGCGCCGCGACACCCCCCCTCCCCGCTCTCGAAGCGCCCCCCGTGGGCGTCCCCGCCGGCTCGCCGGTCCTGTCGGCGACGGACCTGGCCGAGTTGATCGGCGCGTTCAACGGCGTAACGGCGAGGCTGCAGGAGACGCACGACACGCTCCGCGCCGAGGTGGCGCGGCTGGAGGGGGAGCTGCGGCGGGCGAACGAGCAGCTCGAGCGCTCGCGCCGGCTGGCGGCGCTGGGGGAGATGGCCGCGGGGATCGCCCATGAGGTGCGCAATCCGCTCGGCTCGATCCGGCTGCACGCCAGGATGCTGGAGCAGGACCTGGAGGACCGGCCGGAGCAGAGACAGGTGGCGGAGAAGATCATCACGGCGGTGCGCGGGCTGGACGCCGTCGTGACCGACGTGCTGACGTTCGCGAAGGAGCTGAGGCTGCGATCCGAGCCGGTGGACGCGGGCGAGCTTCTGGCGCACGCGCTGGACGAGTGCGCGGCGTGGGAGCGGGAGACGGCCGCGCGTGCCGGCTTGCCCGAGCTCAGGGTCGTGCGGCCGGCGGCACCCTTGGGGATCGACGTGGACGGGGACGCCTCGATGCTGCACCGCGCGCTGGTGAACGTCGTTCGCAACGCGATCGAGGCCATGACGCCCGACGATCGGGAGCGGGGCAAGGCGGGCGGCCCCCCCCCTCCGGCGCGCGGCGCGCGCCGGGAACTGCTGGTCGGGGCGTGCCGGCGGGACCTCGCGGAGCCCGACGGGTCGAGGCGCCGGATGGTGGCGCTGAGCGTGCGGGACACGGGGCCGGGCGTGAGCCCGCAGGTCATGGAGCGGATGTTCAACCCGTTCTTCACGACGCGGGCCACGGGCACGGGGCTGGGGCTGGCGATCGTGCACCGGATCGTGGATGCGCACGGCGGGCGGGTGAGCGTCAGGAACCATGAGAACGGCGGGGCCGTGGTCGAGATTCTTCTGCCGGCGGCCGTTTCCTCGAGTGTACGCCCCCTCGCTCCCGGAGCGGGCGTCATGGAGCATGCGTGATGAGCACAGTCTTGATCGTCGATGACAAGGACCTTCTCCGCGACAGCGTGGGGGCGACGCTGCAGCGCGCCGGGTTCTCCATCGTCACGGCCTCCGACGGGCAGGGCGCGATCGAGCTGATCGCCCGCCGCCGGCCCGACGCCGTGGTGACCGACCTGAAGATGCCGGGGATGGACGGCCTCGAGCTGATCGAGAAGATCCGCGAGATCGACGACGAGCTGCCGGTCGTGATGATGACGGCGTTCGGCGCGGTCGAGACGGCCGTGAAGGCGATGAAGCTGGGCGCGTTCGACTACCTCACCAAGCCGTTCGAGGGGGACGAGCTGATCATCGCCGTGAAGAGGGCGATCGAGCATATGCGCGTGCTGCGGGAGAACGCGGTCCTGAGGCGTTCGGCCGAGTCGTCCGGGCGATCGCCGTGCGGCGCCGCCGACGGCTCGGGGCCGATGGGCCTGGATCGCCTGCTGGGCAACTCGCCGGCGATCCGGCGCGTCAAGGAGCAGGTCCAGGCGGTGGCGGAATCGCAGGGGACGGTGCTTATCTGCGGCGAGTCGGGGACGGGGAAGGAGGTCGTGGCGAGGGCCGTCCACGAGCTCAGCGCCAGGCGCGGCGAGCCCTTCCTGGCCGTGAACTGCGCGGCGCTCTCGGACACGCTGCTGGAGAGCGAGCTCTTCGGGCACGAGAAGGGCGCGTTCACGGGCGCCGAGCGGCTCCGCAAGGGTCGCTTCGAGCTGGCCGACCGCGGCACGCTCCTCCTGGATGAGATCAGCGAGATTGCGCCGCGCGTGCAGGCCAAGCTGCTGCGTGTTCTCCAGGAGCGTTCCTTCGAGCGCGTCGGGTCGAGCATGAGCATCGGCGTGGACGTCCGCGTGGTGGCCACGAGCAACCGCGATCTGCCCAAGGCGGCCTCCACGGGCGAGTTCCGGCAGGATCTGTTCTTCCGCCTCAACGTCCTGCCGATCCACCTCCCCCCGCTGCGCGATCGGCTGGATGATGTGCCGCTCCTGGCCGGGTCGTTTCTGGCGGCCACGGCGGCCCGCGAGGGCAAGCCCGCCAAGCGTC
This sequence comes from Phycisphaerae bacterium, assembly GCA_041485385.1. Lineage (GTDB taxonomy): Bacteria > Planctomycetota > Phycisphaerae > Phycisphaerales > UBA1924 > JBGPJM01. Next base: position 18,671 of record JBGPJM010000009.1, on the reverse strand, counting down.
TGGATGCGGCGGCGCTGGAGACGATGCAGGCCTACCCCTGGCCGGGCAACGTCCGCGAGTTGCAGAACATCTGCGAGCGTGCGGCGGTGCTGTGCACCGGCGACACGATCGAGCGGAGCCTGGTCGAGCCTTGGCTGGCGCAGGGCACCCGTGCGGCCAGCATCACTGTCGCGTCCATCCCCGTGTCCTCCATATCGCCGGTCCCGATGACGCTGACCGAGCCCAGGCATCTCGGGGCCGACGCCGATGCCGGTTCTCTGGAGAGCCGGCCGCTGGAGGAGATCGAGCGTGAGGCGATCGTCCGCGCGCTGCACAGGTACCAGGGCCATCGGCAGCGGACCGCCCACGCGCTGGGCATCGGGGTTCGCACGCTGGGCCTCAAGCTGAAGAAGTGGAAGCAGCAGCGGCTCGTGGAGGAGTCGCTGTAGTCGGCAAGTGTCGCGCCCCCCCCTCCCCCTCCCCCGGCCGCGCGGGCTTTGCGCGTACGGCCGGAACCGCGGTTCTGGCGCCCTGGCCCGGCGTTTGCGGGTAATCCTTCGGAGCCATCCGCGATGATGATCGACGAACTTTCAACTGCTGGCGCAATCCCGGTGCTGGAGATGACCCTCCGCTTCGCCGGTGCACGCCAGAGGATCATCGCGCACAACATCGCCAACCTCGACACGCCCGGCTTCCGGCCCGCCGACGCTTCGCCGCAGGCATTCCAGAAGACGCTCCGCGAGGCCGTGGACGAGCGCAACGCCCGGACCGGGGGCGAGCAGGGCGAACTCCATTGGAGGGATACCAAGGAGATCCGGCACGCCGGCGCGGACGGCCGGATCGAGCTGGTCCCGCAGACCCCGAGCAGCAACATCCTCTTCCACGACCGCAACAACCGCGACCTGGAGCGGACGATGCAGGATCTGGCGGAGAACGTGGGTGTGTACCGGATCAGCGCCGACCTTCTGCGGAGCCGGTACGAGGTCCTCAAGTCGGCGATCGCGGAGCGTGTTTGACGGAGAGGCCCGAAACGGACGGAGTTGACCCATGTACGGCGCACTCGACATCTCGACCAGCGGCCTGATCGCGCAGCGGGCGCGGATCGACGCGATCTCGGCGAACATCGCCAACCAGGGGACGATCCTGGACGCCCAGGGGAATGTCAACCCCTACCGCTCGCGGATCGTGCATTTCGCCCCGGGCGACCCGACGGCGAAGACCGCTGCGGGGAGGAAGATGGGTGTCCACGTCTCGCAGATCGAGTTGGATCGGTCGCCGTTCAACATGCGGTGGGAGCCGGACAGTCCGTACGCCTACAAGTCCGGGCCCAACGCCGGCTACGTCCCAAGCCCGAACGTCAACCCGGTTATCGAGCAGATCAACGCCATGGAGGCGGCGCGGGCCTACGAGGCCAACATCGTCGCGGCGGAGGCGACCAAGACCATGACGGCCCAGGCTTTGCGTCTCATCGCCTGAACCGGAGGAACAGACCATGACGGACCCGCTGGGACTGATCGGATCATCTGGAGGAGTGGGGGGAGTGCGCGGCGGGCTGCCGCTGAATCCGCGCACACCCGTGGGCGGCGAGCCGGTGGACCCCAACCAGCCATCGTTCAAGGACGTGCTGCTGGAGAACATCAACCAGGCGAACAAGCTCCAGCAGGAGGCCTCGTCGGCGATCCAGGATCTGGCGACCGGGAAGCGGAGCGACCTGGAGGGCGTGATGCTCGCCACGCAGAAGGCCGACACCGCGTTCAAGATGCTGCTGGCTGTCCGCAACAAGGTCCAGCAGGCGTACGACGAGATCAAGCAGATACGCACCTGAGCGAAGGTCGGATGGCCGGGGTGCGCGGGGCGCATGCGCAGGTGCGGCGAGGTCGTTCTTGCGCACATTTCGCCTCCGGCCTGTCGCGATCGGCCGACCCCCGGTTTCAAGACCGGCCCGGCTCCCTGCCGACAAACTGGGGTGGCACCTCCTCGTCGCGGCGGTTTCGCTGCACGCGGGGTCCCGGCGCGAGGATCGCGCCAGGCGTCCGCGGGCATGGAGGCCTGATTCATGGAGCCGATTCGCCGCGTTCTCGCCGTCATCGCCAAACAGCTCGGCAAGCTCAGGGCCACGCAGAAGCTGCTGATCGGCGCCCTGGCGGTCATGCTGGTGATGGTGCTGTTCCTGGTGAGCCAGTACGCCGGCAGCCCGAAGATGAGCGAACTGCTCCCCGGGGCTCCGCCCGATGCCATCGCCCGCGCGCAGGCCTATCTGGAGGGAGCCGGCATCCCGTTCAAGCCTAGGAGCGGCAAGCTCTGGGTGCCCTCCGAGCAGTACCTGACGGTGGTCGCTTCGCTGGCGGAGGCGGGAAAGCTGCCGGTGGACTCGACGGTGACGTTCGACAACTACATCAAGCAGCTGAGCTGGATGAACCCGCGGTCGGACAACGACCGCATCTTCAACACCGCCCTGGAGAACACTCTGGCCGCGTGCCTCCAGAAGTTCAAGGGCATCCACTCGGCCACCGTGGTGATCGACGCCCCGCAGACCACGGGCATCGGCTCGATCGTCCACAAGCCCACGGCCTCGGTCATGGTTGTGACCAACGGCAACCACCCGCTGGAACCCGCGACCGTCGATGCCATCGCCGCCATGGTCGCCAGCGCCAAATCAGGCCTGGAGCCCAAGTCCGTCAGCATCACCGACGGCCAGCGCAAATACGCCGTCCGCGACGATGAGGACTCTGCCGCCTCCACCTACATGGAGCATCTGGCCAAGGTCGAGGAATACATCCACTCGAAGCTCGCCGACCACCTCGCGTATATCCCCGGCGTCAGCGTCGCCATCAACGCCCAGGTCGACGTCCGGAAGACGACCTCAAAGTCGCGCAGCGTGAAGAAGGACGGCGAGGGCTCCACCAAGCTCCTTTCCAAGGAGTCGTCCACGAACTCCAACCAGGTGCAGGAGGTCGCCGGCGGCGAGCCGGGCGTGCGTCCGAACGTCTCCGACGACCTGAACCGTTCGGGGTCGGGGGGCGGCTCGGGCGGCGCCAAGGTCGCCGAGGAGACCGGCGACACCCTCTACGACACCCAGTTCGGCACCGAGGACATCTCGATCGTCGACCCGCGCGGCATGGCGACCAAGATCAACGCCACCATCGGCGTGCCGAGGAGCTACGTCGTCGCGCTGCTGGAGCAATCCGCCCCGGCGCCCGCCGCCGGCGTCACTCCCGCGCAGCCCAGCGAGGACGAGATCAAGAAGGCGTTCGCTGTCGAGAAGGCCCGCATCGAGGCCGACATCGCCCCGCTCATCGAGACCGATCCACGCAGCACCGAGAAGCCCAGCCAGGGCATCATGGCGGGCACCGTCGTCGTCTCCATGATCCCCGTGCCCGTGCCTGGCGGCTCGGGACCCGGACCGAGCGGCGGCGTCCCGGGAGGCTCGAGCGGAACCAATGCCGGGATGATCGGCGGTGGCGTGGGCGGCCTTGCCTCCAGCGGGCTGGTCAAGCAGGCCCTTCTGGGCGGCCTGGCGGTCATGGCGATGGCGATGATGCTCATGATGGTGCGGAAGGCCGCGAAGCCCGCGGCGATGCCCTCCGCAGAGGAGCTTGTCGGCATCCCGCCCGCCCTCAGCACCAGCAACGACCTTGTCGGCGAGGCCGACGAGGGGGACACGGCCATGACTGGCATCGAGATCGACGACAACTCGCTCCGCCAGAAGAAGATGCTCGAGGAGGTCTCGGAGCTGGTGAAGAACAAGCCGTCAGAGGCCGCCACGCTCTTCAATCGATGGGTCCAGACCGAGGCATGACCCCCTCCCCGCCTCCCCCGCCGCGTCCGGTGTTCCTTCGAGATCTCGCGCCCCATTCGCCTCAGGCAGCCGACCTGCCGCCACGTCCCTGACCGAGCCGCACCATGGTACGTAAGCCCAACGAGAAACTGCCGACCAACCCCGATGAGCTGAACCCGATCACCAAGGCGGCGATTCTGCTCATGACCATCGACACCGTCAGCGCCAGCTCGCTGCTCAAGCAGCTGTCGCCCGAGGCCGTCGAGGAGGTTACGCGCGAGCTGGCCGGGCTGGGGCGAGTGCCGGACAACCTGCGCGACGCCGTGGTCGAGGAGTTCTACAGCCTCTCCATCGCCAGCGAGTACGTCAACGAGGGCGGGCTGGACTACGCCAAGGTGCTGCTGAACGAGTCGCTCGATGCCGGGGTCGCCGAGAAGGTCCTGCAGCAGATCCAGACGCAGGTGCAGAAGACGCCCTTTGCCTTCCTGCAGAAGGCCGAGAGCGAGAACCTGCTGACGTTCATCCAGGAGGAGCACCCGCAGACGATCGCCCTGATCGTGTGCCACCTGGCGCACCATAAGGCCGCGGAGATCCTCTCGGGGCTGCCGATGCAGAAGCAGATCGAGGTGATCAAGCGGATCGCCAACATGGAACAGACCAACCCGGATGTGATCCGGGAGGTGGAGCGTGGGTTGGAGAGCCGCCTGTCGAACATGCTCACGCAGTCGATGGAGAAGGCGGGCGGGATCCCGACCGTCGCCGAGATCCTCAACCTGGCGGACCGCGCGACCGAGAAGTCGATCATGGAGGGCCTGGAGGCGGAGGACCCGGAGCTGGTGGAGGAGATCCGCCGCCTGATGTTCGTCTTCGAGGACATCAGGCTCGTCGACGGCAAGGGCATCCAGTCGATCCTCAAGGAGATCGACAACGACGAGCTCAGCCTGGCCCTCAAGACGGCGTCGCCGGAGCTGCAGGAGAAGATCTTCTCCAACATGTCCGAGCGTGCGGCGGCCCTGGTCCGGGAGGACATGCAGTTCATGGGTCCGGTGCGGGTCAGCGACGTCGAGTCGGCCCAGCAGCGCATCGTGGACATCGTGCGGCGCCTCGAGGACGCGGGCGAGATCATCATCGCCGGGCGCGGCGGGGAGGCGGATCTCATCGTGTAGTCCCCCCCCGGCCCGGCCGGACCCGGCGCGGAGACGCGGACTGGTGCGGAGGACAGGTCGGGGGAGGTCGCGTGCTTGGCGGTGGTGTGTACTTTTCTTGTAACGGAGCGACATGGCGCTGATCAGGCAAGCCAATGCACGCGACATCGCGCGGGACGCCATCGTCCTGGACCTGAGCGATGTGCAGCGCCAGGCCGAGTTCGTGGTGGACGGAGCCCGGCGCAGGGCCGAATCGATCGCCGCCGAGGCCCGCGCCGAGCGTGAGCGCATCCTCGCGGGCGCGGCGGACCAGGGCCGCCAGGAGGGGAAGGCCCAGGGCCTGGCCGAGGGGCGCAAGGCCGGCGCCGAGGAGGCCCGCGCAACGGCGCTCCAGGATTTTCGTGCACGCTTCGACCTCCTCCACAAGGGCTGGACGGCGGCGCTCTCCGATTTCGAGTCGCGCCGGGACCGCATCCTTGCCGAGGCGAGGGTCGAGGTGCTCCGCCTGGCCGTAATGATCGCCGAGCGGGTCGTGAAGCGGTCGGTGGAGCTGGACCCGCAGATCATCGCCGCGCAGCTCGACGCCGTGCTGGCGCTGGTCATCCGTCCGACCGAGCTGGTGGTGAGCATCAACCCCGACGACCGTGCCGCGGCGGAGAAGTCGCTCCCCGCGCTCCTGGCGCGGTTCGAGGCTGTCCGGCACGTGGGGCTTGTCGATGACCCGGCGCTGGTCCGCGGCTCGTGCGTCGCCAAAACCCGCGGGGCTGCCGACGGCGCGACGGAGACCTCGACCATCCCCGGCGGCGAGATCGACGCGTCGATCCCGACGCAACTCCAGCGCATCGTCGACGTCCTGCTGCCGCCCCTTGCTCCGGCCGCCGGGCCCGCGGGCGATTCGGCGCCGGGCGCGGGCTCCCCCCCCGGTCCCGGCCCCCTGCCGCCGCCCGCCGTTGCGGGTCGCGAAGGGGGCGCCACGTGACCGTTCTCGAGCCGGCCATGAAGACCGTCGAGCGGCTACAGCCGATGGCGATCACCGGGCGTGTCGCGGCGTTGCGCGGACTGACCGTGCTGGTGCACGACCTGGCGGTGCCGATTGGCTCGCTGGTGGCGGTGCACCACGCCGGCGTCGGCGGAAGAGAGGGGAGGGGGGGCGGGCTCGGCGAGGTCGTCGGCTTCAGCGGCGCGCAGTCGATCGTGATGATGCTCAACTCGACGGCGGGCATCACCCCGGGTGATCGCGTGCTGGCGTTGCAGGCCGCGCAGACGGTGCAGGTCGGCGACTCGCTCCTTGGGCGCGTCGTCAACGGGCTGGGCGAGCCGATCGACGGCCTGGGGCCGCTGCACGACCTGTACCCGCGCCCGATCGATCCGCCGCCCATCGGCGCGCTGCAGCGCCGGCGCATCACCGAGGCGCTGCCGACCGGTGTCCGCGCCGTGGACCTGTTCACGACGCTGGGTTGCGGGCAGCGGATGGGCGTCTTCGCCGGCCCCGGCGTGGGCAAGTCGACGCTCCTGGGCTCGGTGGCGCGGAACTGCTCCTCGCAGGCCAACGTCATCGCGCTCATCGGCGAGCGGGGTCGCGAGGTGCGCGACTTCATCGAGCACAGCCTCGGCGCCGAGGGGCAGGCGCGATCGGTTGTCGTGGTCGCGACCTCCGACGAGTCGCCGCTGATGCGCGTCCGCGCGGCGATGGTGGCGGCGTCCGTCGCCGAGCACTTCCGCGACCAGGGCAAGGCCGTGATGCTCATGATGGACTCGATCACCCGCTTCGCGCACGCGCACCGGCAGATCGGCCTCTCGGTGGGCGAGCCGCCGGCGACGCGGGGCTACACGCCCAGCGTGTTCGCGGCGATGGCCCGGCTGCTCGAGCGCGCGGGGGCGCTGGAGCCGGCCGCGGGCATGGCGGAGGGCGGGTCGATCACCGGCCTGTACGCCATCCTCGTCGAGGGCGACGACATGACCGAGCCGATCGCGGACGCCGCGCGCGGCATCCTCGACGGCCACATCATCCTCTCCCGCGCCATGGCCCAGCGGAGCCACTACCCCGCCGTCGACGTGCTGGACTCGGTCTCCCGCGTCGCCGACGACGTCTCGGAGCCGACGCACATCGCGGCGCGGCGCCAGGCGATGCGGTTCCTGGCGGCGTACAAGCAGGTCGAGGACCTCGTGCAGATCGGCGCCTACGCCCGGGGCTCGAGCCCGGAATCCGACGTGGCGATCATGTTCCACCCGCGGCTCGTCGATCTCCTGAAGCAGGACCCGAAGGAGCGGGAACCGTTCGAGTCCGGCCGGGCACGCCTGGTCAAACTCGCCGTCGAGTGCGGCGCGGCCATGCAGCAGCTCAGCAAGGGGAAATAGCCCGTGCCCAAGGGATTTGTCTTCAAGCTCCAGCCGGTTCTCGATCAGCGCCTCCGCGAGGAGAAGCGGCACCAGCGTCTCGTCGCGGAGATCGAGCGCAGGCGGCTGGAGATCGAGGAGCGCATCCGCGCCTGCCAGCGTGGTATCGCCGCGGCCAAGGAGGATCTCCGCGACCGGCTCGGCGCCGGACGGTCGGGTCAGGGCGTGGCGCTCCTGGACGTCCGCATGCAGGCCAGCGCCTCGCTTCACCTGGTCGGCCTCGCCCAGCAGGCCGTGTTCGAGCTTGCGGGCGTCCATAAGCACGTCGACGCGGCAAGGCTCGAGCTCCTCAAGGCCGCGACCGCCCGCAAGGCCGTCGAGCTCCTCAAAACCCGGCGGCTGGAACAGTGGAAGCGGGATCTGGCACGCAGGGAGGCCGCCGAGGCCGATGAACTGAACGTCATGCGCCACGCTCGGAAGGAGGACGCGGCATGAAGACCGTCTGGACGATCATCTCCATTCTCGCCCTGGCCAACCTCCTCGCCGTTCTCGGCTTTGTCGGCTGGCTCGGCGCCACGCAGCGGCTCAACAAGGACCGCGTCGAGGCCGTGCGTCTCATCTTCGCGCAGACCACTCAACAGGAGCAACAGGCTAAGGACAAGGTGCGGGCCGAGGGGGAGCAGACGGTGGTCAAGAAGGCCGAGGCTGATCGGATAGCTCTGCCCCCCATCGCCGCCGCCGACAAGATCAAGCAGCAGCGGGTCGACTCCGAGATCAAGCTCCAGTCTCTGCAGCGCCGCGAGAGCGAGATCAAGGGCCTGCAGGTGTGGCTGCAGCGTGAGAACGACCGCCTCCAGAAGTGGCAGACCGACCTCCAGGCCCGCGAGGGCGCCTTCGCCGCCGAACGCAAGCGCATCGCTGATACCGACGGCACCGAGCAGTTCAAGAAGGTCCTCACGGTGCTGACCGGCGTGAAGCCCAAGGAGGCGCAGACGATGTTGTCGCAGATGCTCTCCCAGGGCAAGAACGACGAGGTCATCGGCTATCTCAACGCCATGGAAGAACGCACCCGGAGCAAGGTTATCGCCGAGTTCAGCAAGGCTGATCCGAAGGTGGCAGCGGATTTGCTTGAACGTCTCAGGACCCGCGGCATTATCGCCGCGGCTCCTGAGGCAACCGGCAAATGATCGACAACACCGGCCCTTTCCTGGGCCGCACGCCTTCCGCGGCATCCCCGCCGTCCACCAAGCCGTCCGGCGATGCGCACGAAAAGAGCGCGGAGTCCGCACCGTTTGCGTCGATCCTGCGCGACACAACGAAGAAGGCCCAGGCCCGCGGACACGACGCCAAGCCGGTGACTCGCCCCAAGGCTGAGAAGCACGACGGGCCCGCCCAGGCTTCCCAGGGAAAGCCCGAGCGCGAGGCCGATGCCGCCAAGCACGAGCCGGCGGAGCAGACGCAGGACACGACCAGCCAGGCCCTACCGCCCGATGGGAAGGCCCGCCCGACCGATGGCGAAACCGTCCGGACCGAGGGCGAAACCCTCCGGACCGACGGCGAGGCAGGCCAGACCGCCGTGGAGAATGCCAAGAATGCCAAGCCTCCGGCCGGCGCCCAATACATCGAACCAAACGCGGAGCAGTCGCCGACGGCGCGGGCCGGGCGCGACGTTGCCCCGCCGCAAGCCGCGGAAGACACTGGTGCGGCCAAGGCGTGGGGGGGTCCGGACCCGGCTCCGACCTCGCCGGATGCAGAAGCAAAGACCGGGTCCGAGGCCCAGCCTTCCGACACTCAGCCTGCTGGCACTCAGCCTGCCGGCGCCCAGCCTGCTGAGGCCCGTGAGGCTAGGTCCAGCGCGGATGAATCCGCCGCGGCACAGCCCGCCGTCGCGTCCAATCCGCCCAAGCCGATCACCATCCATGCGCTGAACGCTCTGCTGCTCAGGGGCGGGCCTGCGTCCGCGGCGCTTCGCAGCACCGAGGGGCCGGTGGTGAGTGCTCGCGAGCGTCTCGTCGGGCGAGACGACAGCGGCTCGGATTGCGCCGGCACGCCTGCAGAAGCAAGGGACGCCGGCGCGCCGATCTCGCGAGACAACTCTGGCGAGACCGCCTCCGGGGTTTCCGGTTCAACCGCGACCGAGGCGCCCAGCATCGCCGCGGTGTCGCCTTGTCCGAGCGCACCTGCATCGTCGGAAGCAGGAAACCCGCAGACTCAAAGCAGCCGGGATGCCGCGTCTGCCGTGAAGGTCCGGCCGGCTCCTGCCGCGGCACAGCCCGACCCATTCCGATCGTTGATGGCCGACGCCAACCTGGCCGGGCGCGCCCCGATCGATCCGAACAGGAGCGCGTCGCACCAGGAGGCGGCCCGCGTTACGGACGCGGTCGGTCCCGGCAAGCCGGCGCTGTCCGATACGGCCATCGCCGCCGGCAGGCCGGGCACGGGCACCGGCGGCGGCGCTGACCAAACCCACCAGTCGCCCCTGGGGACGCAGTCTTGGACTGCGGTTCGTGCGCAGCGGCACGCCGGCGATGCGCACGCCGCCTTCCAGGCGCAGGTCACACGGGGGCTGATGTCGGCACTCAGGCAGAGCGCCGAGTCCGGCGATAGGGCCGCCACACTCCGGCTCCAGCCGGTTGCACTGGGAAGGCTGAAGGTCCAGGTCGTCTCGCGTGAGGGGGCGGTCTCCGCCCGATTCGAGGTCTCAACGAGCGAGGCACGCCAGTTGCTCGAACGATCGTTCGACAATCTCCGGGCCTCCCTCAACGACAAGGGCCTCAGCGTCGACCGACTGGACATCCATGTCACGCCTCCCGACCAGCAACGCGCCGACGCGGGCCCGAACCAGTTGGGCGACGGGCCTCCGTTGCCGGGGAACGTCGGCGGCGATGCCGCCGGTGCGAACACGCCGGATCATGGCGGCAGCGGCTCACATCGCGGCGCGTCCGGCGATCACGACGATTCCAACGGCGCCTCCAACGACGAATCGGTCGACCAGTCCGCCTATAGCCACAGTCCTCCTTCGCTCACTCTGCAACTGATCGACACGATCGTCTGACCAACTTCCGATACCCGGCACTCGACGCCGAGTTCCCCCCATTCGTTCCCGGAGCTACTCATGGACGCAGCCACAGCCCTCGACACCACGGCCCCCGACCAGTCCACCACCCCGAACGCCTTCGGCGCGCTCAACAGCGAGGCGTTCGTGAAAATCATGTTCACCGAGCTCTCCAACCAGGATCCGCTCAAGCCCAACGACTCCGCGGCCCTGCTCCAGCAGATGTCCAGCCTCCGCTCCATCCAGTCCGACATCGACCTTTCCAAGAAACTCGAGAGCCTCGTTCAGCAGAACCAGCTTGCCAGCGCAGGCGGGATGATCGGGAACCTGGTGAGCGGTCTCAGCCAGGACAACATCCGCGTGTTCGGAACGGTTGTCTCTGTCAGCCGCACCGCCGACGGGCCGGTCCTGAACCTCGACAACGGTTTCCGCGTGCCCTTCAACACGGTCGACGAGATGGCCGGCCCCGGTGTTGTTCAGCAACCCGGTCCGGCTCCGGCGCCCCCCACGCCGCCGCCGACCACCTAAGGAGGGCAACGCATGAGCACGGACACCAACCAGCTTCTGCGGGTCCTCGGATCGAGCGCCGGCTCGCTCCGCCCGGTTGCCCCCGGCGCAAGTCGCGCCCCCGGGGCCAAGGGCTGGACGCCGATCGAGCACGCCGACTTCGCCCGGCTGCTCGAGCAGGCCCAGGCCGGCTCCCTCTCCACCGGCCTGCCGGTCACCGTCGAGAAAGATGCCGGCGTGAGCCTGAGCGAGGAGGAACTCGCGCAGCTCTCTGTCGCGGCCGACAAGGCCGAGGCCGCGGGCATCCGCAGCGCGCTGGTCATGCTGGACGGCAAGTCTGTCCTGCTGGATGTGCACACCCGCAGCGTCAAAGGTGCCGCCGACCTCTCCTCCGGCTTGCTCTCCGGTGTGGACGGCGTCATCAACCTGACGACAACTCCGGGCAGCACCACCTCGCCGGCGGGCGCGGGCATCGCTCCGCTGCCGTCTCCGGCCCCCTCCGGCAACGCGCTCATCAGGCTCCTGGCGTCCGGCAATCGCTGAGCTTCCCGCCGGGACACGCCGAGTTCAGATCCATTGAAGCATCCGACCCCCCCCCTCCCCCGACCCCCGACCCCTCCCGCCGACCCGCCGTCGGCCACGTTGACAGGAACCCACCCATGGCCTCAACCACCGCCTTCTTTACCGGCCTCTCCGGCCTCAACGCCAACGCCCGCAACCTCGACGTCATCGGCAACAACATCGCCAACGTCAACACCACGGCGTTCAAGTCCAACCGGATGCTCTTCTCATCGCAGTTCAGCCGCACCTTCAGCATCGGCAGCATCCCCAGCGCCGACTCGGGCGGCACGAACCCCGGGCAGATCGGGCTGGGCGTCGCCATCGCCGGGACGCAGCGGGATTTCTCGTCCGGGGCGCTCTCCACGACCGGCGACCAGCGCGACCTGGCGATCGAGGGGAACGGATTCTTCATCGTCAACCGCGCGGGGAGCCAGCACTACACCCGCGCCGGGGCGTTCCGCCAGAACTCCGAGAACGACCTGGTCAACGTCTCAGGCGATCGCGTTCAGGGGTACTCCGTGGACAGCGACTTCAACATCGTGCCGGGGCGGCTCGGCGACCTGAATATCCCCATCGGCCAGCTGACGCTTGCCCAGGCGACCCGCAACGTTCGCTTCACCGGCAACCTCAACGCCAACGGAACTCTGCCGACGCACGGCACGCACGTCGACCTGGACCCGCTGACGCTCGTCTCGGGGCCGATCCCGCCGAGCGGCGACGCACTCGAGACCACCAGCCTCCTGGTCGACATCAACGACCCCACCAACACCGGCAATCCCATGTTCATCGCCGGTCAGGTGCTCGAGCTCAACAACGCCGAGAAGGGCAACCGCACGATCCCGACGGCCCAGCTCGCGATCACCGCGACCACCACCGTCCAGGACTTCATGGATTTCCTCACGCAGGCGCTGGGGATCAACACGACCGCTTCTCCCAACCCCGACGGCGGCATCCCGGGTGTCTCGCTGGACCCGGTCACCGGCGTGCTCTCCGTCACCGGGAACACCGGCACCGTCAACAACATCGGCCTGGGCTCCTCCGACCTGCGCGTGCTGGATGCCGCCGGGACCGTCCTGGGCTCACCGCTGGTGACGACCACGCCCACGCAGGCCGACGGTGAGTCGATCCGGACCACGTTCGTCGCGTACGACTCGCTGGGCACGCCGATCAACGTCGACCTGGCGATGGTCCTGGACAGCCGCTCGGCCACCGGCACGACCTGGCGGTACTTCGTCGAGTCCCCGGACGACACCGACCTGAACCTGGCGGTCGGGACCGGCACCGTCGATTTCGACAGCTCGGGCCAGCTCTCCACCGCCACGCCGATCACCATCACGATCGACCGTGACAACACGGGGGCCATGACGCCGCTCTCGATCGACCTGTCGCTGGCCTCGCAGACCGGGAGCGTGACGGCGCTCACCGATACCGGATCCAGCTTGGCCGCGACCTTCCAGGACGGCTCGCAGATCGGCACCCTCGCCAGCTTCGCCGTGGGCCCGGACGGCATCATCTCCGGCGCGTTCACCAACGGCCTGACCCGGACGATCGGGCAGGTCGCGCTGGCCAACTTCGCCAACCCCGGCGGCCTGGTCGATGTCGGCTCCAACCTCTTCTCCACCGGCCCCAACAGCGGCACCGCCGTGGTCGCCGCCCCCGGCAGCCTCGGCGCCGGTCGTGTGGTCGGCGGCGCCCTGGAGCTGTCGAACGTGGACCTCTCCCAGGAGTTCATCAACCTGATCCTGACCTCCACCGGCTACTCCGCGTCGTCGCGCGTCATCACCACCACCGATCAGCTGATGCAACAGCTCCTGGTCCTGGGGCGGTAAGCCAGGAAGAAGTAAGCAGGGCCGAAGTGAGCAGTGAGCAGCGGACGCTCGTCCGCTCGCTGCTCACTTCTCCCTGTTCACTTCTTCCCGGGCTCCGATGCCTGTGCCCCCTGAAGTCGCCCGCTCCAACGTCCGATCATCCAGCGAGAGACCCGTTGCTCCAGGAGGTCGGCCGCATGAAACGAACGCCGCTGAGCCGCATTGTCTGGCCGTGTGCGCTCGCATCGATTGCCGCCGCCGCTGCGTGGGCCGCCCGTCTCGGGGAGGCCCCGCACCTTCTCATGGCCGGCGTTGCCGCGGCGGTGAGCACGGTGCTCGCGCTCGTCGTCGCCCAGGCCATGCGATTTGACCGGTTCATCCTCGCCCGCGCGCCGCGGCCCGGCTCGACCGCCCTGACGCGCGACATCGTCCACTGCGCTGGATGCGCCCATCGGCGGGGTCTGGCAGCGCTCGGCCGGCCGTGGCACCGCCCGCGGCACCCTCTGCTGCGATTTGCCCTGGACCTGGCGAGGCAGGGCCTGGACCCTCGCCTCGTCCGCGGCGCCGTCACGGACCGTTGCCTCATCTCTTCCAATGACCCGACCCTTTCCGACGACACACGTGCGGACGATTCGACCCGGCCGTGGCGGCAAGTCCTGCGCGGCGAGCTCGGCGGTGCGTGCGGCCTGACCGCCATCGCCGCCGGGGCGGTCATTCTCCTGCTGGTGGGACCGACCGGCGTTCAGCCGGCCGTTGGATTGGTGGCGATGGTCTTGGTGCAGGGCGGCATGGTCACCATCTCATGCCAGTTCCTGCACGTCCGGGAGCATGTCTGTCAGGACGCCGCCGCCCGGCTGCTTACCGCCGAGATCGTCAGCGTCGGCGCCGCGGCGATCGCGTCGGGTATCCCGCCCGAGCAGATCGAGCGGACGATCCTGGAGCTGGTGGCGTCCGGTGGCCCGGAGCGTCCATTGACGTCGAAGGCGGCGTGACCCGAGGTTATGCCGCCCTGCCAACCGGCCGATAGTCGCGACAGCGCGTGAGCGAGCGCGCCGAGATTCGCAGATTGTTCGGTCACGGAGCCCGTCATGGCAGCAGCTGAGAGCAAGTCGGCGACGAAAGCAGAGGCGTCCCCGGCCGCCGATGCGCCGGCGCCGAAGAAGAAAAAGAGCGGGATCAAGGTCATCGGCATCGTCGCGGTGCTCATGATCGCCGAGGGGGCGGGGATGTTCGTCGTCTTCAAGATGGGCGGGCCGAAGAAGGCCGACGCCTCCGTCAGTTCCGCCGATCTGAAGCAGGACGAATCGCAGCTTACCCAGGAGATCCTGATCGTCGAGGACAAGTTCCAGAACCTGCAGACTGGGCGGGTGTGGATCTGGGAGACGGCTGTGTATGTGCAGGTGAAGAACAAGAGCGCAGAGGCGGTCCAGGCCGTGCTGGAGCGGAGGAACGCGGAGATCAGCGAGGGGATCGGGCAGATCATCAGCCGGGCGCAGCTGACCCAGCTCAAGGAGCCGGAGCGCCAGACGATCAACAGGCAGATCAGCGCGTTCCTGGACAAGGTGTTCGCCGGCGAGGGGGGCCAGACTCTGATCGAGAAGGTGTTGATCCCCAAGTGCCGCGGGTTCCCCGCGGACTACTAGTCCAGGCGAAGGCGGACCCGCCTTGCGCCACAGGTGCGCTTGAGGCGCAACGTTAAGCAAGCTATCCCGTCGCAAACGCCTAAAAGTGCATCTTCTCAGAAGGTGTGGCCGATTGGTGTACTCGGGAAACTAACCGATAGCGGGTAGCCCCAGCAGGGGAAGGGAGTGCCTCCGTGCCCCCGGTCGGACGACCGAGCGGACAAAGGGATGATCCATGGCCGATCCGGATCCCACGACCTCGCAGCAATCAACGCCGAAGCAGCCGACGTCGGCGGAGGCGATGGCGACCGATGCGCTCCGCGCCGCTCAGCAGGCGGTGGCGGACATCAAGCGGGCGTCGACGCCGTCAGGGGGCGACCCGGCCGCGGAAGCCCTTTCGGCCGCGCAGACAGCGATCGCGCAGGCGAAGGCGAACGCCGCGGTTGCGCAGCCGTCGGCCTCGGCCGGCGCGTCGCCTCTGGAGCTGCCGAACCTGGAATCGGTGAGGCGGACCGATGCGCCCGGGGGGATGGATCTTCTCGCCGACGTCAACCTGAACGTGAAGATCGAGCTGGGGCGGACGAGGATGCTGGTGGAGGACGTCCTGCGGCTGGGCGAGGGGTCGGTGGTGGAGCTGGACAAGCTGGCGGGCGATCCGGTTGATGTCTATGTCAACGACCGGCCGGTGGCGAGGGGGGAGGTTCTCGTGCTCAACGACAACTTCTGCATCCGCATCAACGAGATCATCTCTCAGGTGAGCGCCGAGGGCGCCTGATCTGCTCATGCGTGCGCCGGTCGGTGGTTCCTCTCCGGCCGGATGATGTGTATGAAAGCATTTTCATGTAGACGGCTTGTGTGTGCGTGGGTCCGGCGCTGGAGTGCGGCGGATCCCGGGAACAAGGCGGCGGAGCCGCGGCCCTCTAAGCCAGGAAGGCGACATGGGCGGACAACTGCAGGAACTACGCGCGGTGCGGCATGGGCGCAGCGGGACAAACCGCGTGGCGCGTGCGGCGGTGTGCGGCACGCTGGTGCTGACGCTGAGCGGGCCGGCGATGGGGCGGCCCGCGGACGATGGGGCGGCGGGGGCAACAACAACAACGACCGCGGGCAAGGAGCAGCGCCGGCTGGGCGCGCCCGGGGCTGAGCAAGCGCCGCTGAAGCGGGCGGGCGTGAACGTCGCGCCCGCGGCCGGACACGGCATCACCAGGACCGTGCTGTCGCTGGGGCTGGTTGTCGGCCTGGTGCTGGTGTGCGCGGCGGTGGCGAAGAGATTGCTGGGGAAGAGGTTCGGCCTGATGGGGGCGATGGGACCGGGCGGGAAGTCGCCGGCGGGGCTCCTGGAAATCCTGGGGCGGTACCCGGTGGTACGGGGTCAGACTCTGGTGCTGCTCAAGCTTGACCGGCGGTTGCTGCTGCTCTCGCAGAATGCGGGCGGGCTGGGGCTGCGTCGGGGCGCCGGCGGCGGCGGGCTTACGACGCTGTGCGAGGTCACCGATCCGGACGAAGTGGCGTCGATCCTGGTCAAGGCCCAGGACGCGGAGGGGGAATCGATCTCGGCCAAGTTCACGTCGCTGCTCAGGCAGTTTGATGGGGACGAGGAAGAAGCCGCGGGGAACGCGGAGACGCGGGCACGCCGGGTGGTCCAGAGCGTGGACGGTGACCGGGCCAAGCTCCTCGCGGAGACGGTTGGTGCGGTCGTGGGCGCGGGAACTAAGGCAGTTTCCGCCACGCCGCGTCGCGCGCCGGATGCGGCGGTGAGCCTCAGAGCAAGGCTGGGCGCGATGCGTGCGGCCAGCGCGGGGAGCGGGACATGAAGACGTTCAGTGTGGAGAGCGGGGGCGCACCCACGGGCACA
This sequence comes from Phycisphaerae bacterium, assembly GCA_041485385.1. Lineage (GTDB taxonomy): Bacteria > Planctomycetota > Phycisphaerae > Phycisphaerales > UBA1924 > JBGPJM01. The sequence continues at coordinate 2,024 of JBGPJM010000009.1, read as the reverse complement.
AGCGGTGCTGATCCAGCGAATCCCGCATCCCTTCGATCCAGGCGGCCTGTCGCGAGGGCGGCGCCGCGCATGCTCGGGCGGCTGGTCGCGGCGGTGCTGGTGGTCGGAGCGTCGAGCTCGCCGGCGCGCGCCCAAGGAGCGCCGGAGCTGAATGTCCCGGCGGCGATCGGGGTGGATGGGAACGACGAGCCAGGAGCTCGCGCCGGGAGGCCGGAGGACCCTGGTTTCGCAGGGCTGAATCCGATCGAGATCCTCGCGCGCGCGGGCGAGGCGCTCCCGGGTGGGAAGGGCGTGGACGGGGCGGGGAAGACGCCCGGCAAGAATGGTGAACCCGGGGGTGGGCTGTCGACGGCGCTCAACATCGTGGTCGTGCTGACGGTGATCGGTCTGGCGCCGTCGATCATGCTGATGACGACGTGCTTCGTGCGGATCATCGTGGTGCTGGGGCTCCTGAAGCAGGCGCTGGGGACCAACCAGTTGCCGCCGCCGCAGGTGATCCTGGGGCTCGCGCTGTTCATGACGCTGCTGGTGATGACGCCGACGATCGAGCGGATCCACAAGGAAGCGATCGTTCCCTACCGCAGCGGCCAGATACGCGACTACACGGAGCTGTGGGACAAGGCCAAGACGCCGCTGCGGGACTTCATGTTCGACCAGATCGAGGCGACGGGGAACTGGTCGAGCCTGTACATGGTCCTCAACTACCGGGGCGCGGACACGAGCCACCCGGAGAAGCTGACCCGGGCGGACGTCGACATGGTCAGCCTGGTGCCGGCGTACATGCTCAGCGAGCTGAAGACCGCGTTCCTGATGGGGTTCCGCGTGTACCTGCCGTTCCTGGTGATCGACATGGTGATCGCGAGCCTGCTCATCTCGATGAGCATGATGATGCTGCCGCCGGTGCTGATCAGCCTGCCCTTCAAGCTGCTCCTGTTCGTAATGGTGGACGGGTGGCAGCTGGTGGTGGGGAGCCTGATGACGAGCTTCGTGACCGGCTCCGGATAGCCGCGAAGAAGGGGAAGGAACGGCACGGAAGGGGGAAGGACGCACGCGGCGATGCGAGAGCGCTGAGGGAACGACGGGAAAGGCTCCCGGAGAGAACACCTGATGATGTACGACGAATCGGTGGTGGACGTGGTAAGACAGGCCCTGATGATCACGCTGAAGGTCGCGGCGCCGATCCTGGCGTGCGGGATCGTGATCGGGCTGGTGGTGAGCATCCTGCAGACCGTGACGTCGATCCAGGACCAGACGCTGGCGCTGGTGCCGAAGATCGCCGGCATGGCCGGGGTGGCGGTGCTGCTGTTGCCCTGGATTGCGCATCGGTTGCTGGAGTTCGCGGTGGAGATGTTTGCTCTGCTCTGAGCTGTGGCGAAGAAGTGAGCAGGGAAGCCGTGAGCAGTGAGCAGACGAGAAGAGTGCCTGTTCACTGCTTCCTGCTCGCTTCTGCCTGGAGACCGAGGGTGAACGTCACTGGGCCAAGACGCCCGGAGCCGGCCGCGATGCGGAATCTCGAAGCCATCTATCCCCATGTGGTGCCGTTCCTGCTGGTGCTGGCCCGTCTGAGCGGTCTGTTTGTGTTCGCGCCGATCCTGAGCAGCTCGCTGATCCCGATGCGGTTCAAGGCGCTGCTCCTGATGATGTTCAGCGTGGCGGTGTACGCGACGTTGCCGCAGGCGCAGCTCGGACCGATCCAGACGGACGTGCTGTCGATGGGCGTGGCGGTGGCGAGCCAGAGCCTGATCGGCGTGGTGATCGGGCTCGTGGCGGCGCTGCCGATCTACGCGGTCCAGCTCGGCGGGCAGATCATGGACCAGCAGATCGGGATCGGGCTGGCGGCGGTGTACAACCCGGCGATCGACTCGGAAGGGACGGTGCTTGGGGACCTGCTCCTGTACATCGCGATGGCGGTGTTCATCGGGATGGGCGGCCTGGACGCGATGGTGGGGGCGCTGGTGATGAGTTTCGGGCGGGTGCCCGTCACGGCGCTGGATGGGTGGGGCCCGGGCGGGGTGGGGGGGGTT
>JBGPJM010000008.1:0-52850 GCA_041485385.1 Phycisphaerae bacterium | reverse complement strand
GGGCCGAGGAGGAGGGTCAGCTTGCCGCGGGGGATGCGGGAGGGCCAGAGCCACTGGAGGGGCTGGGATTGGAGGGCGGTGAGGGGGGCCGGGGTGAGAAGATCGGGGTGTGTTTGCATACCGTACGAATATAGACTATTCGTGCCGCTTGTCAAGTGACAACACAACTCTCACTTGGGCGCTGGCAGTTCAGCCGTCCGGACCACGAGGTCTCCCGGCTGGCGGTCGGCGCCGAGACCAGCTTGGCGGTGGACCGTCGGCGGCGCTGCACCGCGTGATCGCTGGCGGTGGCGGCGCAGTTGGCAGGGATCGCGCGCGTGGTCGCCGCTTCGGTGGGCCCAATGCGTATACGGAGGGTGTGACCGGCGACGCGCTCGAGGTCGGGAGAGAGGTAATGGGCCGGCTCGGGCCGGCTGCGGAGTGCCCGCGCTGCGGGTACGACCAGTCGGGGACCATCGCGGCGTGGTCGGGGTTGTGCCCGCTGGAGGGGACGTGCAGTGAGTGCGGGCTGACGTTTGGGTGGCGCGATGTGCTGGGGGGCCGGTTCTTTGGGCCGAACTGGTCGTTCGAGCATGGGGCACGCGCGCGGGTGGGGCGGTGGTGCGGGACGGCGTGGCGGGCGCTGGTGCCGCGGGTGATGTGGCGGCGGCTGGCGCTGGCGCACCGGGTGCGGTTGGGGCGGCTGGTGCTGTTCGCGGCGGTGGTGCTGGTGGTGGGGCTGCACGTGCCGGCGGTGGCGGCGGTGGTGTGGCTGAAGGTAAGGGACGGGTCGTGGTCGTGGTACGACCCTCATTACGACGTGGGCTTCGGGGGGGACGTAGTCCCATGCTGCCTATGGCCGTACGGGGTGCCGGTGAGGATCGGCGGCGATTCCTTCCCCGCGTTCATGATGCCGTTCCTGGTGCTTGTGCTGTTGCCGGCGACGCTGATGGCCGTGAGCATGCTGGTATTCGGCCAGACGTTCCGGCGGACGAGGGTGCGGCGGGTGCACATCGCGCGCGGGCTGGCGTACTCGCTGCCGGGCGCGGCCGCGGGCGTGTGGGTGCTGACGGGCACGTTCTACTCGGTCTTTCTGATGGGCGTGCCGCTGAGCGCGGTGGAGGACGAACTGGCGATCATCATGATGGCCGAGATCGTGGCGGTGATGGGCTGGCTAGGGTACTGGTGGTGGGCGTTCGTGGCGCGCTACCTGAGGCTGCCGCACGCGGTGTGGGTGGCGATCAGCGTGTGGGTCGTGTCGGCGCTGGGGAGCGTGGTGGTGTTTGTGGTGATCGATCAGATGTAGGGGGCGGGGTGGTGACAGGGGGGAATGGGACCGGCGGCGGCGGAGCGGTCGATCGAAGTTCGGCGGACGTGGATTGGGGAGGAGATCGCGGTGAAGGCGCCGGTGTCGAGGCGGTAGCGTGGGGCGGGGTGCCTTTGGCATCCCTCATTCGGCTGCACCTCGCTAGTGTCCTGACTTCGAGTTTCCCGCCATGCGTTGGAGCCTGTTTTCCCGAGCGGCGCTCACCGCGGACCATGCGACTTTTTGGAAGTCAGGACACTAGAAGGTAATCCCCGACAGCACGTATCGCACGGTCTGCGAAATGGTCTGCCGCATTCGCGAGCCGACTGCGTATACCTGAGTGCGAGCACGGCTTTGGGGCGCCGGCGATCGGGAGTTCGGCATTGACGACCGGCTCGATCATCTTCTGGACCGGGATAGGGGTGGCGGTGATCGGCGTGCTTGTGGGCGCGACGGCGCTTGGGGCGGACTGGGTGCGTCGGCGACGCTTCGGCCGCTCGCGGCGGTGTCCTGGCTGCTGGTACGACATGCGCGGCACGGCGGGGCGTACCTGCCCCGAGTGCGGCCGCGTCGCCAGGAGCGAGCGCCGGATGCTCGGGTCGCGCAGGCGCTGGGGGCGGGCGGTGCTGGGCGTGCTGCTAGTGCTGGTGGGGGGCGTGGGTGTGGCGTGGCCGCGTGTTTCGCGCATCGATTGGGTGCGGCGTGCACCGAGCTTCGTGCTCGTTCGGCTGGCGGAGGATACGACCCCCGCGCCGGCGCCCACCCGGTTGTACAGGATCCAAGGGCATGTGAGGGTCACGCCGGGCATCCCCGCGTCCGGTGCGACACCCTCGCGACAACGTCGCATAGTCGACGAGATCTGGGCACGCTACGAGGAGGGATCCCTCAGCCTTGGGCAGAAACGCGTCGTCTGGCGCAAGCGGTACCGGGATGGGAAATCCCCCGTCAGCGTATTCGGTCGATCCCGCTGGCCGGAGGGCGTGCCGCTCCGTGTGCGCGTCGATGTCTTCGACGAGTTTCCCGCGGAGGAGACGTTCCGGGTCACGCCGCGTTTCCCGGGTGCTCGGCAGGCCGTCTCGATACGGGCACCGGACCGGGATGGTCCTTTCACGATCGATCCGGGGTGGGCTCGATCGCAACCGGTTGGAATGCCGCCGGCGGGGTGCACGGCGATCACGTTTGATGTGGTCGTGGAGGAGGACCATCGGGTGGTGTGGTCCGGGACGACGAGCATGGCGGTCGCCGTCGGTGGGTCGCTTGACGCCGCGATGCCCCCGGCCGTCGACGGTGCGATCACCTCGGCTGTCGTCGCGAACGCGGTCTTCAGCGTCGCGCTGAACGAAACGGGAGTCCGGATCACCCTGCCGCCGGATGCGAGGCAGCTTTTCAAGGGCGTGGCCATCGCGCTTCGCGTGGAGGTCCGACGGCGTGACCAGGTGATCGGCGCGGGCCGCATGACGTGGGTGCGGTCGCCGGGCCATGAAGCGATGGCCGAGCACTGGCATGGTTATTGGCCGATCGGGCTGCTGCGGCTGCCCGACGCAAGGGAGCTGATGGCGGAAGCGGCGGAGGACCCCGACGCGTGGACGCTGCGATTCATTGGCGACGGCGAGGGCGCGTTGGGGGATTTCGAGGCGTCGTCGTATTGGGCGGGGGAGTTCGAGATACCGCTGGATCCGGCGAGGCGGTGAGGGGTCTCGGCTGGATCGACCGCGGTGCTGATGAGCCGGGGTCGGAGGCGAGCGGTGGGAGCGCGGCGGTTCTGTATGCGGGGGTGGAAACCCAGGGACTGCAGTCCCTGGGTTTCGGCGTACGGTGGAGATGGATCGTCGGATCGAATGCGGTGCTCTATGGAGCCGGGGTCGGAGGCGACGGGCGAGAGCGTGGCGGCCCGATATGCGGCGGTGGAAACCCAGGGACTGCAGTCCCTGGGTTTCGTGTGCGGTGGGCGTGGGCGCTGGATCGAGTGCGGTGCTCGTGGGGTCGTGGTCGGAGGCGAGGGGTGAGGTGTCGCGGCCTTGTGTGCGGGGGTGGAAACCCAGGGACTGCAGTCCCTGGGTTTCGGCGTGCGGTGGAGATGGATCGTCGGATCGAATGCGGTGCTCTATGGAGCCGGGGTCGAAGGCGATGCGTGGGAGCGTGGCGGCCCCGTGTGCGGGGGGTGGAAACCCAGGGACTGCAGTCCCTGGGTATCTCCGTGCGATGGAGGTGGATCGAATCCGGCGGTGCAGGCCGCTGGAGGGACGACTATCGCGTGGGGCCGGGCGGCCGCCCGTCCGCCCATGCCAGCCAGACGGCCGCGCCGCGGGCGCGGTGGTCGGCGATGTAGCGAGCGACCTCGACCTGGTGGGCGCGGTCGGTGATCGGTTTGCAGTGGGTGCGCACCGCCCAGACACCGCCGGGTGCGACCAGGCCCGCGGAAGACAGCGCGCGGGCGCTCTCTTTCTTCGCGATGCCGGCCCATTTTCGCGGCAGGTGATCGGGGACGCGGGCGAGGGTATGGAAGTGGTGATCGTCCACCGAGAGGGCCGCGAGCTCGATGTGATGGTGGCGGAAGGCCTCGAGCATGGCGTCGAGGGCGGACCTTCCGGCCGCCGGGGAGAGCGTGACGGGGCGGCGCGTCATCAGGTGGCGGGACTGGACGTGGAGGCCTGTCTCGGCCGTGTGATCCGGCGTGGGTACCGGGAGTTCGACGTGGACGCGGTGCTGGCGTGTGAGCCAGCCTCGCCGGTCGCCGGGCAGCCATGCGCCGTAGGTGTTCCCGGTGATGTGGTACCAGTCGTTCCAAGGCTCCATGGCGGGCAGTAAAGCAGATCTGCGTGGGACGTGCTGCGAGTGGGGCGACTTCAAGCGCGATGCGTCGTCGAGAGATGCCCAGGCGGCTGTGGCGTCAGCCGGTCTACCGTCCCTCCCCATGCGTGTTCTCATCACCACCGCCGGGTCTCATGGCGACATCAACCCGTTTGTCGCCATCGGGCGGGCGCTGCGGGAGCGGGGGCATGCGGCGCTGATGCTTGTGAATCCGTACTACCGCGACCTGGTTGAGGAGGCGGGCGTGGAGTTTGCGCCGATCGGCGAGACGCTGGACCTGCGCGACCTGAAGAACCATCCGGATGTGATGCACCGGTACCGCGGCGGGCGGACCGTTCTGGACAAGTGGCTCATTCCCTATTCCGGCGAGCTGCTGGACGAGCTGGGGCCGCTGATTGACCGGTTCAGGCCGGACATCGTGGTGCACCACCACATCGCGATGCTGGCGCCGCATGTGTGCCGCGAGAAGGGGGTGAAGACGGCGGTGGTGGTGCTGGCGCCGGCGATGTGGCTCTCGGCGGAGGACGTGTTCGTGTCGATCGATTGGATGCCGGACCCGCCGCCGCGGTGGATGCGGTGGGTGATGCGCCGGCTGGGGCCGGCGTTCCTTCGCCGGACGCTGGACCCGCGGCTGAACCGGGTGCGGAGGGCGCACGGGCTTGCGAAGGAGCGGGACATCTATCTGCGGTGCACGCGCGGCGGGGATGTGAACCTGGGGATGTGGTCGCCGATCGTGCGCGGGCCGATGGCGTCGGACCCGCCGACGGGGGTCATCTGCGGGTTCCCGTGGCACGATCGGCACGGGGCGCAGGAGCACGCGCCGGAGGAGATCGAGCGGTTCCTGGAGGCGGGTGGGTCGGCGGCGGCGCCGATTCTGTTTACGCTGGGGTCGGCCGCGGCGCACGTGCCGGGGCGGTTCTACCACGACGCGGCTGAGGCGTGCCGGTTGCTGGGGCGGCGCGGGGTGCTCCTGATCGGGCGGTCGAACGAGCCGCCGGAGGGGATGCCGGAGGGCGTGGCGGCGTTCTCGTACGCGCCGTTCTCGGCGGTGATGCCGCGGTGCTGCGCGATCGTGCACCACGGGGGGATCGGGACGACGGCGCAGGCGCTGAGGTCGGGGCGGCCGGCGGTGGTGGTGCCGCACGCGCATGATCAGTTCGACAACGCGGCGCGGGTGAGGAGGCTGGGGGTGGCGGAGAGCCTGCCGGCGCACAAGGTGACAGCGGAGCGGCTGGCGGGGGTGCTGAGGAAGCTGCTGGGGGAGCCGGGGTATGCGTGGCGGGCGGCGGAGATAGGGGTGAAGGTGGCGCGCGAGGATGGGGCGGTGGTGGCGGTGGGGTTGCTGGAGAAGACGGTCGCGGGGGGCGATAGGACCTATGGGACCGATGGGACCGATAGGAAAAAGGCGATCGCGGAGGGCGGGCTCTAGCGGCGGCGCTTGCGGCGGGGCGACCGCTGCGAATGCCCGTTGCCCGCGGACTCAAGACCGGCTACGTGCAGGTACGGCAGTTGAGTCCAGCGGTCCGAGTTGGGGGCCGCGACGAAGACCTCGGATTTCATCAATACCACAAGGTCCGGGCTGCTGACGAGGATTGACGAGCCGCCGCTGGACCGGATGCGGAACGGTTGGAATGGATCGCGGCTGAGTCTTTCTCGGAGCGGCGTGAGGACGGACCCGGCGCGTGGGCTCACGCCCCTTCTCTCCGGCGAAGGGGGCGACGACGAGCTTCGCTGTCGCGCCGTCTCCACTCGGCAAAGACGGCATCGCCAGCGATCAGTTCGCCGCGATCGGCGGATGCGGCTCCCTCCTCGATCTTGCGCCGGATCTCCTCGCGGCCCGATGGTATGGAGAGCCTGGCGGTGTTCTTGCGTTTCATACCGAGAGTCTACCCGCGGGGCGGAAGGGCGTGCCCGCATTCTGGACAAGTCAGCGCCCTGGAGGGCTCCGCCGAAAGGCCGGCCAGGTCGTACCCGCACTTCGGGCATGCGGGGAGCGAGGGCCGCCGCTTGACGAGCGTCCACGGGAGCCAGATCAGGGCTGTCGCGGCGTAGACAATCAGCGCGAACGGGATGAGGCGCCAGGGCCAGGCGCCAAGGCGGCGGAGGAACGGGGGCGTTGTCGGGTGATCTTCGCCGATGTAGCCATAGTCAATGTGGTAGATGATGTCGAAGGGCAGGACAATCGCCACGAAGAGCAGGAGGGCGGTGCAGGAGATGAGATAATCGCGGAAACGCGGGCGGAAGCCCAGGGCGACGGTGTCGTAGAGGGCGGTGCCGACGATGCCGGTGTGGTTGGCCCAGAAGAGCCAGAACTCGGTGTGGGCCGCGCCGACGGTGAGGACGGGCTGGATGAAGCCCTGGATGCTGAGGACGAAGCCCCAGAAGTACAGCAGGGCGCGGAGCCAGCGCCTGCCGGTGAGCAGGGCGAGGGGCCCGATGAGGCCGGCCAGGTCGCAGATCTGGATGGGGAGGCTCTTGTCGAGCTGGAAGTTGCCGGGCCGGTTCCACCAGATGTTGGAGGCGACCCAGTAGACCAACCCGACCCAGGCGACTCCCAGGCGCATGCGCTGGGCGCGCGGCGTGCCGCGGGAGTGCAGGCCGAGGAGCGCGACGCCCGTCATGACGGCGATGCAGCCGGCGACGCAGACGGCGTGGTAGGTGGTGTAGGGGTGGAAGGTGGTGAGCCAGTTGTTCCCGCCGTGCGCGAGGAAGAGAAGACCGTCCACAGAGTTCACAGAGGGGAACACGGAGGACACAGAGAAAGGCGGGGATGGGGGGATGAAGACGGCGGCGAACATCACGATCATCTTCGTCTTTTTCCGTGGCCTCTGTGCAACCTCTGCGTTCTCTGTGAACGGTCTTCGGCTTTCAACGTGTTGCGGCCCCGGCGCGGGCGTTGGACTCGTGGCGGAGCTGGCCGCAGGCGGCGGCGATGTCGCGGCCGCGGCTGGCGCGGATGTGGGCGTTGATGTTTCGCTCGCGGAGGATGTGCTGGAAACGGCGGACGTCCTCGTCGCGCGGGCGGCCGAACTCGATCCCCTTGACCTCGTTGTAGCGGATGAGGTTGACGTTGGCACGGAGGGTGCGGGCGAGGCCGGCGAGCTGCTCGGCGTGCTCGGGGCGGTCGTTGACATCCTTGAGGAGGATGTACTCGAGGGTGATCTCGCGCCCGGTCTTGTCGAACCACTTCTGGCAGGCGGCGAGGAGCTCGGGGATGGTGGTGTACTCGGCCCAGGGGATGAGCGTGCGGCGAAGATCGTCGGAGGGGGCGTGAAGGCTGAGGGCGAGGGTGACGGGGAGGTCGAGCTCGGCGGCGAGGCGCTCGATGGCGCGCGGGAGGCCGACGGTGGAGATGGTGATCTTGCGGGCGCTGATGCCCAGGCCGGCGGGGTGGAGCGTGGCGATGATGCGTGTGGCGCCGACGACGGGCGCGAGGTTTGAGAGGGGCTCGCCCATGCCCATGAAGACGACGTTGGTGATGCGCCCGACGTGATCGCCCTGCTCGCGGAGGAGCCGGCCGAGGCGCCAGGCCTGCTCGACGATGCGCCCGGCGGAGAGGTTGCCGTCGAGGCCGCCGAGTCCGGAGGCGCAGAAGCGGCAGCCGACGGGGCAGCCGACCTGGGAGGAGATGCAGGCGGTGCGCCGGTCCTTGGTCTGGTCCTCGGCGGGGATCATGACGGTCTCGGTCTGGCGGGAGGAGTCGGGGGGAGGGGAGTGCTGAGTGCTAGGTGCTAAGTGCTGAGTGCCGGGCGAGGAGCCCTGCGTCGTGGGGATGGATGCGCCGTTTGTCAGAATGGGGAGCGAGGAGGTTGAGGTTGCGACACGGGCCGTCGGCGGTGGCTCGTCCCATTGGATGAGGAGTTTCTGGGTGCCGTCGGTGGCGGTCTGGTGGGCGAGCGTGGAGCCGGAGAGGAAGGTCATCTCGCTGGCGAGGAGGTCGCGGTCGCGCTTGGAGAGGTTGGACATCCTGTCGGGATCGACGATGCCCTGGACGTAGACCCACTCGAGGATCTGCTGGGCGCGGAAGGGCTGCATGCCGCGGTCTTTGCACCAGGTCTTGAGCGAGTCGAGGGTGAACTCGAAGATGTGGCTGGGGGGGTGGCGCACGGGGAAGGGTATTCGGGAGGAGGGGGCGTAGGGGCGTGGTGAGGGAAGGCGCGGATGTCGGTGGGCGCGGCGGTGGAGCTGGGTGTGGTGCGTGACTAGCGGCTGATGGAGTTCGTGGTGACGCCTGGGACGACCGGCTGAGTTTCACCACAAGAACAAGAGCGGCACAGAGAAGAGACCAGAGAGAAGGGAGCCGCGGGTATTCACGGATCGACGCGGATGGGATGAGAGGGGATGGTGGTGAAGAACAAGAAGGCATCGAGGCATGAGGCATCGAGGCATGAGGCGAAGATGCGGTGAGAGCTCTTAGACCGGCTTGCCGGCGACGGTGAGGGGGACGGCGCCGTAGGCCTCTTCGGTGAGGTCGTAGGAGCCGACGCGGATGCGGCGGGTCTCGGGGTCGATGCCTTCCTCGCGCATGAGCTTCTTGAGGGTGGCGGGGAGGCCGAACTCGACTTCCTCGCGGAAGACGTCGCGCTGCTCGATCTCGGCGCCGTAGCGTTTGATGAGCGTGCGGCAGAGCTCGGCGACGAGGTCCTCGGGCGCCGAGGCGCCCGCGGTGACGAGGATGGTGGCGCTTCCGGGGCCGCCGGGGACGGCGTCGAACCAGTGGTCCTGCAGCTCGCTGATGTCGTCGATGAGGTAGGCGGGAACGCCGACGTTGGCGGAGATCTCGGTGAGGCGGAGGGAGTTGGAGGAGTTCTTGGAGCCGATGACGAGAACGAGGTCGCACTCGGGGGCGATCTGGCGGACCGCGGCCTGGCGGTTGGTGGTGGCGTAGCAGATGTCGCTGCTGGGGGGCTCCTTGATGGACGGGATGGCGTTGCGGAGGGCGTCGATGATGACGCCGGCGTCGTCGGTGGAGAGGGTGGTCTGGGTGAGGTAGGCGACGCGCGACGGGTCCTTGATCTTCAGCGAGGGGATGTCGTCGGGGCTTTCGACGACCTGGATGGAGTCGGGGGCCTCGCCGCGGGTGCCGACGACCTCCTGGTGGTCGGCGTGGCCGACGAGGAGGATGTCGTACCCCTGGCGGGCGTAGCGGACGGCCTCGGAGTGGACCTTGGTGACCAGGGGGCAGGTGGCGTCGACGGCGGTGAGGTTCTGGGCCTTGGCCTGCTCTCGAAGGGCGGGGCTGACGCCGTGGGCGGAGAAGACGACGATCGACCCCTCCGGGACCTCGTCGAGGTCCTCGACGAAGACGACGCCGCGCTCGACGAAGCGCCGAACGACGTGCTTGTTGTGGACGATCTCGTGGAAGACGTAGACAGTGCGCCCGGGGTAGAGCTCGAGGACCTGGTCGACGACGTCGATGGCCATGTGGACGCCGGCGCAGAAGCCGCGGGGGTTGGCGAGGAGGATGCGCATCGGGGGATGGTAGGGGGAAAGGCGTGGAGGCATGAAGGCGTGGGAGCGGGATGCTCCCTAAGGTCCTGTGTCGGCATCTGAAGGGGCGGAGGGTGCGTGGCGGTGAAAAATCGGAGAGACCTGTCGCTTGACCATCGCCGCGATCGATCCCGCGCTGCCGCCGATGAAGCTGCTCGAGCGATTCGGGCCCGGGCGGGGGGCGGCGGAGGCGGGGCCGTCGCTGGCGGAGTCGCTGGCGTACGTACGCGGGCTGGCGCGGGGGCACTACGAGAACTTCAGCGTGCTCAGCGCGATGGTGCCGCGGGATCTGCGGGACGACTTCGCGGCGGTGTACGCCTTCTGCCGCTGGGCGGACGACCTCGGGGACGAGACGGGGAGCACGCCGGAGGCGCGGGCGAGGTCGCTGGAGCTGCTGGGGTGGTGGCGCGGGGAGCTGCGGGGGTGCTTTGCGTATGCGACGGGCGCGGTGGTCGAGGGGGAGGCGGGGCCGGCGGCGCCCGGGCATCCGGTGTTCGTGGCGCTGGCGCAGACGGTGAAGCGTCGCGGGCTGATAGCACAGCCGTTCGATGATCTGATCAGCGCATTCGAGCAGGACCAGCGGGTGCGGCACTACCGCAGCTGGGATGGGCTGATCGGGTATTGCCGCCTGAGCGCCAATCCGGTGGGGCGGATCGTGCTGGCGCTGGCGGGGCACCGGGACACGCCGGAGAACGCCGAGCGGTACCGGATGAGCGACGCGACGTGCACGGCGCTGCAGCTCACCAATCACTGGCAGGATGTGCGGCGCGACCTGCTGGAACGCGACCGCGTGTACATCCCCAGCGAGGAGACGGGCGTGACGGTGGAGACGCTCCGCGACTGGGCCGCCCGGGGCAATGATGCCGCGGCCCGGGTGCCGTACATCAAGATGATGCGCGGGCTGGTGGAGCGGACATGGCCCCTGTTCGAGGAGGGTCGCGGGCTGGTGCGGACGCTTGATCGAAGGATCCGCCCCGTGGTGTGGCTGTTCGGTGCGGGTGGGGAGTGCGTACTGAGGTCGGTGGAGCGGATCGGCTGCACGAGCCTGTGGACGCGGCCTACTCTGGGTGGGGTAGATAAGCTGACGCTGGTCGGGCGGGCGTGGGCGTGGTATCGACTTGCATCCGGGGACCGGGGAGGGGAAGTTGGTCGCGGATAGGACGCCCACTTGAGCCTGACCACACACGCCAGACCGGTTGTTGTTCCAGCGACGGGTGCGGCCGTGGGTGTCGGCGCGCCGATCGTTGTGGGGCAAGACCGTTTGCAGGATGGATACGTCGAGTGCGCGGAGATTGCGCGGCGGCGGGCGCGGAACTTCTATTACGGGCTGCGGCTGACGCCGGAGCCGCGGCGCTCGGCGATCTATTCGATCTACGCGTGGATGCGCACGGCCGACGACGAGGCCGATGCCCAGGTCGATGCGGCGGAGCGCCGGGCGTGCCTGGCGAAGTACCGCGAACTGACGGCGCGCGTGCTGGCGGGCCAGCCGCCTCCGGCGGAGGCGCGCCCGTACTGGTGGGCCTTCGCGGCGACCGCGGCGACGTACCCGATCGACGTGGCGATTTTCAGCGAGATGCTGGACGGACTGGAAGAGGATATCGACCACGGCGGGTACGCGACAGAGGCGGACCTGTGGCGGTACTGCTACCGCGTGGCGTCGACGGTGGGGCTGGTGTGCGTGTCGATCTGGGGGCTGGGGCCGGGGGTGGACACGGCGAGGGTGAGGGAGCTGGCGGTCCGTCGGGGGCAGGCGTTCCAGCGGACGAATATCTTGCGGGATTTCGCGCAGGACTACGACAGCCGGCCGCGACGGGTGTATCTGCCGCAGGAGGCGTTCGCGAAGGCGGGGCTGACACCGGAGAAGGTGCGTGCGTGGGAGGACCCCGGGGCGTGCCGGCGGTTCATGCTGGAGCAGGCGGCGGGGACGCGGGCGGAGTACAAGGCGTCGGAGGGGCTGGAGAAGCTGATCGATCCGGCGTGCGCGCCGACGCTGTGGGCGATGACGAAAATCTACTCGGGGCTCTTGGAGGTGATCGAGGCGGACCCGGAGCGGATCGTGGGGGGGAAGCGGGTGAGGCTGGCGAGCGCGCGGAAGGCGTCGATCGCGCTGGCGGCGACGTGGCGGGCGCGGACGGGGCGGTGGTAAGACCAATGCGTCCACGGAGAACACAGAGGCGGATACAGAGATCACAGAGAAGGGCCATGAATGAGAACGAGGCGTGCATCTCTTCTCATTCAACACCTCGCGCTGTGTGCTCTGTATTCCTCTCTTTGATCTCTGTGGACGGTCTTCCGGGCGCACGCCGCGGCGAGTTGAGTACCCCGGCGGGCGGCCATGGGTAAGCCGTCGTCGGTGATCGTGGTGGGTGGGGGGATCGCGGGGATGGCGGCGGCGGTGCGGCTGGCCGAGCGCGGGGTGGCGGTGACGCTGCTGGAGACTCGCAAGAAGCTGGGGGGGCGGGCGACGTCGTTCGTGGATGTGCGGTCGGGCGAGGTGCTGGACAACTGCCAGCACGTGGTGCTGGGGTGCTGCACCAGCTACCTGGACCTGCTCGGGCGGCTGGGGTCGGCAGACAAGCTGCGGTGGCACAAAGAGCAGTACTGGGTCGAGGAGGGAGGACGGACGAGCGTGATCCGGCCGGGGCTGCTGCCGGCGCCGCTGCACTTCACGGGGTCGCTTTTGAGGGCGAAGTTTCTGACGGTGCGCGAGGTTATGGCGATCGGGCGTGCGGCGGCGAAGATGCTGCGGGCGAGGCGCGAGGCGTGGGGGACACGGACGTTTGCGGAGTTCCTGCGGCGGTGCCGGCAGCCGGAGCGGGTGATCAGGCGGTTCTGGTCGCCGGTGGTGGTGAGCGCGTGCAACATGGAGGTGGACCGGGTGGCGGCGAGCAGCGCCCTGCAGGTTTTCCAGGAGGGGTTCTTCCCCAGCGCGCGGGCGGCGGAGATCGGCGTGCCGTCGGTGCCGCTGGTGGGGCTGTACGAGCGGGTGGAAGGGATCGTCGCGAAGGCGGGCGGGCGGGTGGTGCTGGGGGCGGGGGTGTCGCATCTGGATGAGCGATCAGCGACGACGAGCGACGGGCAGCGCTTCGAGGGGGAGCGGATGATCTGCGCGCTGCCGGTGGAGCGGGTCGGGCGCGTCGTGGACGAGAACGTGAGGAACAGTGACGCGAGGTTCGCCCCGCTGGAGCTGTTCACGCACAGCCCGATCCTGGGCGTGCACCTGAAGTTCGACCGGCCCGTGATGGCGGCGCTGCCGCACGCGGTGCTGGTGGACCGGCCGACGCAGTGGCTGTTCCGCAAGGATGAGAAGGGGGAGCAGCTGCACGCGGTGATCAGTGCCGCGGACTCGTGGATGATGCTGAGCGAGGAGGAGATCGTGCAGCGGGTGGAGGCGGATGTGCGGGCGTGCCTGCCGGGGACGAAGGAGGCGAGGCTCGAATGGGCGCGCTCGGTCAAGGAGAAGCTGGCGACGTGGGCGCCCCTGCCGGGTACGGATGAGCTTCGGCCGAGCGCGACGGGCACGAGCGGCGTGATCCTCGCGGGGGACTACACGGCGACGGGGTGGCCGGCGACGATGGAGGGGGCGACGCGGAGCGGGTACGCCGCGGCGGAGGCGTGTGTGTGGGGGGAAGGCGTGAAGGCGTGAAGGCGTGGAGGCGTGGAGGCGTGGAGGCGTGGAGGCGTGGAGGCGTGACGGCGCTTGGGTGTTGACCACCCTGATCGGGTATGCAGGATGCTATATGTTGAGTGTTCATGAGCGTTGCACCCATCCTGTAGTGCTTGATCGGGACTTGATAGGCTTAAAGAATTCGTAAAGCCGCGATGTGGATACGTGCATGTTGACGGGCGGTCGGATAGACTCCGCGGCGATCTGGACCGGAGCTGGTTTTCTTGCACCGGTGGACTGAACTTGGGCGTTTTCACAGCACGCGGCGACGGGGCAGGCGGCGATGGCCGCGGCTCTGGCGTGCAAGGGCGGCAGTCATGAAGCTTGACCGAGCGCGCGGGGGACGAGGGTTCACGCTGATCGAGCTATTGGTGGTGATCGCGGTGATCGCGCTGTTGGTGTCGCTGCTGCTGCCGGCGTTGAGCTCGGCACGGGCGGCGGCGAAGCAGCTCAAGTGCACGTCGAATCTGCGCTCGGCGGCACAGGCGGTCTTCACCTACGCGACGTCGAACAGGGACGGCGTCGCCGGCAGCCCAGACGCCAGCGGCAAGGATGCCCAGGCGGGCACGTTCAACGGCGTGGCGGTGCAGAACTACGACTTCTACGGGCCGCTGGCCTCGGACATGGGCTATACCGGACCGGGTGACGGGATCACGAACCCGACGCAGCAGGACCGGGCGGAGCGGTTCAACTGGTACCGCACGCAGCTGGAGCCGCTGATGTGCCCGGCGAACAACATCACGGCGACGGTTTTTTCCGGCGGTGGCGCGCCGCTCACGGATGGGCCGATGATCGCGTACAACATGTCGACGCAGTTCACCTCGTCGACACGCCCGACGTCGCAGGGGGGCACGGGGGTCTTCCCGGGGCAGAACCGGGGCAACTATGCGCCGTCGCTGTACCGCGTCGGTACCGCGCACATGAAGGTTGCGGTCTTCGAGGGGCACCGGTATGCCACCCGCGGGCAGCAGCCCGACGTGGACTTTGGCATCAACGCCAACTTCGGCGGCGCGTTCGGCGGCACGGGCCCCTGGTACACGCAGAGCCGCGAGCTTGATCGGTCGACGGCGCCGGGCGAGGCGTTCAGGCCGCTCTTCGCTGCAGGGATTGGGAACGATGCCCGTCAGTGGGGCTTCCGGCACGGATTCAAGCAGGACGCGGGCTCGAACGTGACCAGGTGCTTCGGGAACATGACGTTCTTCGACGGGCACGCCGCGGTCTTTGATGATGGAGCGGCCACCGATCCCGATATGTGGTTTCCAACGGGCACGAAGGTGGGCGATCCCGCTGCGTTCTGGAACTACGCGAGGCAGACCTGGCCGGCCAAGGCGCAGAACATCTCCATATCGAATCCATATACGATCCCGTGAGGGCCCGACCCCGGGGCGAGGGAGCGGGTGTGCCCGGGCCGGATCAGCCGGAGAACAATGCCGGGCCGATGCCAACCAGCCCTCCATCCCGTTCGTCGTTGCTCGAGGGGCTCACGCCTGCGCCCAGTGCGTCCGGAGAGGGCCGGGCGCAGGACGGGGCCGGGAAGGGCGGTCGCAAATCGGTCATGCTGAAGGTCGGCGGGAGCTTGGTGCTCCTGGTGATCGCGGCGGTGCTCGTCGTGCGGAGCGTTGGCGGGCCGAGCCCGGGGGCGGAGTCCCGGTCGCGGGTGGTCGTTGACTCGCTGACCGGCGAGGTATTCACGAACTACCCGATCGTCGAGGGGCTGGCGTTCCCGTGGAGGAACCCCAAGACGGGAGACAACACGCTCTACCCGGGCGAGCCATGCTATTGGACGCGTGAGGGCAAGGCGAAGCTCAAGCCGACGTACGTGTTCGTCGGCGCCTACGCGGGGATTCCCGGCAGGACGATCTGCCCGGATTGCGGGCGAGAGGTGCGCCAGCACAATCCCATGCCTCCGGACGTTCTCATGCTGGAAGCGCTGAAGGTGGAGCAGGGAAAGAAGTAGGCGCTGGGGCGCGGGGTTGGGGCGGCGGGGACCGTGTATCCTGATGCTCCCGGGCGCGGTGCGGGGGTTGCTCGCTGGAAGGAGCGAACGATGTCTGTCGATGCCGTTCTGTCGCAGCTCAAGAAGGAAGAGCCCGCGGCCCTGGCGCGGCTGATGGATTGGCTGCGCATCCCCAGCGTCAGCACCGACCCCGCCTACCGCGAGCATTGCCGGCGCGCGGGCGCATGGGCGGCGGAGAGGCTGAAGGAGGCGGGGCTCACGGCCCAGCTCCGTGAGACGGGGGACGTGAAGGGCGGCGTCGGGAGCGGGCATCCGGTGGTGCTGGGCACGAGCCCCGGCGCGCCCGATTACCAGGGGCCGCACGTGCTCTTCTACGGGCACTACGACGTGCAGCCGCCGGATCCGTTGGCCCTGTGGGAAAGCGGGCCGTTCGAGCCGGTAGTGAAGGAGGCCGCGGGGGGCGGCGGGCCGGGGCAGAGGATCGTTGCGCGCGGCGCGGTGGACGACAAGGGGCAGGTGATGATGTTCCTGGAGGCGCTGCGGGCGTGGAAGCAGGTCACGGGGAAGGTGGCCGGCGGCGTGAGGTTCACGGTGCTCATCGAGGGGGAGGAAGAGTCGAGCTCGGTCAACCTGAAGCGGTTCATCCAGGACAGCAAGAAGGAGCTGAGCGGGTGCAACGTGTGCCTGATCTCCGACACGGGGATGCTGGGGCGCGACCGGCCGGCGATCACGTATGGCGTGCGCGGGCTGGCCTACACGGAGGTCGTTCTGCACGGCGCCGACCAGGACCTGCACTCGGGCCTGTGGGGTGGGCGGGCGCCCAACCCCGGCAACGAGTTGGTCAGGGTGCTGGCGCAGCTCTGGGACAAGGATGGGCGGGTGACCATCCCCGGGTTCTACGACAAGGTTGTGCCGCTGACCGAGGGGGAGAGGGCGGCGTGGCGGAACCTGAAGTTCGACGCCGCGGGGGCGCTTAAGAGGATCGGTCTTCCCCCCGAGGCCGACCGTGGGGAGGCGGGGTACACGGCGCTGGAGCGGGAGTGGGGGAGGCCGACGGGAGATATCAACGGATTGTGCGGCGGGTACACGGGCGAGGGGGCCAAAACGGTAATCGCCTCGCACGCGAAGGCGAAGGTGAGCTTTCGGCTCGTGGCGAACCAGGAGCCAGCGGAGGTGACGGCGGCGTTCTTTGAGTGGGTGAAGAAGCGCACGCCCCCGGGGTGCCGCTGGGAGATGATGGACCACGGCCAGGGGTTCCCGGCGACCGTGCCGACGGACTCGCCCTACCTGGGCGCGGCGGCGCGGGCGGTGGAGAAGGCGACGGGGAAGAAGCCGGACCTGATCAAGAGCGGCGGATCGATCCCGGTGGCGGGCCTGCTCAAGCAGATCCTAGGGCTGGACACGATCTTCATGGGGTTCGGGCTGGACGACGATCGGGTGCATTCGCCCAACGAGAAGTTCGAGATCGAGTGCTACCGGATGGGGGCCCGCTCGCACGCGGTGCTTATCGATGAGCTGACGAGGACGGGGAAGAAGTAGGCCGCAGATGGGCGCGGATGGACCTGGAGGGAGGGGAGATGGATCAGGCGGCCTGCTTGGCGGGCTCGGCGGGGACGGGTTGGGGGGCGATGGCGCGCCCGATCGGCGCCAGGTCCACGTACTCGACGGCCTCGATCTCCGCCATCCGCTTGGCGTACTGGCGGCGGAGCTTGTGCACGCGGATTTTCAGGTCGTGGCGTGTCGTGGTCTCTTTGTAGAGCAGGGCGAGGGAGTAGAGGGACGAGATCACCGCCGCGGCTGCAACCGCGCCGAAGCATGCCCATACCTCTCCCGAGAATGAGGCCATCGCCAGAGCATCGGCCGTTGCGCGGGGGGTCCTCAACAGGTTACAATCTCCTTGTGCGAACTTTGCGACGCTGGCTGTGGGCGGTGGCGATGGCGCTGGTCGTGGGAGCTCCCGGGGCAGGCCCGGCCGCGGTTGCGCAGGATGGCGACGCAGGGGCCGGCGGCGAGGTCACGGTCAAGGTGACCCGCGCGGGGCTGGGGCGTGCGCGTCCGGGGGACTGGACGTCGTTTGAGGTCGCGATCTTCGACAAGGGGGAGGCGATCCGGACGGTCCTTGTGAGCCTGGACATCAAGGACGCCGACGGTGACGGCGGGCTGCACGAGCGGGCGATCACGACTAAGCCCAACGCGACCCTCCGCCTGTGGCTGTATGCGCGTCTGCCGTTCAACGGAGCGGGCGACGTGTACTCGATCTCGGCGTACCTGGCCAAGGAGAAGGAGGGCGCGGGGACAGGGGAGGATGCGGGGAAGGTTTCGTATGCGGCGGGGCGGCTGCTGGGGACCTCGCAGTTCAAGCTGGCCAACCCCGTGACCAATCTCGTGTCGCCGCGTTCGGGGCTGATCGCGGTGGTGGGGCGGCGGAGCGCGGGGCTGGAGCAGTATGGGGCGCGATTCGGGAGCGACGACTTTTCGCCGACGGGGCACGAGCTGACCGAGTTGGTGTCGCTGGAGCCGCCGGACCTGCCGGACCGCTACCAGGGGCTGATGGCGCTGGAGGCGATCGCCTGGACCGGAGGCGGCGCCGAGGAGCAGCCGGGGAAGCTGAGCGAGCAGCAGTCGCAGGCGATCCGGGAATGGGTGTGGCGGGGTGGGCACCTGGTGGTGGTGCTGCCGCTGGTGGGCCAGACGTGGCTGGGCGGGGCGAGCAACCCGCTGGCGGACATCATGCCGCTGGTGGACGTGACGCGGCGCGAGGGCGTGGACCTGGGTCCCTACCGCTACCTGCTGACGACCGACGAGAAGGTGGATATGCCCGCCGGTGCGATCGTGCACAGCTTCACGCCGGCGGCGGACGCCGGCCCGTGGGACGCGATGTCGATCCTGAACGAGCCGGCACCGGGCAACCAGGCGGTGGTGGTGCGTCGGCCGTGCGGCCTTGGGGCGGTGACCGTGGTCGGGGTCGATCTGCCGAGCCTGGCGCAGTCCTCGCGGGTCGTGCATGCGGACGTGATCTGGCATCGCATCCTGGGCAAGCGGCACGAGTTGAGGCCCATCGGCGAGCTGGTGGCGTTGCGGAACGATGGGAAGGCCTTCTTCCGAGGCGGGCGCAACGAGGTCGTGTTCGACGAGATCATCGGCGACCAGATCGAGAAGAAGCGGCAGGCGGCGGGGGGGCTGCTGCTGGCGCTGGTGGTATTCGGCGCACTCTGGCTGATGGCGGGGCCGGTGGGGTTCTTCCTGCTCAAGCAGCGGAAGCTGGTGCACCACGCGTGGGTGGCGTTCGTGGCGGTGGTAGCGGTGTTCACGGCGGTGGCCTGGACCGGGGCGACGGCGCTGCGTCAGACGTACGCGGACGGGAAGCACCTGACGTTCCTGGACCACGTGTACGGCCAGCCGGTGCAGAGGGCGCGGGCGTGGGTGAACCTGTTTCTGCCGAAGTACGGCGAGCAGCGGGTGACGGTGGGCGATCCGGCCAAGGATCTGCCGCGCTGGCACCAGACGCTGGCGTCGTGGGACCCGCCGAACTCCGGGCGGGTGTGGAACTCGTTCCCGGATGTGCGCGGGTACCAGGTGGATGCGCGTTCGCCGGGCTCGATGGCGTTTCCGTCACGGTCGACGGTGAAGCAGGTGCAGGTGGACTGGGTGGGTGCGCCGCGCTGGAAAATGCCGCTGCCGCAGCAGCCCGCGGGGGCTGAGGGGGCCGGCGGGGCGCCGGGGGAGATCAAGCTGGGACAGGAGATCCGGCTGGTGCGCCGCGAGGCCAAGCCCGGTGAGAAGAAGGCCGGCGACCGGGACTGGGGGCTGGAGGGGTCGCTGGTGCACGATCTGCCCGGCGATCTGAAGGACGTGGTGATCGTGGTGGTGCGCCAGCAGGCGGAGCTGGGCGCAGCGCGGCAGGGGGTGCTGCCGGCAATGGCGTACGCGTTCCGGATGACGGAGCCTTGGCAGCCGGGCAAGGTGCTGGACCTGGGGGTGCTGTCGGCCCAGGCGGGGGACGGGAAGAGCGAGGCCATGTCGGCTCTCATGAAGAGGCTTGTGCCGACGAACACGCGGCTGAGCGCGTACGACCCCACGGGGTTGAAGCGGCATGTGGCGACGACCGAGGACTCGTTTACGGCCTTGGCGTTCTACTCGATGCTCGAGCCGCCGGATTATCGCCAGCAGAACGATGACCACGACGTGTGCTTCCGCGAGGCCAGCCACACGTACGACCTGGGGCGGTGGTTCACGCAGCCGTGCGTGATGATCGTCGGGAAGCTGGAGGGGGCGGAGTGCCCGATCCCGATCTCGGTGGACGGCCAGCCGATCCCGACCGAGGGGACGACGGTGGTTCGCTGGGTGTACCCTCTTCCGACTAACCCGCCGGCATACCGACCTCCGGCGCCGGTGAGCGGGCCGGGGGACGGGTCCGGTTCGGGGGAACCGCCGGGCTGAGGCGCGGCGAGGATTCGCCGCAGAGGCACAAAGGGGAGTCGAAACTGGGTGTGAGGGGCGAGGCGATCCTGCGTAAAGGAGGATGTGACCGAACCTGATGCACGCGACGTCCGAATCAGGACCTTGGTCGACCCTCCCCTGGCTCTGTGTCCCGGCTTACCTCCTTGTGACCCGCTGGCCGGTTCCGTGGTGAAGAGCGTTCCGCGAACCAGGAGCGACCGCCCGTGCCGATGATCGAGACGATCAACCTGACGAAGCGCTACGGCGATCTTGTGGCGCTGGACTCGCTCAACCTCTCGATCGACCAGGGGGACTGCTTCGGGTTCATCGGCCCCAATGGGGCGGGGAAGACGACGACGATCAAGATCCTGGCGACGCTGCTGAAGCCCTCCAGCGGGCAGGCGATGATCGACGGGCTGAGCGTCGGGGCGTACCAGAACCGGCAGATCCGGCCGATCATCGGGTACGTGCCGGATTTCATGGGCGCGTACGAGGACATGGTCGTCACCGAGTACCTAGAGTTCTTCGCCGCGTGCTACAACATCCATGGCCAGCAGCGCCGGAAGGTCGTCGGCGACGTGCTGGACCTGACGGACCTGAACTACAAGGCGACGGCGGAGGTGAACTCGCTGTCGCGGGGCATGCAGCAGCGGCTGTCGATCGCGCGGGTGCTGCTGCACGACCCCAAGGTGCTGCTGATGGACGAGCCGGCGTCGGGGCTGGACCCGCGGGCCCGGATCGAGATCCGCGAGCTGCTCAAGGAGCTCAAGCGGATGGGCAAGACGATCATCATCTCGTCGCACATCCTGCCCGAGCTCGGGGAGCTGTGCAACACGATCGGGGTCATCGAGCGCGGCCAGCTGCTGTTCTCGGGGGGGATCGGCGACATCATCAAGCGGGCGCGGGTGGGGCACGTGGTGCACATCGGCGTGGCGGACCGGGCGGTCGAGGCGGCCAAGCTCCTGCAGAAGCTGCCGGGGGTCGCGAAGGTGTCGCTGGCGGACGCCAACGGGACGGCCAGGCTGGCCGGGCCGACGGGCGCGGCGGCGCTGAACCAGCAGGAGCGGATCATCCACCTGACCCTGGACGCGGGCGCCAAGATCGACGTCACGGACGTGCCCAACCTGCTGATCAACAACGGCTTCCGGATCACGAAGTTCACCGAGGAGGCAGTGAACCTGGAGACCGCTTTCATGCGGCTGACGAAGGGGGTTGTGCAGTAGGGCGGAAGTGAGCAGTGAGCAGTAAGCAGTGAGCGGAGGAGGGGGAAGGAAGCAGTAAGAAGTGAGCAGTAAGCAGAAGAGGCAGGCGGCGGGCCTGTTCTGCTCGCGGTTTCCTGCTTAGTTCCCTATAGTGCGAATCGGACTATTTGCAACCTTCGGCGGGCCCGGCCGATGGGAACCGGGGCCCACGGTCCTCGTCGCCGGGCGGCGGGGCGATACCATTGCGGCTCGCGTCCCGATCGAACCGGAGTTTTCAGGAGCGTCTCATGCGAAGGATGCTGGCTCTCTTCCCGATCTTCCTGGCCTCATCGGCCGTCGCCGTTCCGCAGATCAGCTACCCGAAGACGGAGAGGGTCGAGCACGTCGATACGTACCACGGCGTGCAGGTCCCGGACCCGTACCAGTGGCTCGAGGAGACGGACACGCTCGGCTCGAAGGTCTGGCCGAAGGTGGCCGCGTGGATCGAGGCGGAGAACAAGGTCACGCACGCGTTCCTGGAGGGGATCCCGCAGCGAGGGGCGATCAAACAGCGGATCACCGAGTTGTGGAACTACGAGCGGTTTGGTGTCCCCGGCAAGGAGGGGGGGCACTACTTCTTCACGCGGAACGACGGCCTGCAGAACCAGAGCGTGCTGCTGATCACGCCGAGGATCGATGTTGCGCCGTCGGTGCTGCTGGACCCCAACACGTTCTCCGCGGACGGCACGGTGGCGCTAGGCCCCACGTCGCCGTCGCGCGACGGCGGGTACCTCGCCTACGCGATCGCGGACGCGGGGTCGGACTGGAACACCTGGAGGGTGATCGACCTGGCGAGCGGCAAGCCGACCGCCGATGAGCTGAAATGGGTGAAGTTCACCAGCGCTTCGTGGGACAAGGAGAACAAGGGGTTCTACTACAACCGGTACAAGGAGCCGCCGATGGGCCAGTCCCTCAAGTCGGCCGATGAGCCGCCGGCGCTCTGTTACCACCTTCTCGGCACGGCCCAGGACAAGGACACGGTGGTGTGGGAGCGCCCCGGCGAGCGGAACTGGTCCTTCGGCGCCGGCGTGACCGACGACGGCGAGTTCCTGGTCCTCTCGATCGGGCGCACGAAGGACATCAACAACAACGTCTTCTACAAGGACCTGCGCGGCGGGAAGACCGACGGCCCGGTGGTGGAGCTGCTGAAGGACTGGGACGCCGAGTACAACTTCATCGACCACGACGGGCCCGTGTTCTGGTTCACCACCGACGGCAACGCGCCGCGCCGGCGCATGATCGCCATCGACATCACCAGGCCGGAGAGGAGCAGCTGGAAGGAGATCATCCCGCAGTCGGACGACGCAATCCAGGGCGTCAGCGTCGTCGGCGACCACTTCATCGTGCAGTACCTGCACGATGCGCACTCGCTCGTGAAGGTCGTGGACGTCACCGGCAAGCCCGTGCGCGACGTCGATCTGCCCGGCCTGGGGTCGGTCAGCGGCTTCCAGGGCAAGCGCAACGATCCCGAGACCTTCTACTCCTACACCGGCTTCAACCAGCCCGCGACGGTCTACCGGCTCGACGTCTCCACCGGCAAGTCCACCGTCTTCAAGAAACCGTCGATGAAGTTCGACCCCGACGCGTATGTCACGACCCAGGTCTTCTTTTCCTCGAAGGACGGCACGCGCGTCCCCATGTTCATCACGCACCGCAAGGACGTGACCCCCGGCAGGGACGTGCCCACGCTGCTGTACGGCTACGGCGGATTTGACATCTCCATCACTCCATCGTTCAGCCCCGGGGTCCTCGTCTGGATGGAGATGGGCGGCATTTTCGCCGTGCCCAACCTGCGCGGCGGCGGCGAGTACGGGCGCGAATGGCACGTGGCGGGCACCAAGACGAGCAAGCAGAACGTCTTCAACGACTTCATATCGGCGGCGGAGTACCTCATCGAGAACAAGTACACCTCGAGCAAGCGGCTGGCCATCTCCGGCGCCTCCAACGGGGGCCTGCTCGTGGGCGCGTGCATGACGCAGCGGCCGGAGCTGTACGGGGCGTGCCTGCCGGCCGTAGGCGTCATGGACATGCTCAGGTACACCGAGTTCACGACCGGTCGGTTCTGGGAGCCCGACTACGGCTCGGTCGCGAAGCCCGACGAGTTCAAGGCCCTCCTGGCCTATTCGCCGTACCACAACATCAAGAAGGGAACGTGCTACCCGCCGACGCTGATCACCACCGCGGACCACGACGACCGCGTCTACCCGGCGCACTCGTTCAAGTTCGCCGCGGCGGCGCAGGAGGCGCAGTCGTGCGACAACCCCGTGCTGATCCGGATCGAGACCCGTGCGGGGCACGGCGCCGGGAAGCCCACGGCCAAGCGGATCGAGGAGATCGCCGACCAGTGGGCGTTCCTGGTGAAGGTGCTGGGGCTCGAGCCGTCGCTGCCGGGGCACGCCGTGCCGGCTTCGCGCTGACCGTGGCTTGAGGGCTCTCTTCCACGCGCGGCCGCCCGTTTTCGGGCCGGCCGCGTTTTTTTTGCGCGCGTCGAAGCGGGGGCATGGCCCGGTTTCGGCCGGGCGTGAGCTCCCGCGACGAGCTGGCCGGACGTGCTCGCCGAGGCTCCGGGGCTGGGTCGTCTGATAAGGGGGCCGTCAGATCGGGCGCGCCGGAGCCCGGCGCAATCCGCACGTCCGCTACGGGTCCGCAGGTCGGTGCCCGCGTTTGCCTGTCGCCCGACGTGGGCTTCACGCGGGCAGAAACCCGGCCGATACCGGACAACAGCCAAAGAGCAGGCGTTCGGCTCCCTCGTCCCCATTTGTTCGCCCTTCTACGAGGACCTCGACGCATGCCCCGACTCTCGCATGGTTTCCACGACAGCGCGTTCCTTCCCGAGGCGCTCGAGCCGCGGGTCCTCCTGTCGGCCGACCCGATCCTTCCGGATAACCCGCTGTGGATCATCCCGCGCGGCGCGGCGGTGATCGACGGCGTGCTGAGCGAGGCCGACTGGCAGTCGGCCGGGACGGTCTTCCGCACGCAGGCGACGCGTGCGAACAGCGCCGTGACGATCCGGATGATGTACAACGACTCGGGCCTGTTCCTCAGCGCCCAGGTGCAGGACACGGATCTCTGGGCCGACGGCATCGGCTCGGGCGCGGGCAACCGCTGGGAGGTCGAGCAGGACGATTCGATCACGTTTTACTTCGACCCGGACGGTTCCCGCGACGAGTTCTTTTCCGGCGCGGACCGCGCGTTCGGCATCAACCTCGGCAACCCTTCCGACCCCCTCAACCGCTCCGACGGCGGCATCGTCCGGCGGTACAAGTACGTGCACGGCGACGGCGCCGGCGGCGCGCCCGACGTGAACCCGGGCGGGTCGTTCACGGGCGCGATCGCCTACGCCACCGTCGTGACCGGCACCGTCAACAACCCCGCCGACGTGGACACCGGCTGGGTGACCGAGATCTTCCTTCCCTGGGCCGCGCTGAACATGACCGGCGCGCCGGCGCACGGCACGACGTTCGGCATGAACTTCGACATGATCCAGGACAATAGCGGCGGCTTCCGCGACTTGACCGACCACCGCGACCTGGCCGACCGCTTCCTGGTGCCGAACTTCATCGACGACCACGTCCAGGGCGTGCAGAGCAGCTACACCGCCACCCAGGCCGGTATCCACGGGCCGGTGAACTACGCCGAGGCGATGTTCATCGACGCCCGCGCCGGCGCGCACCCTGCGGCGATCAACGTCACCGCCGTGAGCGACGTCTCGCCCTTCGGAGCCAAGCTGAACTTCGCCGCACCCGCCGGCACGACCGGCGGGCTGGGGCATGTCGTGGGGTACCAGATCCGCTACTCGACCTCGCCGATCGACACCGAGGGCAGGTGGGTGGATGCCGGCGTGTTCGCCAACCACTACGTGCCGCGGCTGCGCGGGCTGAGCGAGTCGCTGCGGATCGCCGAACTGGCGCCCTCGACGACGTACTTTGTCTCCATCCGGGGCGTCGACGGCGCCGGGAACCTCGGCGGGCTGTCCAACAGCATGAGCTTCACGACCGGTGCGCTGCCCGCTCCGGGCTACCGCGGCAACGTCATCCCGTCGCCGAACGGGCGGACGCTGCAGTTCGAGGATGGCACGCCCTTCGTCGCCGTCGGCGACCACCTGGGCATCTCCTGGCAGTACACCCGCACGCTCTTCCCGGGCCTGGTGTGGGACAACGCGAACAGCCAGTTCCTGAACTTCTCCGACAGCGCGCACACGACCGCCGAGCCGATCGCGACCTACCTCGACTCCCTCCAGGCGCACGGTGTGAACACGATGCGCCTGTACCTGGAGCTGGAGAACACCCACGTCGTGGGCAACCCCGGCCCGCTCCCCCAGGGCACGTACTGGATCGAGAACACCCCCGGCGTGTTCAATCCGGCGATGCAGCAGCTGGTCCTGAGCGCCCTGCAGCAGGCCGCGTCGCGCGGGATCTACCTGATCCTCAGCCCGTTCGACACGTTCAGCTACGACGAGTCGTTCGGCGTGGAGGGCCCGTGGGCGGCCAGCCGCGGCGGCCCGTTGACGACCATCAACAACTACTTCCAGGATCCGCAGACGCTCGTCCTGGCCAAGGCCCGCATGAAGACGGTGATCGACTGGGTCGCCGCGAGCCCGGCCAGGGACCACCTGCTGGGCTGGGAGTTCCTCAGCGAGTGGGACTCGTATGAATGGACGCTGCAGACCTCCAACAACGGCGAGGCGGGGAGGGAGACCGAGTTCCGCACCCGCGCGGTCTACGTGCAGGAGCTGGCCCGGTACGTCAAGCAGGAAGACCCCGCCCACCTGGTCATGAACTCGACGATCACGCGCGACCCGCGCGGCCCGGTGGCGCGCCTGGACTTCTACTCCCGCAACTTCGACGTCCTCACGCCACACCTGTACACCAACTCGAACGACGAGCCCGTCAACAACCCGCAGTTCGACAGCTCGATCATGCCCGCGCAGGAGAACGGCTACTTCACGGCCTACTGGACCACCAACCGCATCGACCACGCGCCGATCATCAACGGCGAGTGGGGCATGAACCGCGCGGCGTGGCCGGGCGGCGTCCCGCAGTACTCGGCGAGTTTCAGCCAGGCCGAGGACGAGGCCATCTTCCGGACCATGATCTGGTCGGGGCTGGCCAGCGGTCAGGCCGGCATGGGCCTTCGGATCGCCGCCGACGAGCTGATGTTCCGCGGCATGCTGCTCACCGACACGATGCGGGACCTGCAGCACACGTTCAGCAACTTCGTGAACGGTGCGTCGCTGCAGCTCGACTTCACCGACTTCGACTACAGCGACCTGGCCGGGCGCATGTCCGTCCGGAGCGGCTCGGGCAAGTCGCTGCTGTCCTGGGGCATCAGCGATGGCTCGCAGGGCATTGTGTACGTGCTGCAGAACGGCAACATCAGCGCCGGCGCGGTGGCCGACGGCGTCGTGACCATCGACGACCTCCGCGCCGACCAGGTCATGGACATCGAGGCCTGGTCCACCGCCCCCGGCACGACCGCCCCCCTGGCGACCATCTCCGGTGTATTCGTCGCCGACGGCAAGCTGCAGTTTGCGCTTCCCTCGTTCACCGTGGACGTCGTGCTCAAGTTCAAGGCCCGCGCCGTCGCCGGCCAGACGCAGCACCTGGTCTCCATCAACGTCGGCAACTCGGTGGTCACCTTCGGCCTGGCGTCCGACGGCCAGCCGACGGCGCGGATCCTCAGCAACTTCACGGGCACGATCAGCACGCAGGACGTCTCCTCGATCGCCGGCTTCCGCGGCCGGGCCCTCGACATGACCCCCTACGTCACTGCCGACGGCCTGGTTCACCTGGCGGTTACCGACTCCAACCACCACCTCTGGATCTTCGACGGCAACATCGGGACGGGCGCCTGGTCCGCGACCGACGTCACCGCCGCGCTGAGCTCCCCCGGCATGACCGGCGACCTTACGACGTACCAGCCCAGCTGGGGCGCCATCCACATCGCCGGTGTCGACGCCCGCGGGCACGCGATCAACTACTGGTGGGCCCCGGGTCTCACACAGTGGCAGTTCTCCGACCTGACGGCGCTGTTCAACGGCCCGACCCTGCAGAAGGGCTTGGCCGGGTACGTCGCCTCGTGGGACGGCCTCAACCTGGCTGGTCTCAACGCCGGGGGCGAGGTCGTCGTGTACTGGTGGGCCCCCGGGCTCACCGCTTGGCAGACCGTCAACATGACGACCGCGTTCGGCGGTCCGACGCTCACCGGCCAGCTCGACGCGTACGTCACGCCGTGGGGTGGCCTCAACATCGCCGGCACGAACGCCGCGGGGCATGTCGTCACCTATTGGTGGGCTCCGGGCCTGAGCCAGTGGAACGTCGCGGACATCACGGCTGCGGCCGGAGGGCCGGTCATCGCCGCCGGCACCGAGGTGGTGGTCTCCACCGACGGCGGGATCAACATCTACGGCCTGAACGGCATGGGCGACCTATACCAGCTCCGCTGGACGCCGAGCAACCCGGTCTGGCTGAGCACGGACGTGAGCACCGTCTCGGGCGGCCCGGCGCCCAACTTCCCGCTGGCTTCGGCGGCCGTCGGCAACCGGCTCATGATCGCCGCCGACGGCGCGCCGGGGAACCGGACCGTCATCCTCTTCTCGTTCTTCCTGGACACGCTGAACTGGCAGGCGCAGGTGACGGACCTGGTGCTGGCGGCGTAGGGCGGCGCATCGCCCCGGGCGTACGCACGCCCGTGACGCTGCTCTGGACGAGGGTCGGGCCGTACGCTAGCATTATGCTAGCACCCGTCGAAGGTGCATCGGAGTCCGGGTCATGGGTGAAATCCTGGTTCGAGGGCTGGATCGCAAGGTTGTGGACCGCCTCAAGGCGCGCGCGAAGCGTCACGGACGCTCGCTGCAGAGCGAAGCCAAGACGATTCTCCAGAGCGCCGCCGCGCTGGCGCCCGAGGAGGTCGGCGATATGCTCGACCGTTGGCGGAAGAAGTTCGCCGGTCGGCGGTTCGACGACAGCGCCGCCTTGATCCGCGAGGATCGCGAGCGGTGAGCCCGGCTGTCATCGACGCGAGCATCGTGGCCAAGGCGTTCTTCGAGGAGGAGCACTCCGAGGAGTGCAGAGCGCTGCTGAGGTTGCGACGGCCGTTTCTCGCTCCCGATCTGCTCCGCGTCGAGTTCGCCAGCGTCGTGTGGAAGCGATTCCGCAGGTCGGAGATCGATCGACCGACAGCGGCTCAGATTCTGGCCGACTCCCTTCAACTCCCGGTTGAAATCGAGTCTTCAGAGGGGCTGGTCGGCTCCGCGCTGGAGATCGCGATGTCGACCGACCGATCGGTCTATGACTGCCTCTACATCGCTCTGGCGGTCAAGCACGGGTGCCCGCTGATCACCGCCGACCAGAGGCTCGTCAACGCGCTCGCTTCTGGCTCGCTGGCGAAGACCGTTCGACTCGTCGTCGAGCGGCACGAGTGACTCGGATTCATCCTATCCCCAGCGCCTCCGCATCCCTCTCGCTCAGCATCCCGCCGTCGCGCCGCGGCCTCACTGTTCCGTCGCGTTTCCACGACCGCTCGCAGCGCGGCTCGGCGCGCAGGTCCAACACGCGGGGCTCGGTGGCCGCGGGGTCGATCGTCGCGCGGCTGACGCCCAGGACGTCCGCGAGGTCGGCGGGGTCGAACGCGGAGAGCGCACCCCTGGGGTCGGGGTACACCACGCCGGCGTCCAGCGGGTTCTCGACTCCCAGCGCTGCCTTGGCCTCCTCGAGCCTGGCCTGCGCCTTCTCGCGAAGGCCCATGACCTGGCCCCAGGCCGGGTCGGTCTTCACGCCGTAGCCGGTGATGAACGGCTGGAGATGCACGCACCGGTCGGCGTGGCTCGGGTTCTTGTCGTCGGCCTTGCAGAGCGCGCGGTACGCCTCGTCGGCGGTGTGGCACATGACCGGCGCGAGCAGCCGGCACAGCCCATCGGTCAGCCTCCAGAGCGTCGCCTGCGTCCGTCGCCGGCGCGCCGAGTCGGCTCTGTCGCAGTAGAGCCGATCCTTGACCGCCGCCAGGTACACGGCCGAGAGCGTGTGGTTGCAGAAGTCGTAGCACAGGGAGTTCACGGTCCGGAAGTCGTACTCCTCGTAGGCCCGCACCGCTGCGCCGGCGAGCGTGTCGTACTCGCTCAGCACCCACGCATCCAGCGAAGTGGGGGGCATGTCCCCGGGCTGGCCCGCCGGGCCGGGGGCGTAGTCGTCGAGGTTGCTCAGCATGAACCGCAGCGTGTTGCGCACCTTGCGGTAGCTCTCGCCCGCGACCTTGAAGAACTCCTCATCGACCTTGATGTCGTTGTCGTAGCTCAGCGACGACACCCACCACCGCAGCACATCGACACCGAACTCCTGGAAGAGATCCTCGATCGTGTCCCCCTTGGACTTGCTGAGCTTCCGTCCCTCCTTGTTCACCATGAACCCGTGCGTGAGGAGCGTCTTGTACGGCGGCTGCCCTGTCACGCCCAGCGCGGGCAGGAGCGAAAGCTGGAACCAGCCGCGGTGCTGGTCGGAGCCTTCCAGGTAGAGGTCCGCGGGATATCCCAAACCGCGCTCGCGCAGCACGGCGTTCCACGACGAGCCCGACTCGAACCACACATCGAGGATGTCGCCGCCCTTATTGAGCGCTGAGTGCGGAGTGCTGAGGGCTGAGGGAGCATCCGGATCGGACTTCGCGTCGTAATGCCTGAGCAGGTCGGCGGGCGCAAGCGTGAACCAGGCGTCCGAACCCTTCTCGCGGAAGACTCTGGCCACCGCGCGCACCGACGCAGGGGTCATCAGGCACGTGCCGTCGGGTGTGAAGAACGCCGGGATCGGCAGGCCCCACGCACGCTGGCGCGAGATGCACCAATCGGGGCGCGACTCCAGCATGCCGCGCATGCGGTTGCGGCCCCACTCGGGCACGAACCGCACGGCTCCGCCCTCCCGGGCCGCCTCGAGGGCCATCTCCCGCAGGTTCCGGCCCATCCCCAGGTGGCCGCGGTTCGAGTCGTGCGGAACACCGTCGGTGGGTGCGGGGCGATGGTGCTTCCCGTCGACGCTCACGAACCACTGCTCGGTGCAGCGGAAGATTACAGGCGTTTTGCTCCGCCAGTCGTGCGGGTAGCTGTGCGTGAAGGTGTGCTCGTAGAACAGGTGCCCGCTCTCGCGCAGCCGGCGCGTGACCTCGGCGTTGGCCGTGAAGACGTTCATGCCGCGCAGCCACTCGGGGACGGTGTCGTCGTAGGTGCCGTCGTGCTTCACGGGGCAATAGACCGGCAGCCCTTCGCGAAGGCCCGTCTGGTAGTCCTCGGTGCCGTGCCCGGGGGCCGTGTGGACCAGCCCCGTGCCGTCCTCGAGTGTGACGTATTCGGCCGCCACCAGCGACCACACTTTCATCGCGTCGCAGGCGTGCCCGAGGCCGCACGCCGGCGCCGTGTCCAGGAACGGGTGCCGGTACCGCAGACCCAGCAGGTTCGCCCCCTTGGTCGTCGCCAGCACCTGGACCTCTTCGGCCTTCGCGGCCCTGGTCACCTGCTCGACGAGGCTCGCCGCGATCACGGTCACGTTCCCATCGACCCGCACCAGCGCGTAGTCGTACTCGGGGTGCACCGCCACCGCGACGTTCGCCGGGAGCGTCCACGGCGTCGTCGTCCAGATCATGAACGTCGGGGCCTGGCGGGGGCGGGCGAGGCGGCCTTCGTCCTCGTCCTCGTCGTCCTCCTGGCGCGGCAACGAGAAGGCGTCGTACACGGCGTCGGCGTTCCTGGCCTCCAGATCCACGTACACCGAGATATCCTCGCGGTCCTTGTATTCCAGCTCCGCCTCCGCGAGCGCCGTTTCGTTGGCGATCGACCAGTGCACCGGCTTGATCGCCCGGTACACCAGCCCCTGCTCCACCAGGCCGGCCAGCACCTCCAGCGTCGCCCCCTCGTAGTCCGGCGACATCGTCAGGTAGGGGTGCGCGTAGTCCGCCAGCGTCAGCAGGCGCGTCATCTGCTGGGTGTGCAGCTTGTGGTATTTCTCCGCGTATTTGCGGCACTCCCGCCGGATCGCCATCTTCCGGTCCCCCTCCGACAGCGAGTTCAGCTTGTCCAGCTTCCCCGATTCCTGGAGCTCGAGCATCACCTTGTGCTCGATCGGCAGGCCGTGGCAGTCCCATCCCGGAACGAAGGCGCAGTCGTACCCCGCCATGGTGCGGCAGCGAACCACGAAGTCCTTCAGGCACTTGTTGAGCATGTGCCCGAGGTGGATCGACCCGTTGGCATAAGGCGGGCCGTCGTGGAACACGAACGGTTTCTTGCCGACGCCCGTTTCGCGGACTCTCTGGTACAGATCCATGGCCGCCCACCGCTTCAGGCTGGCCGGCTCGTTCTGCACCAGGTTCGCCTTCATCGCGAACGACGTCCTGGGCAGGTTCAGCGTGTCCTTGTAGGTCTTCTTGCCCGCCGCCTCGCCTCGGTCAGCACCGGCTGAGGGAACGGTCGGGTTGGGGGTGGTTGGACCGGTCATGAACGTGACTCCCTGGCCCGGCGGCGTGGGGCCGGCTACGGGTGAGGATCGAGGCACTGAACGCACGATGGTATCGGGAAGGGTGTGCAGCGGGCGTCAGAACGACGCAGCCCCGCTTGGGGGACCAGTCACGGGCACGGTGATCTTTGCGAGTCCACGGCCGCGACCTGGCCCCTCAGCGGGGCTTGGTAATCTTCTCGGCGATACGAACAGGCGGGTGCGGCACGGGAACCTCCAAGAGAGCGTAACCCACTGACTGGGTGGGTCAAGCGGCCACGTTCAACGGCCACGCAAGAGCCTGGCTTCAAGGTCACGAGGTGACCGCGGGCGACTTGCAGGCAGGGTGGGTCAAACGTTCTCGAAGATCGTCTGCGTCCGCAGCACAAGGCCGCACTGGGCGATCAGGTGGTAGCTCTGCGCGTGCACCTCGCGTGTCATCCGTTGGATATCCAGCAGGGACAGGCACTTGCCGCCGTCGTGGTCCGTCCACTTGTGCACGAGGGACTCGGTCTCTTCTGCGAAATCGAGCATTTCCAGGTACGTCGCGGCGTACAGGTTGTCCGTCAGCGTTTCCGTCTGCACCGACACGACGTACTTCACCCGACCCGGATCGAACCGGTACTCGAACTCATGCTCCCCCGCGCAAGGGAAACTCGTCACGGCCCCTTCGGTTGGGAGGCCCGAGTTCTGGTCGGTGACCAGCTCAGAGGCACACACACCGGGAATCTGGAACCGGAGCAGGTGAGCCCCCGGCATGATCCAAGCCTCGAACTCATACCCGTTATGCGAGAGCGTTCGGCGTGCCTTGAGCTGGAAGAGCTCGGGGTGCAACGCCCGCCGATAAAGCAGGAGCTGGTATGTTTGCAGGCTGTTCGATTTCGCCGGGATGTTCATCGCCTTTTCCTTACGCTCGTGGTACGGAAAGTGTTGAGCGCCGCCAGAGAAAACCGGTATGTCCGAGCAGGGCCCGCAGGGTAGGTCGATCCTCACCGATCGGGCGGCCGAGGCCCGATACAAGTCATTGTTCAAAGCTATGAACCCGCGGGCAAGCAAAAAGTTCCAAGAAAGAGGCCCAACCCCTGCGGCCCCGAATGAATCCGCACCCAAGCGGTTGTGGTTCCAGCGGTTGCGCTCGATACCGATAGTTTCCCAGAAAGCTGTCGGTTGCGCGCCGGTGAGTCCGCCGACTCGCAGGAAGGGTTGGCTGGCCCGGGGCTTTGGCAAGCTTCCGAAGTTCGGTCGGCGTGCCCGCGCGGCGGAGCTGGGAGACTTGCTCACCCGCTGTTCGTATTCAGACGCCAGCGTTTTCGCCGCTCAGCTGGTCGACATCGCCGCGGGTGCCCGAGGCGTCCCCGCCTTGACCGAACTCGCCCGACATTGGGTGAAACTGCCCGATGAGGCTCGCGAAGCCACGCTCAGCGTGGGGGCCGCGAGATGGGCGCAGGTTGCCCAGATTCTCATCGATGACCAGCGTCCCGACGTACGTCGATCCGCGGCGATGTTCGCCGTGGCTTCTGGCGAGCCGATGTTGATGCGGGCGCTCCCATCGATGCTCCGCGACCCACAGCCGGGCGTTGCGAGGGCGGCGGAGTCGGCGCTCGTCCGGCTCGCGAAGGTGGAGGATCGCCATACCGGTCACCCACGACCGGCCGGCTTCCGCGAGACGGCCGAGCGCGTGATCGCGCAGGCCGCGATTGATTACCCGGAGCATCGCCGGCCGGGCGCGCTGCTCGCGGTCGGGCGCCTGATCGGCTCGGCCGCGCTGCTCGCCGAAGTGGGAGAGCCGCTGCGATCCTGGCTCAAGGAGGCCGATCACCCGGTGCACCACCTGATGCGCTCGGTCATCCGCCGATCCGAGGATGCGAGCATGCGGATGTGCGCGCTGGTGTGGCTGCGTGTGCCGGCGCTGGCCGGCGCCTGCCGCGACAGGCTCATCCGCGCCGCAACGGTGCAGGAGCACGAGGAGGTCCTTTCGCGCGCGCACCTGCTGGCGAACCCGGCCCGGCTAGAGGCGCTGCGGTGCGTCGTGATGCCCGCCAAGTGGCTCAAGGGCGGCGGGGCCGTGCCCGGTGCGCGGGCGCTGGCGGGAATGACCATCGAGGCCCGCTCGGGGCTGGCGACCTGGCTGGAATCCGTGCCGATGCCGCCGAAGCTGCACGACCAGGCCGTGGCGCTCCTGCTGGGCGACGAGTCGGCCGCGGTGCGGCACAGCGCCGCGAGGTCGCTTGCCCGCCTGGCGGCCGCCGACCGGCCCGGCGCCCGTGGGCAGGGGTGCGTTGTGGACCTGTGCTTCGACGAGGAGGCGCGTGTTGCGCGCACCGCCATCTTCACGCTCTCCCGCCGGCGGGGCGCACTGATCGGTGACGACGCGGCGGCGCGGGTGCTGGAGCGGCTGGCGCGGTCGCCGCACGACGTTGTGCGCGCGGTTTCCGATGATCTATGTGGGCGAATCGGTGGCGCCTGGGACGCGGCGACACCCGCCGGCCGCCTCGCGGCCCATCGGCTGCTGCGCGGCAGCCCCGACGTGTTCATCGCGCGTCTGCGCGAGAGCGTTGGCGCCGGCCCGGTCGCGTCCCGAATCGTGGCCATCCGTATGGCCGTCGTGCTCCGCTCCGTCGGGGACGTCGAACTCGAGCTTCTGAGGATCGCCTGCGCCAAGCCCGGCGGCGTCACGGAGGGGATGGAGCGTCTCGTCGCCACGGCCGCCGCGGCGCTGAGCGAGTTGATGACCGAGGCCGCCGAGGCCGCGCTGCGGGCTTGTCTGACGCACACCGACGACCGCGTGCGTGCCAACGCTCTGGAGGGGCTGTGCCGCCGGGCGCGACGGCGTGGCGGGATCGGCGCTCCGGGCTGGCTGGCGACGACGATCCTCGAGCTCAAGGGCGATCGGCACCACCGCGTCTGCGCGGGTGCGGCGTGGGCGCTCATGCAGGCGGACGGGCCGGGCGCCGCTGCGCCGGTCGGCGGTGGGGGGGTCGATCTGGTGGAAGCAGGCATGGAGGCGCTGGTCCGTATGATCGCCGACGACCGCTGCGAGCACCGCATCGCCGGCTTGTGGCTGGCCGAGCGCCTGGCCGCGGCCCCCGGTGGACGCCTCGCGAGCCGTTGGGGCGACCACCTGGCCGGACGCCTGGCGCAGGTCATCGAATCCGACCCGGACGACGCTGTCCGCGAGAGGGCCGCCCGGTTTGCGGGGCGCCTCATCGCCGAGGTCAGGCGCGGCTGGAGCGACCGTGCCGGCTTCTCCCGGGCGACCGTGTAGCCCTCGGGACATTTCCGTGGAACACACGAACGCTCGAACCGAAGAATCCTCCCGGCGGTACTACCGGCGTAACGAGTTCATCCCGCCCCCCATGCCCCCCAAGCCCCCACGGCGCGGGCCAGAGCCCTCCAGCCATGAGACAATCGACCATGATTAGTCGCCACCGCCTTGTGTATGGATCGCTCGCCGGCCTCCTCATCGGCCTCGCTCCGCTTGGCCCGGTCGCGCGTGCCCAGAACGGCGCTCCCGCCGTCAAGGCGGAGCCCGCCGCGACAGTCTCGTCCCGCTATGCCCGCGTGGTCGAGGACGACGAGAAGCAGACGCTCAAGCTGGAGATGGCCGTCCACTCCTACGTGCCGCAGGCCGGCGACGGTCCCACCGTCTATCTCGCCGGCGCCGTGCACATCGCCGACCGGTCGTTCTACAAAGAGCTCCAGGCGTTCCTTGACGCCAAGGAGGTCGTTCTCTTCGAGGGTGTGAAACCGCCGGGGGCAGGCCGGCTCGACCACGAGTTGGCGACGGAGACAGACGAAGACAAGGCCGCCGCGACGACCCGGCGCATCCGCTTTCTCGCCACCTGCATCGAGAAGTACCGGCTCAAGAGGAAGGCGTATCCCGAGTCTCTCGCGGCCGTCGTCGAGGGATCCGGCACGAGGATCGGCAAGCTCATCGAGGGCTCGCTGAAGGACGCGTGGGGGAACGAGATCGCCTACACGGTGAAGCCCGAGGCGCTCGAGAAGCCGGCGCCCGGGGCGGCGCTGCCCGCGGCTCCCCCTGATCCGTTCGAGCTCACCAGCCTCGGGGCCGACGGGAAGCCGGGGGGCGAGGGGGGCGACAGCGACATCAGGCTCTCCGGCCAGGACCCGCTTGCCGAGGGCGAGGTCGAGGAGGGCGGGGAAGGGATCCAGACACTGCTGGCCAACGCGCTGGGCCTGGTCTTCCAGCTCGACGCGATGGACCACAACAAGCCCAACTGGCGGAACAGTGACCTCTCCGTCGACCAGGTGCAGGAGCGACTCGACAAGGCCGGGGCGGAGAGCGGGCAGCTCTTCCAGATGCTCGACGGAAGCTCGTTCTCGGCCAAGTTTGCGGGCGTAATCCTGAAGATCATCAGTCTCTTCCCGAGCGTGCAGGCAATGGGCAAGATGATGATGGTCGACATGCTCGCCAACGCCGACGAGCTGCTGGGCGCGATGCCCGGCGGCATGGGGGCCATGCTGAACGTGATCATCAAGGATCGCAACCAGGTCGTCATGGACGACCTTGACCAGGCGCTCAAGGAGCGGCCGCCCCACAAGGATATCGCGATCATCTACGGCGCCGGCCATCTCCCCGACATGGAGCAGCGACTGACCGAGCGATTCGGCTACAAGGAGAGCGGGGTGCAGTGGTTCGCCGCCATCGTCGTGGACCTGAAGAAGACCGGCCTCACCCCCGCGCAGGTCAAGACCACCCGCGAGATGCTGAAGAACCAGATCCAGCGCCAGATCAAGATCGCCAAGCAGCAGGCGAGGTGAACCGCCCCCAGGGGTCCCACGCCCTGGCGATCGTTCTCCAGACCGCCGTGGACGATCAGGTGCGCCCGACCGTCAGGGGCGACATCCCCGTCGGGCGCTTCTCGACGTTCCCCGCCGCGATCTTCTCGAACCCGGACCCCAGCTCCCCGATCGGGTCGGGCGGGATGATCTCGACTTTCTTCTCCCCGAGCTTGGCCTCGCCGCGCCGGACCTTGTCCTGGAAGGCCAGGCACTCGGCCAGCAGCCTGTCGAGGATCTCCTCCTCGGTCACGTTGGCGACCTTCTGGCCCTGCACGTAGATGATGCCGCGCCGATCGCCGGCGAAGACGGCCACGTCGGCGCCCTCGGCCTCGCCGGGGCCGTTGACAATGCACCCCATCACCGCCACCTTCATCGGCACCTTGATCTTCTCTGCCAGCGCCTTGCGCACGTCCTGGATCAGCGTGAAGAGGTCCACCTGGATTCGCCCGCACGTCGGGCAGGCGATGAGGTCGACCCCGATGCGCTCGCGTAGCCCCAGGCAGTAGAGCAGCTCCAGCCCGTCCTGCACCTCGTAAATCGGGTCGTTGGCATAGCTGATGCGGATGGTCTCCCCGATCCCGTTGATCAGCAGCCCGCCCAGGGCCACCACGCTCCGGATCGTTCCCGTCTCCTTCGGCCCTGCGTGCGTCACGCCCAGGTGCAGCGGGTGGTCGAAACGCCTGGCGATCTCGGTGTAGGCGTCGATCACGATCTGCGTGTCCATCGACTTGGCGCTGATGCAGATGTCGTGGAAGTCCTTCTCGTAGAAGATGTCGAGGTACTCCTCGAGCTTGGTGATCATGATCGCCAGCAGGTAGCCGTGCTTGTGATCGCTGAAGACCGCGCCCAGCTCCTTCATCCGCTTCTGCTTGTCGCGCCGCTCGATGATCGATCCCTCGTTCACGCCCACGCGGATCGGGATCCCGGCGGCCTTGCACGCGTCGATGACGGGGTTCACCTGGTCGCGCTCGGTGATGTTCCCCGGGTTGAGCCGGATTTTGTGCACCCCCGCCTCCACCGCCTCCAGTGCCCGCTTGAAGTGGAAGTGCACGTCCGCGACGATCGGCACCCGCGTCTGGTTGATGATCTCCTTCAGCGCCTCGGTGTCCTTCTTCTCCGGCACCGCGACCCGTACGATGTCGGCCCCCGCCGCGGCGAGCTTGTTGATCTCCGCCACGCACTTGTCGATCTCGTACGTGTACCCGGCGGTCATGGTCTGCACCGCCACCGGGGCCGGCGTGGTCGGGTTGCCGCTCCGGTCCGGCACTCCGCCGCCGATCTTGATGATTCCGGTCCGGGCGTTGCCGACGTTGATCTGCCGAGTGGGTCGTCGTGGTGTCATGTCGGGCCGATTGTAGGGGCGGCGGCTCGGGGGAACGGGTGAGGTGGGGGTGGGACAGCGGGCCGGGCACGGCGGCGCCCGAGCCGCCAGCGGAGCGGCCAGTCTTCACAGGTCGCTGCGGTTCGGGTAGGCTCTCCGGCATGGACCGGATCGATACCGCCAAGGTCAAGGATCGGCGAGAGTTGCATTTCGCGAGCCTCGACCAGCTGTGGGCCGATGTCGAGCGGATCGCCGCGGCCGACCGTGCGGGCAGGCTCCGGCGCACCGGCAACTGGACCGCCGGCCAGGCCTTTGGTCACCTCGCGGCGTGGATCAACTTCGGGTTCGACGGCAATCCGCTCACGCCGCCGTGGTTCGTCAAGTTCATCGTGGGGTGGGTCATCGGGAAGAACAGGTTCCTGCGGGGTCCCATGCGCGTCGGCGTGCACATCCCCAGGGTCCCCGGCGGCACGGTTGCCACCGAGCTGCTCTCTCTCGACGAAGGACTGTCGCGCCTTCAGAAGGCTGTCCAGCGGCTCCGCGCATCGGCCCCGACCCAGCCCAATACCCTCTTCGGCCCGCTGACTCACGGCGAGTGGATCCAACTCAGCTGCCGGCACGCCGAGTTGCATCTGAGTTTTTTCCACCCGTAGCTGCGTCCGAATGCCTACGGATCAAGCACGAACACACCCGATTCTCCTGCCCCGAACAGGTGTCCGGATCGCGCCGCGGAGAAGGTGGGACTGTCTATCGTTGGCGGCAGACCACGAGATCGAGCATTTCCTCCGGATTCCGGGGGCCGCGTGGGTAAGCTCATGCTCGGCTAATCGTGTTCTTCGTCCGCAGGCGCAAGGGCCCTCCGCTTTCTCGGGGGCCCGTCAGCAGAACAAGGAGACTCACCGATGAAGACAAGGTTGTTGCAATTGGTCGCGGGGGCGGCGATCGCCGCGGGCATCGCCGGTGCATTGGTGGCGTCGGCGCCGTCCCGCGTCGAGTTCGCCGCTGCTCCGCCCGACACCGAGGCCCTGGCCCGCAAGCTCGTGAACGAGTGCGCGGCCATCAAGGAAGGCGAGCTCGTTCTGATCAGCGGCGGCACGCGCGACCAGGAGCTGCTGGAGAACATCGCTGTCAACGTCCGTCAGCTCGGCGCCTTCCCGCTGCTCACCATCGGCTCCGACCGCCTCACCAAGCGGCTCTTCGACGACGTTCCAGCCAAGTTCGACACGCAGACGCCCGAGCTCGATATGAAGCTGGCCAACATTATCACCTCGGCCATCACCATCGAGTTCAACGAGACCGAGGGCCTTCTCTCCAAGGTGCCCCCCGAGCGACTCGCCGCGGTGCAGAAGTCGATGATGCCGGTGAACGACCTCATGCTCAGGCGGGGCGTCAAGGCCGTCTCGCTGGGGAACGGCATCTACCCGACCCAGGCCAACGCGACGCGCTACGGCCTCTCGAAGGACGAACTCTCACGCATCTTCTGGAGCGCGGTGAACGCCGACTATTCCACGCTGCAGTCTGCCGGCGAGGCGATCAAGAACACCCTCGCTTCCGGCACCGAGCTGCACCTGACCAACCCCAACGGCACCGATCTCACGGTCAAGATCAACAAACGCCCGGTTTTCGTGAGCGACGGCGTCATCTCCGCCGCGGACATCAAGGCCGGCGGCCCGGCCACGCAGGTCTGGCTCCCCGCGGGCGAGGTGTACACGGCCCCCGTCGCCGGCTCGGCCGAGGGCACCGTGGTCGTCAACCGCGCGTTCTTCCACGACAAGGAGATCAACGACCTCCGCCTGACGTTCAAGGCCGGCAAGGTCACCGCGATGACCGCCAAGTCCGGCATCGACACGCTGCAGAAGGCCTACGACGCGGCCGGGCCCGGCAAGGACGCTTTCGCCGTCATCGATATCGGCATCAACTCCGCCATCCCTGTCTCCGGCGACAACAAGCTCCAGGCCTGGATGCAGGCCGGCATGGTC
Organism: Phycisphaerae bacterium; assembly: GCA_041485385.1. Classification (GTDB taxonomy): domain Bacteria; phylum Planctomycetota; class Phycisphaerae; order Phycisphaerales; family UBA1924; genus JBGPJM01. The sequence continues at coordinate 13,387 of JBGPJM010000008.1, read as the reverse complement.
ACCATCGGCTTCGGCGATAACACCTGGGCCGGCGGCGAGAACAAGGTCAACTTCATGTTCGCCGGTTTCTGCCCGGGGAGCACCCTCACGCTCGACGGAAAGACCATCGTGGACAAGGGCACGCTGAAGACCGGCAACTGACCCGCCCTTCCCCGACACCGACAACTCCGGCTCCCGCCCTGGCGCCCGCTCCCTCCACGGAGCGGGCGCTTTTCGTTCACGCTATCGCCCCATGCTCCACCGTCCGTCCCACGAGCCAGTAGAATCCCGCGCCCTTGTCAGGTCGAGACGCCGAGCATCATCGAATCGACAATATGGAAATACCCCGGAACATTGACCTCAAGAAGGACCGCGGCCTCACCATCGAGTGGGCCGACGGCGCAACGTCGTACTTCTCCATCCCCTACCTCCGGCGCATGTCCCCCTCCGCCGAGCAGCGTGAGCTTCGCCTGGAACAGGAGCGCAACCCCCTCACGATCCTCCCCGCGCGCCATGGCGCGGCCGGCGGAGCGCCCCTGACCGCCCTGGGCGCCGAGCTCGTCGGCAACTACGCGCTCCGCATCCTGTTCTCCGACGGCCACGACACCGGGATCTTCTCCTGGGACTACCTCCGCTCCATCGACCCGCAGAACCAGAGGCCGGCGGCGAAGCCAAATGAAACCTGAAACGGCGCGTCGGCGTCTTCGAAGCCTGCTCAAGGCATCCGGCGTCGATGCGGAGCCCATACGAGTCTCCGCCGTTTGGGCTATCTTCAAGCAGTTCTGTGCCCAACCGAGCGAGTATGACGCAGGGGTGCTCTTCGAGTGCGGGACCTATGACTTCACCGGGCCATCGCTTTTCAGCCTGAGTTTCGTCCGACAGTTCCAGTTGCCCGGTGACGATGAGTTCTTTCAGCTCTCTGCCACCCTCTACCGTGAGCCCGATGGGGCGACGGAGGGCGCGAAAACCTTCCTCTGGTCGTCGAGCTTCCCATTACTCGATCGGTTTTTCGCCGCGGTGGAACGACTCGAGCAGTTTCGGGGTACAGCGAGACTGGAGTGTTGGACGCTGAAGGTGCGGTTAGATCACACCTGACGACCGCCGCCCGCGCATCAAAAAGGCTATCGTCAATCACAATGCGGGCCACAGAGATCACACTCGGCTCTTCCATCGACTCCATCCCTGGGTTGCGCCCGTTCGCCCGCGCCGGCTTGGTCGCCCTGGGCGTCAAGAACCTCGGCCAGCTCGCCGCCTACCTCCCCATGCGCCACGAGCGGCTGGAGGCCGAGGCGCCCATCGACAAGGTCGCTGCCGACGCGATCGTCACCGCCCGCGGCGAGATCGCCGCCACACGCTCGGTCCGCACCGGCAAGCGCCCGCGGTTCGAGGCTGTCCTCTGCGACGACACCGGGCGCCTTGACCTGGTCTGGTTCAACCAGCTCTATCTGCGAGAGCGCATCCACCCAGGGATGCGCCTCCGTGTGCAGGGGAAGGCCAAGCGCCGCGGCCCGGGAATCCAGCTGGCCAATCCCAAGTTCGACATCATCCACGAGGAGGAGCACGAGCCCCCCGCTCGCGAGGCCCGCGTCCGCCCGGTCTACCCCGCGTCCGAGCAGTGCCCCTCCCGCCTCATCGAGCAGGCCATCGCCGGGGCCCTCCCCCTGGCCCTCCCGCTGATCGAAGACCACCTGACCGACGAGTTCCGCCGCCAGAAGGAGCTCCCGGCCCTGCGCGATGCCTACAGGATGATCCACGGGCCGCGGACCGAGGACGAGGCCGCGGCCGCCCGCCGGCGCCTCGCCTACGACGAGCTCCTGCTCCTCCAGCTCGGCGTGCACCTCAAGCGGGCCCACCTCCGGCAGACCCTGCGCGCCCCGAAGCTGCGATGGACGGAGGCGATCGATGCGCACATCCGGAAGCGATTCCCCTTCACGCTCACCGCCTCGCAGGAATCCGTCATCAGGGACATCATCGCCGATCTCTCCACGGGAACTCCCACGAACCGGCTCATCCAGGGCGATGTCGGCTCCGGCAAGACCATCGTCGCGCTCTACGCCATGCTCATGGCCGTCGCCTCGCGCCACCAAGCCGCGCTGATGGCTCCCACCGAGATCCTCGCCGAGCAGCACCTGGCCTCCATCTCCGCCTTGCTCGAGGGTTCCGCCGTCAAGATCGAGCTCCTCACGGGCGCGCTCCCGTCAGCCGAGCGGAAGGCCATTCTCGCCCGTGTCGAATCCGGCGAGGTGGACATCGTCATCGGGACGCACGCGCTGCTCACCGAGACGGTGAAGTTCCACTCCCTGGCGGTGGCGATCGTCGACGAGCAGCACCGCTTCGGCGTCCACCAGCGGGCCGAGCTCCGCACCAAGGGGGGCCACGAGGAGACGCTCACGCCGCACGTGCTGGTGATGACCGCCACGCCCATTCCGCGCACGCTCGCGCTCACGCTCTTCGGCGACCTGGACGTCTCGACCATCCGCGAGCTGCCCCCGGGGCGCACGCCGATCAAGACCCGCCTCGTCCCGCCCGAGCGGGCCGGCGAGGTGTACGCCTTCGTCCGCCAGCGGATCGACGCCGGCGACCAGGCCTACATCGTCGTTCCCGCGATCGACACCGGTGAGGGCGAGGGCCTCAGCGATGTCCGCACGCTCCAGTCGCGCCTGGAGCAGAACGAGCTGAAGGACGTCCGTGTCGCGGCCATGCACGGGCGGCTGGCCCGCAAGACGCGCGAGAGCATCATGGCCCGCTTCCGCGCCGGCACGATCAAGGCCCTGGTCGCCACCACCGTCATCGAGGTCGGCGTCGACGTCCCCAACGCCACCGTCATGGTCGTGGAGCACGCCGACCGGTTCGGCCTCGCTCAGCTCCACCAGCTCCGCGGGCGCGTGGGGCGCGCCAGGAAGAAGTCCGTCTGCATCCTCATCGGCGAGCCCGTCACGCCCGAGGCCCAGGCTCGCCTCGCCGTCATGGCCGAGACCTCCGACGGGTTCACGCTGGCCGAGAAGGACATGGAGATCCGCGGCCCCGGCGAGGTCTTCGGTACCCGGCAGGCCGGTATGCCCCCCTTCAAGGTCGCCGACCTCATGCGCGACCGCGAGCTGCTCAACATGGCCCGGCGAGACGCCGCAGCGTGGATCGAGCGATCCCCCCGGCTTGACCGACCCGACGAGGCCGTGCTGCTCCGCCGCCTCATCAAGGCGCACGGCCAATGGCTGGGCCTCGGCGACGTGGGCTGATCCCTCTTCTTTCCATTCCTCCCTTCCCACTTTTCACTTCTCCTACCATCGCCCATGAGCCTCAACCAAGCCGTCGCCGAACGCCTCGCCCGCATCGCGCAGATGCAGGAGCTGCTGGGCGCCGACCGCTTCCGCGCCATCTCCAACGACCGGGCCTCGCGGGCGATCGAGGACCTCTCCGTCGCCGTCGAGACCCTCGACAAAAAGGCGCTGCAGGAGATCGACGGCATCGGCCCGAAGATCGCCGACAAGATCGTCGAGTTCTGCACCACCGGCGAAATGAAGGAACTCGTCGAGCTCCAATCGCAGGTCCCCGCCAGCCTCCTGCCGCTCCTGAGCGTCCCCGGCCTCGGCCCCAAGACCGTGCGCGTCCTCTGGAAGGAGGCCAACATCACCGATGTCGCGGGCCTCAAGCGCATCATCGACGACGGCACCATCGTCAACCTGTCGCGCATGGGCGAGCGGTCCGCGCAGAAGATCAAGGAATCGCTCGCCGTCCTGGAGGAGGGGGCCAAGCGCCTCCCCCTGGGCCTGGCTGTCCCGGTCGCCGAATCATTCGTCGCGGCACTGAAGAAGGTCCCGGGCGTGAAGCAGATCGCCTATGCCGGGTCGCTCCGCCGCGGCAAGGACACCATCGGCGACGTCGATATCCTCGTTGCCACCGCCAAGCCCGAGGCCGTCAGCGAGGCCTTCCGCGCTCTTCCCTCCGTCCGGCAGGTGCTCGTCGCCGGCGACACCAAGTCCTCCGTGCGTGCCCTGGTCGATCCCTCCTTGGGCGGGTGGACGGCCGAAGGAAAGGCGGGCGACGTGGTGCCCGAGAAGGGCGGCCCGACCGTGCAGGTGGACCTCCGCGTGGTGCCGCAGGAGTCATGGGGGGCCGCCCTGATGTACTTCACCGGGTCCAAGGAGCACAACATCCGCCTCCGTGAACGCGCCCTCAGGATGGGGATGACCCTCAACGAATACGGCCTGTTCCCCGAGGACGACGAGAAGGAGCCGCCGCAGAAACGCGGCGTCAAGCCCGTCGCCTCGAAGACCGAGGAGGACATCTACGCGGCCCTGAAGGTCACCTTTGTCCCGCCGGAGATCCGCGAGGATCGCGGCGAGCTGGACCTCAAGGCCACCCCCCGGTTGATCGAGCTCGCCGACATCAAATCCGAGCTGCACGCCCACACCACCGCCTCTGACGGCCACATGTCCATCGAGGAGCTGGCCAGGCGAGCCAAGGACCGCGGCTTCCACACCATCGCCGTCACCGACCATTCCAAGAGCTCGATCCAGGCCAACGGCCTCTCCCCCGAGCGCCTCCGCAAGCACGTTGACGCCGTCCACGCCGCGGGCGAGAAACTCAAGGGCATCACGCTGCTGGCCGGTTCGGAGGTCGACATCCTTGCCGACGGCTCGCTGGACTACGACAACAAGCTCCTCGCCGAGCTCGACATCGTTGTCGCCTCCCCGCACAGCGCCCTGTCGCAGGAGCCCGCGGCATCCACCAGGCGGCTCCTCGCGGCCATCAACAACCCCCATGTCCGCATCCTCGGCCATCCCACGGGGCGGATGATCAACCGGAGAAGCGGGCTGTCGCCGGACATGGCGAAGGTGGTCGCCGCGGCCAAGGAGCACAACGTCGCGCTGGAGATCAACGCCCACTGGCTGCGACTCGACCTGCGCGATACGCACGTCAAGGCCGCGGTCGACGCCGGCTGCCTCATCGCGATTGACTGCGATGTCCACGACCCCGAAGACTTCGACAACCTCCGCTACGGCGTCCTCACCGCCCGGCGCGGCTGGCTCCCGCCGGAGCAGTGCATCAACACCTGGCCGGCGAAGAAGCTGCGCGAGTGGTTGAGCCGTCACTGAACCGAGGATGAGCCCGCGTCAATCCGCGTTCAATTCCGGCTGATACAGTTGGCGCATGTTCGAACGCCTCTCCGACGGATTCTCCACGGTCTTCCGCAAGCTCTCGGGCAAGGCCGCCATCTCCGAGTCCAACGTCGCCGAGGCGATGCAGGACGTCCGGACCGCCCTGCTGGACGCCGACGTGCACCTGGACGTCGTCAACGCCTTCTGCGAGGGCATCATCGCCGACGCCAAGGGGCGAGAGGTCACCAAGAGCCTCCAGCCCGGCCAGGAGATGATCGCCATCGTCCACGAGCGGCTCGTGGACCTCCTCGGGGGAACGCCAGCTGGCCCCGACGTTCCGGGCGCCCCCCCGTCGCCCTCCGCCCCTTCCGAAGCCGACACCGGCATCCTCCGTGTCGCTCCCGGCCCCACGATCGTGATGATGTGCGGCCTCCAGGGGTCGGGGAAGACGACGACCTGCGGCAAGCTGGCCGCCTACCTCAAGAAGCGCGGGCGCTCCGTCATGCTCGTCGCCGGTGACCTCCAGCGCCCCGCCGCGGTCGAGCAGCTGCAGACCGTCGCCCATTCCGTTGAAAAAGAACTCCCCGGCGGTGCCCGGGTCCACTTCTACTCCGAGCCCGACAAGGTCCGGGAGTACGGCAAAGCCGTCGGCGCGGCGGTCCAGGTCTGCCGCCGGGCCGTCGAGCAGGCCCGCACCAAGGGCATCGACACCGTCATCCTCGACACCGCCGGGCGCCTCCACATCGACGACGCCCTCATGGACGAGCTGCGCCAGGTCAGCCGCGCCGTCGGGCCCCACCAGATCTTCCTGGTTGTCGACGCCATGACCGGCCAGGACGCCGTCAACTCCGCCCGCGCGTTCCACGAGCGCCTCGAGGTCGACGGCATCATCCTGACCAAGTTCGACTCCGACACCCGCGGCGGGGCGGCCCTCTCCGTCAAGTCCGTCACCGGTGCGCCGATCCGGTTCATCGGCGTTGGCGAGAAGCTCGACGCCCTCGAGGAGTTCCACGCCCAGCGCATGGCCGGTCGCATCCTCGGCATGGGCGATGTCGTCTCCCTCGTCGAGAAGGCCCGCGAGCAGGTCTCCGAGGAGGACGCCGAGAAGCTCTCCGAGAAGATGGCCAGGGGCGAGATGACCATGGAGGACTTCCTCGGCCAGCTCCGCACGCTGCGCCGCATGGGGCCCCTCAAGCAGCTCCTGGGCCTGCTCCCGGGGATCGGCTCGGCCCTCAAGGACGTTCACATCGACGACAGGCAGCTCGACCGCGTCGAAGCGATCGTTCACTCCATGACCAGCCAGGAGCGCCGCAAGCCCGATCTCATCAACAACTCCCGGCGCAAGCGCATCGCCGGCGGCTCCGGCACCGACCAGAACGAGGTCGGCCAGCTCGTCAAGCAGTTCTCCACCGTGAACACCCTCGCCCGTCAGATGTCCTCGATGAGCGCCGTCTCGAAGGTCAAGGCGGTCAAGGAGCTCGGCTCCAGCGGCATGGGCAACATGGTCCCCGGCCTCGCCGGCATGCCCGCCTTTCGCACCAAGGGCAGCTCGCACACCGAGAGCATCAAGGCGCGCTTCAAGAAGCGGAAGAGGTAGCCGCGCGGAGGAGGTCCTCACTCCGCGGCGACGCCCTTCCACGTCTCCGCCGGCCGGTTCACCATCGTCCAGAGCCTCTCGATCATCTCGCGTGTCCCCTGGCGCGTGGCCGCGCTGATCGCCACGAGCTCCTCGCCCCGGCCGAGCTTCAGCTCCGTCCGCAGCTTCGCGACCGCCGCGCGACGCTCCTCCTCGGTGGGCAACAGGTCGAGCTTGTTCAGCACGATCAGCTCGTCCTTCTCCGCCAGGAGCGGCGAGTACCGCTTGATCTCCTCGCGGATCAGCCGGTAGTTCGCCGCCGGGCTCGAGCCATCCGCCGGGAGCACGTCCAGCAGGTGCACCAGCACCCGCGTCCGCTCGATATGCCTCAGGAACTCGTGCCCCAGGCCCGCCCCCGCCGCGGCCCCCTCGATCAGCCCCGGGATATCCGCCAGCACCAGCCGCCTCGCCGCGTCGAGGACCGCGATCCCCAGCTGCGGCGCGAGCGTCGTAAACGGATAATCGGCGATCTTCGGCGTCGCGTCCGTCACCGCCGCCAGAAGCGTGGATTTCCCCGCGTTGGGCATCCCCACCAGCCCGACGTCGGCGATGAGCTTGAGCTCCATCCGCAGCTCTCGGTCCTCGCCCGGGTATCCCGGCGAGGCCGTGCGCGGCGCCTGGTTGATCGACGACTTGAAATGCTCGTTCCCGAACCCTCCGCGCCCGCCCTTGGCCGCGATGAACTCCTCCGCGTGGTCCTTCAGGTCGCACAGCAGCTCGCCGGTCTTGTGGTCGTACACCAGCGTCCCCTGCGGCACCTTGATGACCAGCGGCTTGCCGTGCGAGCCGTGCTGCTGCTTGGCCCGCCCCGGCTCACCGTCCTGGGCGCTCCAGTTGGGCCGCCCGCGGAAGTCAAGGAGCGTGTTGATGTTCTCGTCGGCCATGAGCACGACGTCGCCGCCGTTCCCGCCGTCGCCGCCGCTCGGGCCGCCCTTGGGCTCGTACTTCTCCCGGCGGAACGACACGTGCCCCCCGCCGCCCTTGCCGGCGTGGACCAGGATGACTGCTTGATCGATGAACATGCGGGGGATAGTAAGCAGCGGACGCGCGGACGTGAGCGGAAACGGACGATCGGTGAACAGAAGACCCGCAAGGGCACGAAGAGCACACCCGCCGGCGTGCCATCCCCTCATTGAACTCTGTTCACTGCTCTTCCCGCCCCCTGCGCGTCAGCCGCGGCCTACGCGGCCAGCCGGTACCGCCCCGACCCGATCGACCTCGTCAGCCTTTCCCTGTCGCCGGCACGCGCGAAGTGCGTGAACACGGCCGCCGTTCGCACGGGACCGGGCTCATCCTCGTCCTCGATCCACACCACGTTCGCGAACACGAGCACGCTCCGCCCCGGCCCGATGTCCTCCGCGCTCCCCGACGGCAGGGTGATCTGCATCGCGATCGTCGTCCCGGGCCGGACCGCCCGGTCCAGCTCGAACCGCACTCCCCCCTCGCTGATGTCGTACGCGTGCCCCTCGTTGTCGAACGTCGTTCCGTCCGGCGTCCGCACCGCCACCGGCGTGTACATCGGTTCCAGCGTGTACCGCACGTACTGCCGACGGTTCATTTGCGTGTTCACGTGTGCCTCTCCGTGGCGTGTTCGCACGCGCCGCCTCCTCGCCGGTACGCGCGTGCCCACGCCCGAGAATGGGTATCGGATCTCGGACCATGCGCCTTGACAGGCGGCCGCCCGACGCGGCGATAACCGCGACAGAGACGCACCACCCGCGCGAGGCAAAGCCCCCTCGCCGATTCGTTGGTCCGTTATTCGGACTCCCCCGCCCCGTTCTCCGCCTTCCCGTCCCCCAGCGCCGCCAGGAAATCCACGTTCATCCGCGAGATCCGCACCCCCATCGCGCGCTCGATTCGTTCCACCACCTGAGAGGGGATGTGCCGCATGATCTCGTCGCCCAGGTCGGACGGGATGTCCTGCACCTGCCCGTCGCAGGTGATCAGGTGCAGGTGCTCGGTCAGGTCCGCGTCGTAGCGGCTGGCGCCCCCGAGGCTCAGACTGGCCTGCCCCACCGCCAGCTTCCGGCACAGGCCGCGCCGCGTGAAGATCTCCAGGGTGTTGTACACGGTCGCAAGGCTGAGACCCGGCTGCGACGCCCGCACGTCGTGGAACAGCTCCTCCGCCGTGGGGTGCGCGCACGAGCGGTGCAGCACGGAGAAAATCTCCTCGCGCTGCCGCGTGCAACGGATGCCGTGCCGTGCGAACATCTCGCGGATGCTGTCGGAATCGAGTTGCGGTGCCACCGTCCCAGACCCGATCGAAGGCCCCCGTCAATCTGTGTCAATCATTGCCGTCCCACCCCCACCAAACAACCCTCCTCCCGCCCGATCCCTTGTTCCGGCCCTCAGGCCTCCACGCCCTCCTCTTCCCCCACCCTGGGCCGAAAAACCATTTTTCGATGATCGACTCCTGCTTCTTTGAATGTCTCAGAATCGTATTCCCATCCCAGGCTTTCGTAAAAACCGTAGGCGGTGTCGCGTGAATGACAGAACAGCTCTTTGAGGCCGAGCTGGCCGAAGGCGCGTTTTTCCACCGCCACCACCAGGCGGGTGCCGATCCCTTCCCCTTGGCGCTGGGGGTCGATCGCCATCTGCATGAGCTTGCCGATCCCGGCCGTCGGAACGTCGGGCAGCAGCGCCGCGCACCCGATCACCCGCGGCCCCGATGGATGATCGAAGACCGCCACGAAGTGCTCGAACTTCTCCTCAACACCCGCGAATTCCCGCATAAAACGCTGCATGTCGTACCCGATCGGCCCGAGCAGCACCGCCTCGCGGAGCGCGCACTCCTGCGGGTACAACGGATCGTCGTTCGTGATGCGCCGGATCTGGACCACCTGGATGCGCTCCGCTGGACAGGGCGGAAAGGATAGCTCAGGCGCCCGGCAAGCGGGGATGTCGATCCGTCGGCCGCCGGGTCGGATGGACGGGTGGGCCCATCCTGCGCGCCCAAATCGGGAAATACCCCATCGAAACGGCGCGTTTTTTGTGACGTTCGGTGGACTGACCCCGACGTTCCACGAATTCCGGGAGGGCTCGGGTTGCGGAGAGGTTTGTCCGGATTCCGTCGCGGCCGGATGGGGTGCGGCGTCGCTGGTTCCGGGGGGCGCGGGGGGGGTGGGGGGGTGGGGGGGAGCGCCGCCTAGCATGGAATCTGTGGCCGGTCGCGCGCTCTGTCGTGCGCGCCGGCCGCGCCGGAGCAGGGACGTGTCCGACGGTCTGGAGACGATCGAAGCGGAGTCGAGCGCGCCGATGGTCGGGACCGGCGCGCCGGTCGGGGCGGCGGCCGCGCACTCTCGCCTGGGCGTCCTCCGCCACCGCCACTTCCGCAACGTCTGGCTTGGCGCGATGGGCTCCAACATCGGCGGGTGGATGGAGGGCGTGGGCGTTCAGTGGATCGTCGCGGAGAAGACCGGCTCCACGCTCGTCATGGCGTACCTCGCGGCCGCCCAGCTCGGCCCGACGCTGGTGCTGGGCGTGCTGGGGGGGCTGACGGCCGACCGCGTCAACCGCAAGCAACTGCTGCTGGTGACGCAGGCGATGATGATGGTGATCGCCGCGTCGCTGGCGGTCGTGAGCTACTCCGGCTACGCGACGCCGCCGGTGCTGATCGGGCTGTCGCTGCTCCAGGGGATCACGATGGCGTTCAACATCCCGGCGTGGCAGGTGCTGACGCCGCGCCTGGTGCCGCGTGAGGAGCTGGCGGAGGCGATCGCGCTCAACGGCCTGCAGTTCAACCTGTCGCGGATCGTGGGGCCGGCCCTGGCGGGGCCGATCATGGCGTCGTCCGCGCAGGGGGCGACGGCGCTGTTCGCGATCAACACGCTGAGCTTCCTGGGGGTGCTGATCGCGATCGCCAGCACGCCCGACGCCCCGGCGCCCCCGCGCGAAGAGACCAGCGTGTGGGTGCGGACGCGCGAGGCGTTCGGCTTCGTGTTCCACAGCCGCGGGCCGCGGGCGGCGTTCCTGGCGATGGTGGTCTTCGCGATGCTGGCGGCGCCCTTGATGCGGATGCTGCCGCTGTTCGTGTCGGAGGTGTACCACCGCGACGAGGTGGTCTTCTCGTGGCTCCTGGCGGTGATCGGGGCCGGGGCGGTGGTGGGGGTGCTGGTGCTGAAGAAGATCCCCAAGTGGTACCCCAAGCACCACTTCATCCCGCTCTCGATCACCTCCTGCGGCGTCACGATCGTGCTCTTCAGCGCCAGCACGTCGGTGCCGGTGGCGTCGGTGATCCTGTTCTTCGCCGGGGCGTTCTGGCTGTGGAGCTTCAACTCGGCGTTCGCGGCCATGCAGCTGCTGGTGGAGGACCGCATGCGCGGCCGCGTGATGTCGGTGTGCAACATGGCCGTCTTCGGCGCGATGCCGCTGGGGGCCCTGATCGCGGGCCTCATCGGCGAGATCGTCGCGGGCCGCTCCGGCAGCGGCGTGGCGACCCAGGTCGGCGTCGGCGTGATGGGCGCCGTGCTGGTGCTGGCCGGGTTCGTGATGCTGTCGTTCCGCACGCCGGAGGTCGACGGCCTGAAACCCGGCGACCCGGGCTACGAGCGCCGGCCGGGGCTGCTCCGCGGCGTAACGGCGAGGGCGCACCGGCCGTAGGGCCGAGGACGCGGGGAGGGGGGACGCGGGGACTGGGAGACTGGGGGACGGGGAGACTGGGTGATTGGGACGGGACGCGGAGCGGGGGAGTCTCCAGCCCGCTTCAGCGGGCTTTCTCGCTCGTAGGCCACCGATTCAGCGGTGGTACAGCGGGCACACCCAACCTGTTCTCTGTCCTTGTTTTCCAGCCCGTTTCAACGGGCTTGCAATCCGGGCCGCCTTCAGGCAATCGACCTTGTGGCACAGTAAACTGCGACGATGCCCCGCAACGTCTACTGGGAACTCTTCTATCACTTCGTCTGGCGCACGAAAGACAGTGCGCCGCTCCTCACCGCCAGGGTCGAGCCGCTCACGCACAAGTTCCTCACCCATCGCGCGCTCCTGACCGCCGAGGCCATCGTCCACGCCGTCGGCGGCGTCGAAGACCACATCCACATGGCCGTCAGCCTGCCCCCGACCGTCGAGATCGCCAGATGGGTTGGCGACATCAAGGGCGCCTGCACTCACCAGATCAATCACGGGCCGTGCGGTCTCGGCGCGCTCGCGTGGCAGACCGGGTACGGGGTCGTGTCGTTCGGCAAGCGAGATCTTCCGTGGGTCGTGGACTACGTCAAGAGGCAGCGCGAACACCACGCCGCGGGCCGGATCGAGGATGGCTCGAGCGCATCACGCAGATTGAAGTGCAAGCGCCTGAAGGCGGCCCAATACCGGAAGCCCGTTGAAACGGGCTGAAGATCAAGACAACGGGACGGGTGGGTTCGCCCGCCGCACCACGCCTGAAGGCGTGGCCTACAAGCGAGAAAGCCCGCTGGAAGCGGGCTGGGAAGCGGCCGAGCCGACGTCGCGAGCGCCGCGTCCCAGGTCTCGTCCCCCGCCCGGCCCACCCATCGGCCCATCCGCCAACCCGCGCCCGCCCCCGGAACCCGCATCCTCCAGCCCGCTTCAGCGGGCTTTCTCGCTCGTAGGCCACCGCTTCAGCGGTGGTACGGCGTGCCCGCCAGTCCGTCCCCTTGTCTCTGATTTCCAGCCCGTTTCAACGGGCTTAGATGGTCGTGCCTTCAGGCAACCGCACCCCCCGCGTCTCCCCGCCCGTCCGGGCCCGGCCTGCGGACGCCATCGATCCACCCGAAACAGAGCGCCGCGGCCACCGACTCCGGCCAGGTGAGCCCGGCCGCGCCGGTGTGGGCCTTGTGGTAGCCGACGTGGAGCTCCGTCGCCGCGCCGTGGTTGGCCTCGAACCAGGCGCGGAGGGCGGCGGGGGATTTGAAGAAGTGGGGGGTGGGCCGCTGCGGCTTCATCGTTGGATTCCTGTGCGGATTTCTTGAGCGCGGTTGTATCATCGCATTATTCCGGAGGGCGCCACGATGAACGCGGTTGGAACCATCCTCGGAGTGTTCAGGACAGTTCGTACGGCAGTTCGAGCGGACCGCCGCGTCGGCGTCGCTCCATCGGACTGGACGCGGTGTGCCATGCTCGCCGTGCTTGGGCTGTTGATGCTCGCGCCGGCAATGGCGCGGGCGCAGTCGGTCCCCTGGACCCAGCAGGCGGTCAGCGGCCCCTCGGCGCGGCACATCCACGCGATGGCCTACGACGCGGCCCGCGGCGTGACCGTCCTCTTCGGTGGCTTCAACGGCAGCACCTCCATTGGCGAGACCTGGGAATGGAACGGGAGCGGTGGTGGGGGCGGGGGGGCCTGGACCCAACGGGCGGTCGGCGGCCCCCTCTTCCCCTCGCCGCGGGACTCGCACGCCATGGCCTACGACGCGGCCCGCGGCGTGACCGTCCTCTTCGGGGGCTACATCGGTGGACTTCCCGGCTACAACGGCGAGACCTGGGAATGGAATGGGACCGTTTGGACCCAGCGGGCCGTCGCCGGCCCCTCGCCGCGGGAGGGCCACGCGATGGCCTACGACGCGGCACGCGGCGTCACCGTCCTCTTCGGGGGCTACAGAGGCAGCACCAACGGCGAGACCTGGGAATGGAACGGGACCGCCTGGACCCAGCGCATGGTAACCGGCCCCTCGCCGCGGTACTACCACGCCATGGCCTACGACGCGGCCCGCGCCGTGACCGT
>JBGPJM010000007.1:0-53255 GCA_041485385.1 Phycisphaerae bacterium | reverse complement strand
TTGTTGCAGTCCACTCCCGCGCCCACCACCGACGGCACTCCCATCATGGCCATCCCGCATCTCACCGACGAACAGATCCGCACCTGGTCCCTCGAGGAGAAGGACCGCTGGTGGCTCGCCAACGTCTTCAAGGGCGACATGCCCCAGCTCACTCTCCGCTCCGCTCTGACCGGCTTCATCCTCGGCGGCATTCTCTCCGCCACCAATCTCTACGTCGGCGCCAAGACAGGCTGGTCGCTGGGCGTGGGCATCACCTCGGTCATCCTCGCCTTCGCGATGTTCAAGGTCCTGTCGACGATGAGCCGGACTCCCGTGCGGAGATCGGTCTTCGCCGTCGTCCTTTTCCTGGCCATGCTCGGGGCCTTCACCGGCATCTGGTACGTCGGCGTCAATATGGGATGGTACGAGCCCAAGTCGACCATCAGTGCCGTCATCGGCGTCTGCGCTCTGGCGGTCACCGGCTACGTCACGGTCCGGATTCTCCGCTCCCCCGTCCGCGAATACACGATCCTCGAGAACAACGCGATGCAGTCCATCGCGACCTCGGCCGGCTACATGACCGCTCCGCTGATCTCCTCGCTCACTGCCTTCATGATCGTGAACAACCGCATGATCCCGTGGCACCAGATGATGGTCTGGAACATCGTCCTTTCCATCCTCGGGGTGCTCTTTGCCTTCCCGATGAAGCGACGCTTCATCAACGACGAGCAGCAGCCCTTCCCCGAGGGGCGTGCCGCGGGCGTCGTCATGGACACGCTGCACTCCTCCGACGCCTCCGTCGGCCTCTTCAAGGCCCGGATTCTTCTGGTCGCGGGCCTGCTGGCCGCGTTTGTGAAGTTCCTCCAGGCCGAGGCTATCCAGGAGTGGATCCAGTTCCGCATCCTGCGGATGCACGGGGGCCTGCAGTCAGAGATCGCCACGCTCGGCAGCCAGAAGGCCGCCCTGGCGGAGCAGATCAAGGGTGCCGCGGTCGGCACGGTCGCCGAGCTTCAGACCAAGCTCGCCGGTGTGACCGGCCAGCTGGGCGAGCTCAAGGACAAGCTCGCCGCCAAGCTGCTCTACTTTCCCGAGCAGCTGGACGTTCTCGCCGTCAAGCTGGGCATTCCCATTCCGAAGATCGCCAACGTGGACGTCCGCCAGTTCACGATCACGCCGGCGCTGGACATCTCGCTTATCGGCGCCGGGGGCCTCATGGGGATCCGCGGCGGGGTCTCGCTCCTCATCGGCGCCATCCTGAACTATGTCATCCTCGCCCCGTGGATGGCCTCCATCGGCGAGATCAAGCCGGTCCGCGGCATTGTCGCCGACGGCACGGCGGTCTTCGGCCTCCGCGCGGTCACCCTCTGGTCCCTCTGGCCGGGGGTTGCCTGCATGGTCGTGGCGTCGTTAGTCGCCTTCTTCGCGAAGCCCCAGGTCATCATCGGCGCCCTCAAGGGCCTCTTTGGCAACCGCGCGCCCGGTAGCGACGTCCTGAAGCACATCGAGTTTCCGTTCTGGATCTCCGTCGTCGGCATCCCGATCTTCAGCCTCCTGGCGGCATGGCTCGGCAACATCTATTTTGGCGTCCCGATCTGGGCCTGCATCGTGGGCCTTCCCCTCACCTTCGTACTCTGCCTGGTCGCCGCAAACTCCACCGCCCTCACGTCCACGACGCCTGTGGGCGCGACCAGCAAGATCACGCAGCTCTTCTACGGGATGATCCAGCCGGGCAATATCCACACGAATATCGCCACGGCCAGCATCACCGCCGAGGTGGTCTCGAACTCTTCCAACCTGCTGATGGACATCAAGCCCGGCTACATGCTGGGCGCCAAGCCGCGGCAGCAGGCCATCGGGCACGTCATCGGCATCTTCGCCGGCGCCTTCGCCTCCGTCCCGCTGTTCTTCGCCCTGTTCACCAGGAACGTCGACCCCTCCAAGCCGGAGACGATCGCCCTCATCCAGAGCGACCAGTTCCCCATGCCCGCCGTCACGGTCTGGAAGGCCGTCGCCGAGGTCCTCACCAAGGGGCTCGACAGCCTCCAGAGCCCGCACAACTCCATCATCTACGCGGTCATCATTGCGTCGCTCATCGGACTGGCGCTCGAGGTGACCCGCATCGTCACCCGCGGCAAGTTCCTGCTGACGCCCATCGGCCTCGGCCTAGCCTTTGTCATCAACTTCCAGTCGGCGCTGGCGATGTTCCTGGGCGCGTTCTTCTTCTGGCTCATGGGCGTCGGGCGGAAGACGCCCGAGGAGGCCAAGGGGAACATCTGGATCGAGAACCACGAGCCGATCTGCGCCGGCGTGATTGCCGGGGCCGCGCTCATGGGCATCGCGGACGCGCTGGTCGCCGCGTTCATCCTCTGAGCCGGGCGACGGGCGCGTCTGTCCGTTGCGCCCGAATGGGGAAATATGCCCGACAGGAGTTGAACCTGTAACCTCTGCCTTCGGAGGGCAGCGCTCTATCCAATTGAGCTACGGGCACGCTCGGGAGGCCATGCTACGATCGCGCCGCCCGAATGGCAACGCCCGCCCCCGCCTACTCGCTCGCGCGACCCACGCCCCTATGGGCCGTGTTCGTCTTCACCTTCATCAACAGCGTCGGAACGGGGCTGGTCACCAACGGGATCTTCTACCTCACCCAGAGCGGCTACGGGTTTTCGCGCACTGCCAATCTCTTGCTGGCACTAGCCTTAGGCGCGACGTACATCCTGGGCGCGGGCGCCGCCGGGCCGGTGGTCCGCTGGCTGCAGCGCCGATCGTCGCGCCTCAGCAGCCGCGCCGTCCTGGCGTGCCTGATGGCGCTCATGTTCCTGCTCTGCCTGCTCCCCGCGGCGTCGGCGCACCTGGGCGTGACGGGTGCCGCGCCGGTGTGGATCATGGTCAGCCTCTACAGCCCCCTCACCGGTGTGCTATGGCCGATGACCGAGAGCTTTCTCAGCGGGGGGCGCAGCGGTCGATCCCTCCGCTCGGCCGTCGGCGCCTGGAACATCGTCTGGTCGGGCGCGATCATCGTCGCCTACTGGGGGATGGCGGCGTTCGTGACGGACCATCCGGCGGAGGTGATCGTCGGGTTGGGCTTGTTGCATCTGGTGTGCGCGGCGGTCCTTGCCGCATTCGCCCCCGAGCCGGCGCCGCACGTCGCCGAGCACCACGAGCCGCACCCGCCGGTGTACACGCGGCTGCTGGTGGTCTTCCGCATGCTCCTGCCGCTGAGCTACGTCGTGAGCAGCGCGCTGGGGCCGATTCTGCCCGAGATGATGCGGACCATGGGCGTGGGTCAGGCATGGCGCCCTGTGCTGGGGTCCATGTGGCTGGTGCCGCGGACGATTTCGTTCGCCGTGCTGCAGCGCTGGCAGGGGTGGCACGGATCGTGGGTCATGCCGGTGGCGGGGGCGGCGCTGATGCTGGGCGGGTTCGGAGCAACGGTGTTGTCGCCGCTGGTGGGGGACGGGACCGGGGTCGGCGTGATGGTCATCGGCTTGGCGCTCTTCGGCACGGGGATGGCGACGATCTACTCCGCCGCGCTCTATTACGCCATGGAGGTCGGCCAGGCCGAGGTGGATGCCGGCGGCACGCACGAGGCGCTCATCGGTGTGGGCTACACGATCGGCCCGCTGTGTGGTCTGGCGGCCACCGGCGCGATCGCCAGCGGCGTGCTTGCCGACCGATGGTTCCAGGTCGCCGTGCTCAGCATCGTGGGCGTGCTGGCGGGGATCGTTGCGGCGTACGCGGCCCGTCGGGCTCTGCGAGAGGTCGCGGCCTCGTAGTCGTCGAGAGCTGTGACGGGTCCCCGCACGGCAGGCATCTGATTGGTGGGCCACCGTCCACGAACCGGGCAACTGCTCGCCAGTGAGACGGTTCCAGTGGTTCGGGACTGGTAGGCCGCGCCCGGGACGATTTCGGGAAGGATCGAGCGCCCGAGGCGGATTTGTGATGCGAAAGCCGGTGCCGGTCGATGGCCGATGGAACGTGTGGGGGTGGGCCTGGGACGTGAAGGACCGGGAACCGGGGAGCACCCCCGGCGTCGAAGGCGAAGAGAGCCGAGGGTTCAAACAGGCAGGTCCGATCACGCGTACAGTTGTTGACAGGGGAGGGTTTCGGCGTGCGTACGTAGGAGTCGCCATGGTCTTTGCGAAAGTTGCTCGCCCGTTGGTGTTGTCGATCGGTGCGGTGGTTTCGATGTGGACGGCGACGACCGTTGTCACCGCGCCGGCGTGGGGACAGGAGCAGCCGGCGGTCTCGGCACCGCTGACCGTCAACGACCTTTCCCAGCAGGTTTGGGCGGGCGCGCACGGGGGCAAGGGCGAGCAGGCCCTTTCGCTGATCGGCGCCGTGCCGTCGGACACGGCCAATGCCGTGCTGGCCAAGCTCCGCGAGGCCAACACGTCGTTCGAGTCCAACATCAAGAAGCGCGAGGCGGCGCGGGCCGCCAAACTCGCGTCGGTAACCACGGACCTTGACAAGGCCCTCGCCGAGCCCGCGGGCTATCCGAGCTACAGCAAGGCCCTGAAGTCGGCTGTCGAGATGTACATGCTCTCGGCTGCGGCGGACAAGCCGGCCGTGCTAAAAGACGCCCGGGTCGCCAAGCTCATCGAGGACGCCGCGGCGCTGGCGAAGAAGGCCGAGTCCGACGGGGACTGGCTCGCGGCGAGCGAGGTGTTCTTCCGTCTGCACGCGCTGCTGGAGGAGGAGGGCACTTACAAGGACGACTCCGATCGACTGAACGACCGGCTGGCGATGATCCGGCTGTACGTTCCCGAGCGGTTCTACGAGCTGCGCAAGGCGCACGCCGACGGGCAGGCGGCAGAGGACAAGATCCCGCCGTACAACGCCCTGGGCGAGGACTACCGGCAGAAGCTTGCGGGGATCGACGAGCCGATGGTGCTCCGGGCGCTGAACACGGCGGCGGACAAGCAGGTCGACCGGGTGCCGATGACGAGCATCCTCACCGGGGGCATCGGCGCGATCAGGACGATGCTCACGACGCCGGACCTGGAGCGGGTCTTCCCGGGCATCTCCGACACCGACGCGCGCACCAAGCTGCTGAAGTTCCTGGACGAGCACGAGCAGTCGATCAACACCCCCAAGGCCGACCCGGGGCGGCTGGCGATGATCTCGCTGGTCGAGAACCTGCTGGACAAGAACCGGGAGACCGTGAAGCTGCCCGACGAGGCGCTGCTGCACGAGTTCGGCAACGGCGCGATGTCGAAGCTGGATGAGTTCTCGGCGATCATCTGGCCCGACGAGAAGGCCCGATTCGACCGCATGACGCAGGGCGAGTTCAAGGGCGTCGGGATCCAGATCCAGCTCGACAAGGAGTCACAGGCGATCAAGGTCGTGACGCCGCTGGAGGGCACGCCCGCCCAGCGAGCAGGCGTCCACGCCGGCGACATCATCACCAAGATCGACGGCAAATCGGCGATCGGCCTCTCGCTCAACCAGGCGGTGGACCTGATCACCGGCCCCGACGGGACGCAGGTCGGCCTGACGATGCAGCGAGAAGGGAAGGACATCGACTTCACGCTGCAGCGGGCGGTCATCCCGCTGGTCACCGTCAAGGGCTGGAAGCGGCTTGGCGCCAAGGAAGACCAGTGGGACTGGTACATCGACCCCGAGAACAAGATCGGGTATGTCCGCCTGCTGCAGTTCACCGAGAAGACCTCGCACGACCTGGACGTCGCCATCCGGCAGATGCAGCAGACCGGGCTGAACGGCCTGGTGCTGGACCTTCGGTTCAATCCCGGCGGCCTGCTCACGCAGGCGGTCGCGGTGGCGAACACGTTCATCGATAAGGGCCTCATCGTCTCGACCAAGGGCACGATGCCGTCGGATCGTCAGTCTGCCCGCCCGGAGAACGTCCTCCTGCAGAACGTCCCGCTGGCGGTGCTGATCAACGAGGGGTCCGCCTCCGCGAGCGAGATCGTCTCGGGCGCCATCCGGCACTACGCGGACGCCAACCAGCTCAAGGCCGTGATCATCGGGGCCCGATCCTTCGGTAAGGGCAGCGTGCAGAACGTCTGGCCGCTGAACAACGAGCAGACCGCGCTGCTGAAGCTGACGACGCAGTACTACCACCTTCCCGATGGGCGCGTGCTGCACCGCCGGCCGGGCGCGCACGATTGGGGCGTCAACGCCCACCTGGTCGTCGACATGCTCCCGGAGCAGATCGTCGACGCGCTGCGGCTCCGCCAAGAGGCCGATGTTGTCGCGATCGATGAGACGGGCAAGGTCGTGGAAGGGGTCCCGACGCCGCCGGATCCGCAGAAGCTCATCACCGACGGCCTCGACCTGCAGTTGCAGGCCGCGCTGGTCTTGCTGCAGTCCCAGACCGTCGCCCATGGCCAGGAGCATGTGCTGCTGGACAAGAAGGTCGGCGGAGGGAGCTGAGCCGGAAGCGACTGTTCTCCAGTCTCTGATTGCCAGTGCCGGCCGCGCTCATCAGGGCGCGGCCGGTTTCTTGTTCGCCTAGAGTTGGCGGCGGCGGAGTTCGGGGGCGGGCGCTCGCTCTTTGTTTGGTATGTGTTGTCTCGGCACGGCGGTCGGTTGCGTCGATGGTGGAAGGGGTAGGGGATGCGGCGGTCGTCCCTTCGGCACGGAAAGCGCCGGTCGGACCAGGGAAGCTCAGACCATGACGCACGTTGTCAACCCACCGTCTCCCGCAGCCAGCGCCGGCGCGAGCCGACCGGGCATGGCGGCCGGGCGGCGGCTTTCGGACGCCCTCCCCGCCAAGACGCTGGTGAAGTGGCTCCGGGACATGTTCCTGATTCGCGAGTTCGAGAACCGCTGTGCCCAGGCGTACCAGCAGGCGAAGATCGGCGGGTTCTGCCACCTGTACATCGGGCAGGAGGCGTGCGCCGTCGGGACCATCGCCTGCGTGAACCCGGACGACCCGGTCATCACGGCCTACCGCGATCACGGGCACGCACTGGCGCGGGGGATGGACCCGGGCGACTGCATGGCCGAGATGTTCGGCAAGGCGACGGGGTGCGCCAAGGGGAAGGGCGGGTCGATGCACATGTTCGACGGCCCGCACCACCTCTACGGCGGGCACGGGATCGTCGGGGCGCAGACGCCGCTGGGCGCCGGGCTGGCGTTCGCGGCCAAGTACGAGGTGGAGGTGCTGGGGAAGTCGCTGGACGGCGGGCCGGCGAAGAAGAGGGTGTGTCTGTGTTACCTGGGGGACGGGGCGCTGAACCAGGGGTCGCTGCACGAGGCGATGAACCTGGCGGGGTTGTGGTCGCTGCCGGTGATCTACATCGTCGAGAACAACCGCTACTCGATGGGCACCTCGATCGAGCGCGGCACCACCATGGCGCACAACCTGATGGCCAAGGGCGCGGCGTACGGGATCGAGGGGTTGAAGATCGGCGGGCGGGACGACGGGCGGGGCCTGGACATCCTGGAGATCTACGACAAGCTCAAGCCGTTCGCCGACGAGTGTCGCGAGAAGCAGCGTCCGGGCTTCGTGGACCTGCACACGTACCGGTACCAGGGGCACTCGATGTCGGACCCGCAGAAGTACCGGACGAAGGAGGAGGTGGACAAGGTGAAGGAGGGGGACTCGCTGGACCGGCTGGCGAAGCATCTTCTCAGCGAGCGGAAGGCGATTACCGAGGAAGAGTTCATCGCGATGCAGAAGGACGTGAAGGAGGTCGTGCGTCACGCGATGGAGTTCGCGGAGAGCTCGCCGGTGCCGGACCCGTCGGAGCTGTTCACGGATGTGTACGCGAACATCCTGCCGAATCTGAGCCCGACGGCGGAGTATCTGAAGGGGGCGAAGAACCCGCTGCTGTGAGGACGAGTGACATGGGCGGTTCGGCCGCCTTCGTCGTATGTGTGGGCTACCGCGCCATTCTGAGGGATTAGCGAGGTAACGTGAAGGAGCGCTGATGACATCCAATGAGGTCAAGTCCGCGCTGCAGTCGGCCATTCCGTCCGTTTCGACTGCGATTCGGGAGCGGGCAGCAGGTCGAGGTTCGGCATCCGGAGTTCGTCTCGCTGACCCCGTCGGGCAGGACCGCGGTGGTCTACACCGAGACGAGCCTCGCCGACGGCGACGCATTCCAGGTGATCGACGTTCTGCTCGTCGACGGGCTCGAGTTCCTGCCACCAAAGGGCCGGAACGGTCACCTTCAATAGTCCCTTGGCTCCCTTCATCGCACGACCATTGAGAGCAGGAAGCGTCTCCAGCATGACCACCACCCGTGAAATCACCTTCCGCGAGGCCCTCCGTGAGGCCATGTCCGAGGAGATGCGCCGCGACCAGAGGATCTTCCTGATGGGCGAGGAGGTCGCGCAGTACCAGGGGGCCTACAAGGTTTCCCAGGGGATGCTCGACGAGTTCGGGCCCAAGCGCATCATCGACGCCCCCATCAGTGAGAACGGCTTCGCGGGGCTGGCCGTCGGGGCCGCGATGTACGGCCTGCGACCGATCATCGAGTTTATGTCGTGGTCCTTCTCGCTGGTGGCGGCGGACCAGATCCTCAACAACGTCCCGAAGATGCTGTACATGTCCGGTGGGCAGTGGGGGTGCCCGGTGGTCTTCCGCGGCAACGACGGCGCCGGGGGCCAGCTGGGCTCCACGCACTCCTGGTGCGTCGAGGCCCTGTACGCCAACGTGCCCGGCCTCAAGATCGCCATACCCTCCAACCCCTGGGACGCCAAAGGGCTGCTCAAGACCGCCATCCGCGACGACGACCCCGTCTTCTTCCTCGAGTCCGAGCGGATGCTCTCCGACAAGGGCGCGGTGCCGGCTCTCGAGGTCGACCACCTGGTCCCCTTCGGCCGGGCCGAGCTTCGGCGCGGCACATGGAGCGGCGAACGGGACTCGGACTGCACCGTCGTTTCTTTCGGGCGGCCCGTGCATTTCTGCATGGACGCCGCGGACGAACTGGCGAAGGAAGGGATCGTTGTCGACGTGCTGGACATGCGGACGATCCGGCCGCTGGACATCGACTCGGTGGTGGAGTCGCTCAAGCGGACGAACAGGATCGTGGTGGTCGATCAATCGTGGCCGTTTGCCTCGATCGCGTCCGAGGTGGTCACTCAGGTCTGCGAGCGGGCCTTTGACTTCCTCGACCACCAGCCGGTCCGCGTGAACACCGACGACGTCCCGACCCCGTATGCGAAGACCCTCGAGGCCGAGTATCTTCCCCATAAGGGGAAGATCGTTCGGGCGGTGAAGAAAACTCTCAACCTCCTCTGAGACAGCCGAGGCTCACCATGGCGATCAATGTGAAGATGCCGCGTCTCTCGGACACGATGGAAGTCGGGACCGTCGTGAAATGGAACGTGAAGGAAGGACAGTCGGTCAAGTCCGGCGACGAGATCGCGGACATCGAGACCGACAAGGCGACGATGCCGCTGCAGGCGTTCGACGACGGGACCGTCGCCTTGCTTTCGGTGCCGGAAGGGGAGTCGGTGAGAGTCGGTACGACGATCCTCGTGCTTGCGGAGGCTGGGGAGACCGTTGCCGCGGCGAAGGGTGCAGGGGGGGCGAAGGCCGTCGCGGACGGGGCCGCGGCAAGCGGGCAGACAACGGCAGCGAGGGGGGCGCAGGGGTCGGGCGCGACGGTGGAGCAGGCTCGGGCTGCCTCCGGCGCGGGGAACGGGGCGGTCGCGGCGCCGGCCGGGAGCGAGCGAGTCTTTGCATCGCCCCTGGCCCGGAAGATCGCCGAGGAGAAGGGGATCAATCTTGCCGGTGTCGAGGGGACGGGTCCTTCCGGGCGCGTGACCCGCCGTGATGTGGAGGCGGCCGTGGGGGGCGGCGCGGCTCCGACGGCGCCGGCACGACGGGGTGACGACGCGGGCGCACCGCCCGCGGCCCTCCACCGTTCGGCGCCCATGCCCGCGTCCCTTCCGGCCCTTGGCGCGGCCCTCAAGGGGCAGACCGTCACGCTCTCGAACATGCGCCGCACCATCGCCAAGCGGCTGGTCGAGTCTAAAGCGACCATCCCGCACTACCAGGTGACCGTCGCGGCACGCATGGACGCACTGCTGGTCCTTCGGCAGCAGCTCAACGAGCAGCTCGCCGCGCAGGGCGTGAAACTCTCCGTGAACGACTTCCTGGTCCGGGCCTGCGCCCTGGCCATGCACGAGCACCCGTTCATCAACTCGCGATGGATCGAGCGCGCGACCGAGGTGGCCGTCGAGGTCCTGCCCGCGGTGAACATCGGCGTGGCGATCGCGCTGCCGATGGAGAGGGGCGGCGGGCTGGTGGTCGCCACGCTCCGCAACGCCGACCAGATGGGCCTCCGCCAGATCTCCG
This sequence comes from Phycisphaerae bacterium, assembly GCA_041485385.1. Taxonomy (GTDB): domain Bacteria; phylum Planctomycetota; class Phycisphaerae; order Phycisphaerales; family UBA1924; genus JBGPJM01. The sequence continues at coordinate 43,003 of JBGPJM010000007.1, read as the reverse complement.
CTCAGACCAAGGCCCTCGCCGAAAAGGCCCGCAGCAAGGGGCTCACGATCGAGGAGATGGCCGACTCGACGTTCACCATTTCCAATCTCGGTATGCTCGGCGTGGACCACTTCACCGCGATCATCAACCCGCCCAACACGGCGATCCTCGCGGTCGGCGCGGCCATCGAGAAGCCGGTGGTCGAGACCGACCCGAAGAGCGGCGAGAAGCGGCTGGCGATCGGGCACGAGATGTCGATGACGATGTCGAGCGATCACCGGGTGATCGACGGGGCGATGGCGGCGCAGTACCTGGCCACGGTGAAGGGGCTGCTGGAGCGGCCGGCGACACTCTTGGTATAGAGTGCCGACGAGCGAAGCGCCGACCAGCAGCAGCGGCGCTGGCTGGACACTTCGTCGTCAGATCTCATCGTTTTGGCTGTTCGGTCGGAAGCATCGACCTCACTCGTTCGAGGAGAGCCGGCTCGGTGACCGCTAGCTTGGGATCGCGCTCGAACCAGTCCAAGTGTTGCCGGCGTACCTGTCCGGCCCGGACGGCCTGGCGAACGCACTCGGCCCTAGCCGCTGCGCGTGGCACCATCCTCGCTGCGAAAGCGGCAAGCCGGTCGGCGTCCTTGTCGCGCCCGGCTGCGAGGCAGGCGGCGTATCGCTGAGCGGCCTCCTTCGCTTTGTACTCACGCGACTTTTGGCGCGCGCGGGCATGGGTGGAAGGATCAAAGAGGTCGCCATAGAAGCTGCTGCTCAATCTGGGCGCAACCATTGGCGCAACAACCGCGACGATTCCAAGTCCGATCGGGCTCAGCATGAACCCTTCTCGACAAAGGTCGTCTTTCATGCTGCTGAGAGGGTCCTTGTATACGAGCCCGGCCAGGTCCCATCGCTCCTTCCGAATCGTGGCCTGGAAGACGGGGTCTTCGTTCAAGCGGGGGAAGTGGCCTACGTGCAGGTAGTCCTGCAGCGGCGGCTGTTGTTGCGCCGCGCTCATGAACTCAACTATGGCGCCGTCATCGCCAAGCGTGTGACAGAGATCACGCCAGGAATCAAACTCGTGCTGGGTAGCCGATTGTGCGAGAATCCGGTCGAGGAGCGGGGGCTCAAGAGCCTGAAACCGGGGGCTCAGCTGCGGCGCCTGCCGCACGATCCTTCCGATGTCCAAAGCGATGAAGTACGTTCCCAACGAACCCTCGGGTGGTACTGGGACCGCGCCTAGGCCCCAAAGCTCGATGAGGATGTCGGCGGCCGCATCTGTCTGCCCGCGGCTCGCGAGGGACTCGGCTTGGCTTTCGAGAAGTTGTTGAGCATCCCAGCGCTCTCGTGCTACCCCCTGATAGCCGCCGCCGGCGCAGCCGTGCAGCGGGAGGACGGTCAGTATCAGCATCGTGGCCAACTTCAATCGAACTGCCATTGCTGGCTCCTTCAGTGAGAGAGCCGCGATTGGTAACTCAGTATGTTTGCACATACTAACTATCTGGGACAGCAATGTCAAGGGCGGCTGGATCCGGCGCACACTGCAGGAATCTCACGTTTCGGCGACGGTGAGATCACCGCCTCGGGCCGACGGCAGACCGCTCATTCCAGTAACCACCCCTGCTCATCGTCCATCCGCAGGAGGGTGACGGCCGCGGAGGCGTCCCAGCCCTGGCCGCCGTGGAGGGCGTCCTCGTCCTGGTGGAGCGGGGAGGCCAGCGTGGCTTGCTCGACGTAGGGGCGGATGACGGGCCAGTCGTCCTTGAACGATCCTGTGCCGCGGACCAGCGGGAGGCCCACGCTCGCGAGCACCTCATCGATGATGCGGTCCTTGCCGCCGGCGATGGCGGTAGCCTTGGCGTGCGGCTGGTGATCGATCATGATCGCCAGCACGGGCTGCCAGGTGCGTCGGTCGCAGAGCAGAAGGTCGATCGCCCGCACGCGGACGCGGTGGCGCCACTGCCGCCAATCATCGGGGTCGCGGCCGTCGGGGGTGGTGGGGGTGAGGATCGAGTCCAGGCGCACCTTCGGCGAGATGACCAGCCAGGGGGGCAGGCGACGGAGCAACGCCAGCGTGTAGCGACCGTTGCGCCTGGACATGATCGTCTCGCGCAGCCTGAACGGAGGGGTCGTGAGCAGCATCTCGCCATCGGGCGTATGAACGAAGCGTCCGAGGGGAGAGCGACCCTCGGCCTCCGGCACCAGCGGGATCACCTCGGGGTCGGGCTCGATCTCGGTCCGCGTGCCCGCGAGGTTGTCGCCGGGGCCGACGGGCACAAGGGGGCCGGAGGCCAGGAACGCGGCGACCTCCTCCGAGGCTGGCTGGTCGGTCGGCTCGGGGAGCGGCGGAGCAAGCGGGATCCGCTCGCCGGTATCGGTGAGCTCGAAGCGGCGGCGACGCTCCTGGCGTTTCCGCTCGTCGGTCCGGGTCACCACCACGACCACCACACTGGCGATCGCCATCAGAACAAGGAATGCCAGGATCATCCAGCCGGTCATGGTTCGCTCTTATCGGCTCCGGGCGGGTGTGGCTCGCTCGATCGCGCGGCACAATCCCGACGGTGTCCCCGGATAACTGTACGGAGCACCGGGCGCGATCTGGCCGGAAAAACCGCGCCGCTGAGGCGTCAACTCCTGCTTGTTCGCAACGGGGCTCGTGGATTTCGGCGGGGCGCTCATGAAAGGGGCCCGCCGCGGGTTGCGGCGGGCCCTGAGGTGGTGTGGAGGCCACGGGCGGTTCGATCGGCGGGATCAGTTCGCGCCGAGGATCACGATCTCGACGCGTCGGCTGGCCTTCTTCGTGCCCTTGGGGTTTGCCGGGCCGAAGGCGGCGGAATAGATCATGTCCGCCGGGAGCCCGCGGGAGACCAGGTGCTTCTCGACGGCCAAGGCTCGCTTGGCGCTGAGATCCTCGTTGCTGTCGTACTTGCCGATGGTCTTCTTGATGGGATCGCTGTCGGTGTACCCCTCGACGCGGATGTGGTTGGAGGAATAGCGGTCCTTGATGATGCCGGCGACACGGTTGAGTGTCGACTTGGAGGAGGCCTTGAGGACGATCGATCCGGAGTCGAAGAGGACGTCGCCGGCGATCTCGACGACGATCTCGCCCCCGCCCCGGGTGGTCTTGGTGTTGGGTCCGAACTCGTCGGCGCCGGCGGTAGGGTTGCCCTCGTACGCGGCCGCGGGGGCGCCGGCACGGGCGGCGCGGAGCTCCTCGAGCTCCCGCTGTTTCTGAGAGTTCTCGTCCCGGAGCCTGGCGTTGTCGGAGTTGAGGCGGGCGAGCTCGTCCTTTTCACCGCTGGCGCAGCCGCCCGGCACCAACGGACCGACGCCCAGCGAGGCTAGCACGAGGGCCCGGAGGACGATGACCAAGCGACGCCCGCTCGACGAACGATCCGTGTTCATGGCGAGACTCCTGCGCAACCTGCCTAGCGGTTGGCGAGCACGACGATCTCGACTCGCCGGCTCTCCTTCTTGGTAGTGCGAGGCTTGGCGGCGCCCATGCCGGCGGCGGTGATACGGTCGGCGGAGATGCCCTTGGAGACCAGGTAGTTCTCGACGGCCTCCGCACGCGCCTGGCTGAGAGCCTCGTTGGTCGGGTACTTCTTCCTGACCTTGTTCGGTGGGTCGCTGTCGGTATACCCCTCTACGCGGACCCGATGGCTTGAGTACTTGCCCTTGATCTGGCTGACGATCTTGTCGAGCTCGCTCTTCGCGGAGGACTTGATCGTTGTTGAGCCGGAATCGAACAGAACGTCGCCGGCGACCTCGAGGCGGACCTCCCTCTCGGTCCTGTTCTTGCCGCCCGGCCCGGGTGGGTTGCCGGGCTCCTGCCCGTCCACCGGTGGCTCGACGACGCCCCTGCGGGAGGTCTGGAGGGCCGCGATCGTGGCATCCTTCTCGGAGTTGGCCTGGCTGAGCTGGTCCACCTCGGCCTTGAGCCGGGCGTTCTCGTCGCGGACGTTGCGGTTGCAGCCGCCCGACAAGGTCGCCGCAAGGCCCAGGCCGCACACCAGGGCCAGCCTCGTCATCGTCGCTGAGGGAAATCGCATCATGTTCCTCCGTGGAATCGAGAGTCGTTGGTGCCGAACCCCAAACTCGGGGCGCAACCCTATCTGAATCATCGCCGGTGTCAACTTCCAAAGCCCTTCGAGGTCCGGGTTCAGGGAGAACGACCGAAGGCCCGGAACGGCCGCCATAAAGATCGGCGACCGGGCGCCTTATTGTGGAAAAAGCATGGCCAGGAGGCGAGCGATCAACGGGCGGCAGAGCAGGACGAGCACGGTCGAGACGGCCAGGTACGGCCCGTAGGGAAGGTGTTTCTTCACCTTGCCGCCGAGCATCAGGCCAAGAAGTGCCCACGCCAGGCCGACGAAGGCCGCGCCGAAGAAGGCCAGAACGGCGTCGATCCAGCCGACGCAGGCGCCGACCGCAGCCATGAGATAGGCATCCCCCAGCCCCATGGCCTCTTTCCCGAAGGCAAGCGAGCCCAGAATCCGGACCCCCCACACGATGCCGCCGCCGATCAGGTAACCCATGAGCACGCCCCCCAGCACTCGCAGGGCAAGTCCGGGGGCGCCGGAGAACCTGTCGAATATGCAGCCGCCCAGCCAAGCCAGCATGAAACACGGCGAGAGAAACAGCAGTTCCTTGATCATCTCCCGGCGGGCGTGCGGGTACATGATCCACATCTCCGGCGTTCCAACGGCCGGGTCGGTTGGTGCCACGGGCGGAGCCTTGGCGGGGTCCGCGGCACGAACCTTGGCCTCCCAGTCCTCGTAGTCGGCGAAGCTCCGCCGGATCAATCCAAGCCGAAGCAGCAGCGCGCCGAGCGCCAGCCCAATGACCCCGCCGACCGCTGCCCCCAGAGTGCCCCAGGTCGAGGGCACCAGCAGAGACCATTCCCACCCGGAACCGGGTACCACGCCGCGTAGATGGCCCTTCGTGTACTGGACGACGGCGGCGTACGCGGGATGGACAAACGCCGCGAAGATCGTCGGTGTCCACGTCAGCACGAGCGGGATCGTGAACGTCTTGGCGTCCACGATGGTCATTGCCACCAGAGACCCGAGCAGCATGAGCAGCACAAAGAACATGGGCCAAGACTGGCGCGGCCAGGAGTCGAGCATGTCCGGACGTGCCCAGGCGGGGCGGATGCTCCCCCAATCGATGCCGAGCACGACGAAGTGATCGGGCACCAGGTACCAAAGAACGAAGAACACGGCGAAGAGCAGGCCGACGAACGCCTCGACGATGGGATACTCGGGCGAGATCTTCGACTTACAGAATCGACAGCGGCCCCCGAGAAGGAGCCACCCGAAAACAGGGATGTTCTCTCGCCATGTGAGCTTGGTCTCGCAACTCGGGCAGCGCGAGGACGGGGTTACGACGCTGATGCCGCGGGGCAGGCGATAGACCAGCACGTTGATCAGCGACCCGGCGCAGGCCCCGATCGCGAACGCGAAGATGACCCAGAAGATCTTCAGGACGAGGAAATAGACGTCGTGGGACGGCATCAGTCGGGCGTTTCCGCCCCTCCCTCCCCGGACCCCCCTCCCCCGTGTTCGGGCGGGGCGGAAACGGGATCATCGGCCGCGAGCATGCGGTCGGTGAGGTCTTCTACCCGCTGCTCGGCCCGCTTCAGGACGGCGCGGCAGCGCCGGATGAGTTCAACGCCCCGTTCGTATTCCACGAGCGACTTCTCCAGCCCCACCTCGCCCCGCTCGATGCGGTCGATGATGGATTCGACTTGCTCGAGGCATTCCTCGAAGCCCGGCTCGGCGTCCGGGGCGCTCGGGGCGTTGCGGGCGGACGGCTGTTTGGATGAAGGGGGGGTCACGGTGAACAGACGTTACTCGGGTCGGCCGAAGAGGTCCATCTGGTCGCGAGATCCCGAGCGATCCTTGCGGGCGCGACGGCCCACGGGCGGGCGCCGGAACGCGGCGGGCGGGATGGCCGGCGCGCCGGGGCGGCTTGTTCCCACCGTCGATTCGAACGAGCCGTCGGAGACGATGGTTTTGATGGGATCGCCGGCGTGGATATCGCCGACGGAGCGGACGGCCGAGCCGTCGGGCTTGAGCGTGCACGAGTAGCCGCGCCGGAGGACGCTGACCGGGCCGACCAGGTCGAGGGCGCGCTCGGCGCCGTCGAGCTCGAGCGTGCGGCGCTGCGCGGCGCCGGCCCACGTCGTTGTCAGGCGCTGGCGCCGGTCGTCGAGGTCGATGCGGGCGAGCATGGTCCGCATCGCCGCGCGGAGGCGTGCCTCGGCGTGCAGCAATCCGGCCTGACGCCGGGCGTAGACGGCGCCGGGGCGGTGTGCCTCGAGCCGGACGGCGAGCCGTTCCAACGCGTGAGCGGCGGCGGTGAGGCGCCCGCGGGACTCTCCCGTGAGGCGGCGGGCGTGATGACGGAGGATCTCGGTTCGTGCCTTGATGGCGGTGCCCGGATCGGAGAAGAACGGGTGGCGGGTGGCCGAGCCAAGGCGGAGTTGGTCCTGGCGGATCTGTTTGCGCAAAAACGCCGCCAGGCGGGAGCCCAGCGCGTCGAGCTGCTCGAGGAGGGCGGCGGAATCGGGGGTCACGCGCATCGCGGCCTGGGTCGGTGTGGCGCACCGCTCGTCGGCGACGAGCTCGGCGATCGTGGTGTCGGTCTCGTGGCCGATCGCGGCGACCACGGGCACGGGCGACTCAACGATCGCCTGCGCCAGGGCGTGATCGTTGAATGCCCAGAGGTCTTCCTTGGAGCCCCCGCCCCGCGTGACGATGATCGCGTCGACGCCGAGGGCCCCGTGACGCCGGCCGATGGCGCGGACGGCGGCGGTGATCCCGGCGGCCGCCCCGTCGCCCTGCACGCGCACATCGGCCAGCAGCACACCCACGGCCGGGCAGCGCCGCGCCATCGTGTTGAGCACGTCCTGCAGGGCGGCGCCGGTGCGGCTCGTGACGACGGCGACGCACCGCGGAAAGCGAGGGAGCGGGCGCTTCCGCTCCGGCAAGAACCAGCCCAGCGCCCGCAGCTCCTCGCACAGGCGGCGGAACTCGAGGTCGAGCGCGCCGGCACCGACGGGCTCGATGCGATCGACGTAGAACTGCGTCCGCCCCTGCTTGCCGAAATACTCTACGCGCCCCGTGACCACGACTTCCTGCCCCGCCTCGGGCCGGAACCTGGCCTCCCGGGCGGCCGAGGCGAACATCACGCAGCTCACGACCGACTCCGCGTCCTTGAGGCTGAAATACCAGTGCGTGCGGTCGTTGAACCCGCTGAGCTCGCCGACGACGCGCAGACGCGCGGGGAGATGGTCGCGCAGCGTCCCGTCGATCATCGCGGCCAGCTGCGAGACGGTCAGCGGCGCGACCTTCGACGTCTCGGCGCCGGAGTCGGCCTTCGGGCCAGGGCGCGAGGAAGCGGCCATCTTTGCGGGATCGAAGGGGAGCCTGGGCATTCGCGGCACTCGATGCGGACGGGGCGCCTCTCACGAGTGTAGTGGACAAGACCGGGCCGGTGCTGTCGCGGAACGCTCGCCCGGCGATTCCGTAAACTGTGGGGATGGAAGCGATCGCTCGAACAGCCGCGCCGGACGCCGGCTTGAGGGGCTGTATCTCGTGCGGGCTGGTGCAAAGGGTGGGCACCGTGCCGCCGGGCTTCGAGGCCCGCTGCGCCCGCTGCGGCGGGGTGATCCGTCACGCGGTCCATCCCCGGGCCCGCGAGCGGGTCGTCGCCCTGTCGCTGGCGGCCCTGATTCTCTACCCGCTTTCGATGTCGCTGCCGGTGATGGAGATCACGCGGATGGGGCACCGGCACAGCGCGACCATCTGGTCCGGAGTAATCGAGATGCTCCGGGAGCGGCAGCTCGCCGTGGGGGTGCTGATCTTCGTCTGCTCCGTTCTTGTGCCGCTCATGAAGATCGGCGGAATGTTCCTGGTCTGCTTGCGGGGTTCCGGCGGGCGCGTCATGGGCCGCCGGGGGCAAATGCACACGTATCGCCTCATCGAGTGGATCGGGCGCTGGGGCATGGTTGATGTTCTGCTGATCGCTCTACTGGTCGCGACGGTGAAGCTCGGCAACTGGGTGGATGTGCATCCGGGCCCCGGCGTCACCGCGTTTGCCGGCGTCGTCGTGCTCAGCCTGCTGGCCTCGGCGAGCTTCGATCCGGCGGCCATCTGGGAGGAGGAGAGCGCGTGAGCGAATCCCCCCCGACCGGCGCACAGGCGACCGCTCCGGAGAGCCCGCCGCCGACCCCGGCCGCTGCCCCGCCGCTTCCTGAGGCGGTCGTGCGGCAGCGCGGGCGGCACATTTCCTGGGCCTGGCTCGTGCCGGTGGCGGCGCTCGTGCTGGCCGCCCTGCTGGCGTACCAGGCCATGAGCGGCCTGGGCCGGGTCATCCAGGTCAGGTTCCATCAAGGTCAGGGGATCCAGCAGAACGACCCGGTCATGTACCGGGGTGTACAGGTGGGGAAGGTCCGTTCGGTCAGTCTCGCCGACGATCTTGACGGTGTCGTGGTGGCCGCCGAACTGCGGCGCGATGCCGACGGCGTCGCGGTGGCGGGGAGCTGGTTCTGGATCGTGCGCCCCGAGGTGAGCCTGCGCGGCGTATCGGGGCTGGAAACGCTGCTGGGGCCGCGGTACATGGAGGTGGAGCCGGGCGCCAAGCCGGCGCCTGGAGCCCCGGTGATCAGCGACTTCGTCGGGCTCGATCGAGCGCCGGTGGCCGGGCGAGGTGATTGGCGCGGGTCGGGCCTGGCCGAGGGAACAGGCGCCGAGGATGGCGGTCTGGGCCTTGTGCTGGAGGCCACTCGGCTGGGATCGTTGAGCGTTGGCTCGCCGGTCTCCTACCGCGGTCTGCGTGTCGGATCGGTGATGTCGATCGAGCTGGGGCGAGACGGTCGTGCGGTCGAGGTGGTGGTGTTCGTCCAGAGGCAGTACGCCCGACTGGTGCGGAGCAACTCGCGGTTCTGGAGCGCCGGCGGCATCGGCGTCGATTTCGGGCTGATGGGGGGGTTGACCGTGAAGGCCGGGTCGCTGGAGGCGGTCCTGACCGGCGGCGTGGAGTTTGCCACGCCGACTCGGGCGGGCGACCGGGTCTCGAACGGATCGCGGTTCAGGCTGGACGCGGAGGCGGAGAAGGATTGGCTGCAATGGTCGCCGGACCTGGGCGACTGATTCGATTGCTTCTTCGGGGCGTTAACACCCGGCGAAGAACGCCATGAGGAAGTCGAAGAAGTCGAGGCTGTCGGTCGTGCCGGTGCGGTTAAAGTCGGCATTGCCGGCGAAGAAATCGGCGATGAACGCGAAGAAGTCCGACGAAGTCACCCCGTTGACCCCATCCCAATCGGCGGGGCATGGCGTCCCCCCGTAGAAGTCGACATCGGCCGAGTTGATGAAGCCGTCGTAGGTGACATCATAGAGGCTGAAGTTCTGCGAGAAACCATCGATCTGCACCGGGCCGTGGTTGGAGTCGATCACGCTCTGGACGATCGCGCGGTCCGTGCCGTTGACCAGGCCGTCGCCGTTCACGTCGCCGGTGGGAAGACCGAAACCGACATCCGTCCAGATGAAGTACGCCCCGGGCACCGGTTGTGCATAGGACGTTCCGACCAGCGCGGTCACGTCCCATCGCGACGGATCGAGGAAATCGTTGGGGTTGCGCCCGTTCCAACGGTTCGTGAGGTCCCAGACCGGTCCGAACAGCGGGCCCGAGGCACCCACGACCAGGTCGTGGATCGCCTCCACGACGGAGACGTGGTTGCTGACGTCGAAGTCGATGGCCTGCTCCGGCTGGCCGGTGAGAAGCGCCGCGCCGTGCATGGTCAGCGGGAAGACGAGCGTGACGGTGGTGTTCCCGGTGGACAGGCTGTGCTGGAACCGCACGTTCACGAGCGGGTCGTACAGCCTCTCGGCGCTTCCGCCGAAGACCGAGCTCGCGTCGCTGTAGCCGGCCGCCCGCTGGAAGAACCTGCCCCGCACGACCCACGTTTCGCCGGGGTCGAAGATCCCGTCGTTGTTCCCGTCCTGAGAAACGATCGTCACGTTGGAGCAGCCGCAGAACACCAGGGCGAAGTCCTCGCCGCTGCGCTCGAACTGCGGGTCGGAGTAAAAGTCGAAGTCGTAGTCGGCCGCGCTGGTCGCGATGCGCTGCCCGATCGAATCCTGGGGCCGCGCGCCGAAGCGGGCGACGTTGGCCAGCAACCGGTTGGTGGCCGTCCCGTCCAGCTCTCCGCCGGTGTCCTTGTCGTTGTCGATGTCGAACTCGATGAAACCCAGCAGCGGCGTGTACCCGAACTGGAAGGGGTTGAATGGACCGTTGAACAGCCGCCCAGGCGGATTCAGCAGGCCCTTGAACGTCACGTCGAGCCGGAAGATCTCCGCGCTGTCGCTGTGCACGTACGCGCCCGTGTACGGGTCGGTGGCCGGGTTCACGGTGCTGGGGCGCCAGCCGCCGATCGCGAGCTGAATCAGGTCCGGCCGCCCGGTCCTGGCATCGATAATCCCGCCGGGAACGACGGGGTCGGTGCGGCGGGTGACGGCGTCGTTCGGCGGATCCGTCAGGATCAGGGGATCCGGCCTGGCGTAACAGATGGCCGGCAGGAGGATGCCGGCGGCCGCGACAACCGCGATTTGGGGACGCCGCGTCATTTCCGGGCGACCTCCGTCACGTAACTGTCGAGATTGTACCTCTCGATACGGTAGCGCAGGCTGCTGCGTTGCATCCCGATGAGCTTTGCGGCCTTGGAAACGTTCCCCTTGGTCTGCTCAAGGGCCTGCTTGAGCAGGGCCTTCTCGACCTCATCGGCGGTGTGGATGCCGTTTTGGAAGTCAAAGACCAGCTCCGTCGTCGCGGCAGGACCGGGCTGGCCGGCGGACAGGACGGGAGTCGGGATGGGGCCGGTCAGACCAAGGTCCAGGGGCTCGATCGCCGGACCCTCGCACAGCATGGCGGCCCGCTGAACCGAGTTGACCAGCTCCCGGACATTCCCCGGCCAGGCGTGCTCGAGGATCGCCTCCCGTGCGGCCTGGCCGAAGGTCAGGCCTGGGCGCGCGTACCGTCGGATCAGCCGATCGAGCGTCGCGTCGGCGATACGCAGGGCGTCCTCGCCCCGCTCCCTGAGCGGCGGGATCCGGATTGTGAACGCGTTGAGGCGGTACAGCAGGTCGCGGCGGAAGGTTCCCGCTTGGACCCGCTGGTCGAGGTCCTGGTTCGAGGCCGCGATGACCCGCGCCCGCACCGAGCGCTCCTTCGTCCCGCCGACGCGCCGGAACACCCCGTGCTCCACAACCAGGAGGAGCTTGGCCTGGAGCTCCAGGGGCATCTCGGAGATCTCATCGAGGAAGATCGTGCCGCCGTCGGCCATTTCGAAGAGGCCCGCGCGGGCCTCGCGGGCGTCGGTGAAGGCGCCTCGTTCGTGTCCGAACAGCTCCCCCTCCACCAGAGTCGCCGGGAGTGCGGAGCAGTTCACATGCACGAAGGGAAGGCTTGCGGGGCTCTTTCCGCCGCTCCTGGCGCCCGCCACGGCGTCGGCCTGGGCGTGGATATACCTGGCCAGCACCCCTTTGCCCACGCCGGTCTCGCCGAGAAGGAGGATGCCCGGGAGGCTGCCGCCGCCGCTCCCGGCGTCCGAGGAGCTGATCGGAATCTCCGCCAGCCTTGCGGCGAGCGAAAGGGTTGACTTCCAGATCCGGCTGTCGCCGACGACCTCGTTGGACTGTTCGCGGGACTGCTCGAGCCTCTCGTAGAGCTGAAGTCGGCGGGCCATTCGCCGGTGCTCAAGGAGCTTGTCCACCTGGATCGACAGCTCGGTCAGGCTGAGCGGTTTCTGGATGTAGTCGTCGGCGCCGTCGCGCATAGCGCCGACGGCACTCTCCACGGTTCCGTGGGCGGTGATGACCACGATCACGCCGTCGAACTCGTCGGCACGCAGTTCCCGGACCAGATCGATCCCGTTCTCGCTCCCGAGCATGACGTCGGTCAGAACGAGATCGAAATCGGTCTGGCGCAGGTGCTCACGGGCGTCCTTGAGACAGGTCGCTTCGCGGACGTCATGCCCGGCCTTGGTCAGTCTTTGTCGAATCGAGAACCGGACGTTCTCTTCGTCCTCGATGATCAAAGTTCTCGCCACCCTGTGCTCCTGTTCGGCGGAACCTGGCCGTTTCTTCGGATCGGACCGGGACGTCGGACGGGGTTGAGGCTTCGGATTGATCGGATTGTGTAAGGGGTAATCGGACGACGAAGGTCGCTCCGCTTGCGCTGGTGCCGTTGCGGTCAGCGTCGCCAAGGCCCTTCTCCACGGTGATCCTGCCCCCGTGCGCGCGGACCACCTGCTGTGCTATAGCAAGCCCGATGCCGCTGCCATCACGCTTCGTCGTAAAGTATGCGTTGAAAATCCGATCGAGCAACTCGGGGGGAACTCCCGGTCCTTGGTCGGCGACGCTGATTTCCCACTCCTGATCGCTTGCTCGCCTAGCCGCGATGCGGACCTTCGAGCCTGGTGGCGAAGCCTGGATGGCGTTGGTCACGATCGCGACGATCGTGTGCTCGAGGTGGCGGGGGTCGAAGACGGCCTCCTCCGGCATCTGGGAATCGTCGAGCTCGAGGTCGATGTTCTTGGACTGCGCCATCGGCCGGTGGGCATCGATGACGCCCGCGAGCAGCGGCCGGACCTTGCATGGCTCGGGGCTGATCGCAAGCGGCCTGGTGACGCGGAGCAGGTCGGAGAGCCATTTCTCGAATCGGTCGATGGATTGGATGATGCGGGTCTGGTTCTCGTGCAGGTTCGATTCCGGGCCGAGTTCCCCGGCGGTCAGCTCGGCCAAGGCCCGGATACCCGCGAGCGGGTTGCGGAGGTTGTGGGCGAGGCGTCTGACCATCTCCCCGATGGCCGCCAGGCGTTCCCGCTCCACCCGCTCGTCCTGCATGCGGACGATCTGCGAGGCCATCCCGTTCACCTCGTGGCTGAGCTGGGCGAGTTCGTCGCCGGCCGAGGGGTCCACGACGACACGGTGCGAAAAATCACCGGAGCCGAGGCGTTCCGTGGCCGCTCTGAGGGCCGCGACCGGGCGGACGACCCACCGCCGGACGAGGATCAGCGTCAGGACCGCCACGAGTATTGCGGTCCCCAGGGCCAGGACGAGCACCCATCCGAGGCGCTGGCGCATTGCGTCGCCGTAGTCCGCTGCCGTCGCCTGGTCCTCCAGGATCCGGCGCTCGACGCGCTCGATCAACTCGTGCAGCTCGTACCGCCGGGCCGAGGCGAGCCTCCTCGCCCCCTGGTCGTCCGCCGCGAACCACGCGATCGCCACGCTGTTGAACTCGCGGACACGCTGGTCCAGGTTGCGGACCGTGCTCTTCCCGGCGCGATTGAGGGAGATCTCGCTTTGGTTCAGGGCGCGCAGCCGGACGGCGGTATCGTCGGCGGCCCTCCGGAATCGTTCGATGGCCGGAGCCGAGTCGGGCTCCGGCTCGGCGCCCGCTGTCGTCGGGAGGTTCGGCACGAGCCTGGCTTGATTCGCCAGAGCCCGCCTGACCCTCTCCAGATCGGTCAACGGAACAACTGGGACCGGCGCGGCCAGGAGCCGCTCCTGCGTCTCCAGGTTCCGCTTGATCCTTCCGATGTCGGTCAGTACCGACGCCATCGAGCGGAACGGATCCACCAGCTGGCGGTGCTGGATGGAGACTGTTACCAGCGCGGCAACAAGCGAGCCGACCACCGTCAGCGCGAGCAGCCCGATCAGGATCGCGAACTTCCTTTGGAGGGACATTGGCCGCGCCTAGCGGACCGGCGGCTGGTAGCCCCAGTTCCAGGCAGCTTCCTGGAGGGGCGTGCGAGATTCCTCGACGTGCCCGTCGATGAACGCGAAGTTGGCCCGGCCGTTGTGCCGCATGCCGGGGAACCAGTAGCGGTCGTTCGCGAAGACCCCCGGGCTGTCAAGCGACGGGCCGGAGAAGACCGGCCACATATCGAACTGGGTTGCCTGCGATCCGTCCACATCCCAGAACAGGGGTACGTCGGTCTGCTGGAGGATGGCACTTGTCAACTGGACGGACGTCTGCCTCGTTCCCCCGCCTGGTGCAGCTACCTCCGCGATGTGCAGCCGGACGTTGAAGCCGAAGGAAATGCTCTCCGGCGGATCGATCGCGCCCTGCGTGCAGGCCATGTTGCGCCGCAGCACCATCGTTCCGCGGACCTCGGGGCAACGCATCGGGTCGTTGCCCGCGGCGTCGGGGAGTTCGACCTGGTTGTCGCCGCCCCAGTTCCAGAACTCGTCGACCTGGTATTCCGACTCCTGGAAGGTCTCGAGGCGGAAGTGGCCCTTGGCCAACTGATCGTCGTCCCCGCGGCTACCGTGCAGCTCGTTGTCGGCGAACACCGAGAAGTCGAACGCCACGCTCCGCTGCGACAGCTTGCACTTGAAGCCGCGCGTCGCACCCAGCGCGTTTCTGACGGCCGGGAGCAACAGCGAGAGCAGCACGCCAATGATGGCGATGGTCACGAGCAGCTCGATCAGCGTGAAACCCGCGCCGTTCCTGCGCCGGCGTTGGTCACTCCCTGGGTTGTGCTGTCCGGCAGTCATGGCGTGCGTCGTGCCAAACAAAGACGTGTAAGCCTAGCTGAACAATGCCACGGATGCAAAGCACGTCAAAGAAAGTGTACCGCGGGGGTCCGGTTCCGTGCAAGGCTAGCGGCCATCTCAAAAGGTGAATCGGGCCTCATGCGTGGGCTGGCTCGGCTCGTGCGGTGAGGATGGTGGCCGGAATAGTGAGCGAAAGGGTGGCGCCGGTCATGCCGGAGACCTGGGAAAGGATGCGGAGGTCTCCCCCGAGTTCACGAGCGAGGCCCCTGGCCAGAGACAGACCCAGCCCCAGGCCGGGGGCGGTGTTGGAGTTGTCGCGCGACGCGCGGTTAAAGGCCCGGAACGCGTGCCGGCGCAGGGCGGCCGGGATCCCCGGGCCGTGGTCGGCCACCTGGATCTCCAGGAATCCACCGCCGGCTCGGGCGCGAACGTGGATGCGCCGGTCCGGATGGCCCGCCGACGGCCCGCAGGCGTACTTGCATGAGTTGTCGACCAAGTTCGCCAGGATCCGCTCCACCGTCTGCGGGTCCACGCGTACCTGCACGCCCGGCGGGAGGTCCGACTCGACCACGAGCTGCATGCCCGCGTCGGCCGCCCTCCGCACCAGGCCGGGGACGATGCGGTCCAGCAGGTTCGCGGCGTCGACCCACTCATTCTGAACGGCCGCGCGGACCTCCGAGAGCCTGGCGTACCCCAGCACGTTCTCGACGATCCTGGCGAGGCGCTGCGATTCCCGCTTGAGCGTCACGAGGTACTCCCGCCTGGCGGGTTCCTCGCGGATCATCCCGTCGGCGAGCATCTGCGAATAGAGGCAGAACGTCGTTAACGGCGTGCGAAGCTCGTGGGTGACGGCGGAGACGAAGCGTCCGCGCCGCTCGCCGAGCTCCATGATCGCGCGGATCACGAGACCGATCGCCACCGTTGCCGCCACCACGCCCCCCCAAGCGATCACCAGCGTAGCGCTGATCGGGGTCACCGCCTTCTCGCCGACCGCCGCCGGGCGCGGCCCCGGCACGAGCACGGCGGGGATGCCGGCGAGCTGGTCACCCTCGGTGCTGGTCGAGTTGGTCGGCACCAGGGTGGCGCCGGGCGTGAGGGTCTGCACCAGCCCGAGCATGGCGTCCCGCAGGTCCGGCCAGTTCACCCAGACGCCCTGAACGATCTGCTCGTCCTTGATCCGCACCATCCGCAGCAGCATCAGCTCCCTGTCCTTCCCCTTGTCACCGACCCAGACGGGCGCGAGCGGGCCGGTCTCGACGTCGGTTTCCGGGAGGGCGATTGGCGGCGAGGCGCTGGGCTTGGTGTTGTATGCCTCGCTTGCCGTCTGCTGGCGATGGGCCCACTCCTGCTTGCCCTGGGCCTGTTGCTGGCCCGGCGAGCTCTGCAGCGGCTCTGACGCGCCGGCGGCGAGCGAATCGCCCTGCACCATGCGAGCCTTCTGGCGCTTGAGTGCGTCCAGGGCCAGCACCCGCAGCTGCTCCGGCGGCGCGATATACTCCAGCGCCCCGACCAGCGCCGACGCGTGCGCCAGGTTGCCCTCCGAGACGTAGTTCCATCGCGCCTCGTTCTGCATCAGGCTGTTGCTGGGAAGCCGGGGCGTCGTGATGCTGCCGTCCTGCTTCACCTGGAAATGCAGGCGGCAGAACTGCGGTTCGCCGTCGTACAGCAGCTGCGAGGGCATCTGGAAGTCGCCCTTGCAGGCCATCGCGCTGAACGCGTCCTTGTACGCCAGGTCCGGCGAATAGAAGGCCGAGTACTGCAGGTACGACCGCACCGCTTCCTTGGTCAAGAACGGCGCCAGGTAGGAGTCCATCGTCCACAGCGCGGTGCGGATGGAGGCCTGGAACGCCGCGTCCGCCTTCGCCTCCGCCTCCCGCCGCTCCAGCGCCCGCAACTCCATCGTCAGCCACGTCATGGCCCCGAAGACCGCCCCGGCGCAAGCCGCGAACAACACGAATGTCCGTCGCCGATGTTTCAAGCTTGGTCCTCCGCGGTCCCGAGCATGTACCCCTTGGCCCGCACGGTAAGGATGACCTGCGGGTCCGCCGGATCGTCCCCCAGCGATTCGCGCAGACGCACGATGTGCATATCAACGGTACGCGTCTGCACGCCGCGCGGATCGATCCCCCACACTCGGCGCAGCAGCTCCTCCCGGGTGATCGCCCGCCCGCGGTTGGTGGCCAGGTAGCGGAGGATCTCGGCCTCTCGCTCGGAAAGGATGACGCGTTTGCCCCCCGGCAGGCTCGCCTCCCTACGCTGGAAGTCGATGGTCCGGCCGGCGATGGTGATGGGGGCCAGCGGGCTTGGGCGCTCGGCGGAACGCCGCAGTACGGCCTCCACCCGGGCCAGAAGTTCAGGAGCGCCGAAGGGCTTGACCACGTAGTCGTCGGCCCCGCCGCGGAGCCCGCGCACCCGGTCCTCCTCCGTCCCCCGCGCCGTCAGCATGATGACCGGCACGCCGGACCTGTCGCGTCGCAGGCTCTCCAGGACTCGGAAGCCGTCGAGCTTCGGCAGGAGCACGTCCAGCAGGACCAAGTCGATCCCCGGGGTCGACGCGGCCGATAACCCTGCCTCGCCGTCGGCGGCCTCGATCGTCGTGTACCCCGACACCTTCAGGGCGTCCACGATCCCGCGTCGGATCGCGGCGTCATCCTCGATAACCAGCACGGTGGCGGTGGGCATGGTGGGCGCAGGAGGAAACCGGGGACAGGGGTTGGGACTCCGGAGAAGAACGTACGCGGGCGACTGGCCTTGCAAGGCCCCTCATTGTCCATCGGTCCTTGGGGCCGCGCCGCTCCCCTTGATCAGCACGCGCTTCCCGTCCACCAGCACGTAGACCTCGCCGCGGACAGCGATGATTCCCGGCCTGCCCTGGTCCGCGAGGGTCTTGGCGAGCGCGAAATACTCGGGGGAGCCGAACTCGACAACGCGGTCCGGCGCGGCCGCGGGGTCCTTCTCGCTGATCCGGCAATCCACCCAGCGGTTGTCGCGCAGGAAGAGGGTCTGGTCGGCAATCTGCTGCACCGTCGAGATACTGACCCGCTTCATCTCCGCGTTCCAGTACTCGTTCTTGCCGTTGGTGCAGGCCTGGGCGGCCTGGGCCTTGACGTTCAGCGACTGGTTAACGCCCGCGGCCCCGCTCCGCACGCCGACGGCTCGCTCCTGGAGGTTCTTGCACGCCTCGTCGGCCGCCGCGCGCAGGCTCAGGTGCCGCTCGTCGGGCTTCACGCCCGGCTCGGTCGCCAGGAAGGCCGTGTACTCGGTGAGGATGCCGAACCGCGTTGAGAGCCGAACGATCTCCTCGACCAGCTCGCGCGTCCGCGGGTCGGTCTGCGGGTTCGCGTGGGGATCGGAGCTGGGGGCCTCGGCCCCGCGCTGACGGATCTCGTCCACCAGCATGGCGATCCTGCGGCTGGCCCACAGGCGCGGTACGAACGCGTTCCGCGTCGTCGCCGAGTCCAGCTTGAATCGGAACTCGCACGCCCCGCTCGTGCGGTCACCGTGCACGCCCCCGTCCAGCCGGAACCGCAGCTCGTCGGCGTCCTTGTACTGCCCCAGGATTACGAGCTGGTCCCCCTCGAACAGGTCGGGGAGCGCCGGCGGGATCATCTCGCGGACCGCCCGCGTTGTCGGCGATCCCCCCGCGTCCAGCATCGTCAGATTCGGCTCGGACAGCACCGGCCCTCGCAGGCGCCGGAATGTCTGCGACACCGCCGTCTCCACGTTGTCGTTAGGCAGCACGTTGATGCTGGTCCCGCGCGCCGACTCGGCCAGCCGGTCCAGCAGAGGCGCGTTGACGTCGTAGCCGACTCCGAACGTGAAGATCCTCCGCTTGAACGCGTTGGCCCGCGACGTGTCCTCCCGGATCGCCACCTCGCTGGTGTTCCCCACCGTCGGCAGCCCGTCGGTCAGGAACAGGACCAGCGGCAGCATCCCCTCAGAGGGCTTCATCCGGACCGCCATCCCGAGGGCCTCGTGGATGTTCGTGCCACCGTCGGCCTTGAGCGCCCGCAGATAGGCCCGCGCGTCGGCGGAGATCCTTGCGTCTTTCACCAGCGGCTTGTCGGCGAACATCGCCACCGAGTCGGAATAGTCGATGATGTTGAACGCCTCGCCGAGCTCCAGCCCGTCCACGATCGCGATCGCCGCGCTCCGCGCCTGTTCGATCTTCTCGCCTTTCATGCTCCCCGAGCGGTCGATGACGACCATGACCTCCCGCTGCTGCTTCGGACCGTCATTGTCGTTCTTCTGCGGGATCCCCGCCAGCAGAAGGAAGTAGCCGCCGCCAACCTCCGCGTCGGGGTACGCCATCAGCGTCGCCGTCACGCCCCGGTCCTCCAGCAGATAGCTCAACCGGAACGACCCCGGCTGCGTGGCGCTCTGGGCCGTCACCTCGACGCTCGCCTCGTGATCCGCCCGCGTCCGGGTCGCCAGCTCGTGGCTGGGGGAGTAGATCGTCGAGATCGGCCGCCTGGTCCGTACGTGCGCCGCGATCGTCCACCTGACCGTGCTGAGCTCCAGCGACTCGGTCCGCGGCAGGATGTAGTCCACGCGGCTGCCGTCGGCATCGAGGATGTTCTCGTACGTCAGGGTCACCACCTGCGTCGCCCCCGGTCCCACCGGGAACACACTCGAGCGCACCAGGTTGTAGTTCGCGAACTCCAGGAGCGCGGGGTCCTGCGCCCGGCGCACGATCGACTCGTACAGCCGCCGCGCCTCGTCCCGCGGCAGTAGCCGCACGCTCGGCTCGGGCCCGCCCCCCCAGTCCCCGGCCCCGTCGAAGTGGAACGACCGCACCGTCGCCTGCGCCGGGACCGGCACGAGAAGTTCGGCCTCCAGCTGCCGCTGCCCGGGGTTGGCCAGCGTGATCTTCAGCGTCGTTGTCGCCACCTGCTCGACGATGTCCACCGTCGCGTCCACCCCCTGGATGCTCACGCGATCCACGCCCGGGCGCACGACAAACGAGCACTGCTGCGGCACGACGATGTTGGCCGCAGGAAAGTGAATGTCGATGTCGACGTTGACCGTCGGCTGACCGTGCGTCTGGGCCATCGAGCACAAGGGAAGGCACGAGAACAGACCCGCGGCGAACCTGGCGACCATGCGCATGGGGACCTCCTTGGCAGCGGCGGCAGTTGGGGGGCTACCTAGAAGCACGGACGAATCGAGAAGCGCCGCCTAGCTAGACCGTACTGGCCAGCTGGGCCGAGGTGTGTCACGGGTGTGTAAATGTTCGGGCGTCCACGTCGCCGGTCGCTCGCTACCGGAGCCCGACCTCACTCAGCAGCGGCTCCAGGTCCACCGGCGTTCCACTCGCCGCCGACCGCCGGGCGGCCTCCATCACACACACCGTCTCCACCCCCTCCTCGAGCTCGGGCGAGCACGCAGTCCCCTCGATCAGCCCCCGCGCGAAATAGTCGGCATAGTTCGCAAACTCGCCATAGTGCATCCCGTGCACCTCGGAGTTGAAGTAGTACTGCCGCCCGGCGTACAGGCAATCCTCCGTGACCTCCTCCAGTTCACCCGCCCGGAAGTCCGCGCCCGCCTCGCCAGCCTTGCCCGTGTGCACATACCGCATGTCGTGGTACTGCGCCATCGACGTCCCCGCTGATCCGTACAGCACCAACTCGATGCAGTTCCGCGCCGAGGGAAGCTCGTGCATGCCGTAGTGCCCCATCGCCCGCCCCAGCCGTCCGGACGCGGCCACGACGCTCACCGTGTAGATGTCGTTTCCCTTCAGCCCGTGCCCGGCCCCCATCGACGACCTCGCCGCCAGCGCCTGCACCTGCCTGAGCGGCCCCAGGTACCACCGCAGAAGATCGATCGGGTGCGACAACCCCAGGAACACCCAGTCGGTCTCCGTTGCCACCCACGGAGACTTCCGGTAGTACCAGTCCATCCGGTGGATGTAGTGCGCGTCCACGAGTTCGACCTGCCCTACCTCGCCCCGCTCGAATGCCGCCCGCTGTCGCCGGAACGGCTCGAAGAACCGCGTCGACTGCCCCACCAGCAGCCGCCTTCCCGTCCGGCGCCCCGCCTCGAGGATCCGGCGCGCATCGGGCAGGTTGTTCACGAGCGGCTTCGTGCAGATGACGTCTTTGCCCGCCTCGAATGCCCGCACGATGTGCTCGGCGTGCAGAGAGTCGGGCGTGTACACCGCGACGATCTCCACCTCCGGGAGCGCCAGCATGGCGGCGTAGTCGCCCGTGTAGAACAGCCCCGGCAGCTCGGCGCGCGACGCGGCCAGCTTCTCCTCGCTCAGGTCGCACCCGGCCGCCGGAAACGCGTGCGCTGTCCGCGTGTTCAGCGCCAGGAGCAGCGTCCGCCCTTCATGCAGCCCCACGACGCCGACTCCCTTGGCCTTCGGATGCCGCGCCGGCGGCACCACGGGCACCGTCCCCGGGATCTGCTGGATGAACCCCATTCTCCGCTCTCCCGGGCGCTCACGTCAGCGCGACAAACGCCCCGACGCCGCCGCCCACGAGCATGAGCATCAGCAGGACGACCATCCATGTCGGCCATGTCGTCCGATCCTGCTGGACCCTGTCCGGATTCCCGAAGACCAGGTTGAGCAACCACGTGATAAGCAGTCGGAAGAGCATGGGGCGGCAGTCTAGCGTCTGCAGGGCCCGATCGCGCGCCGCCGTCCTAACCCGCGGCGCCCCTCTCCTTATGGACCGTCGCCCAAACCTCGCGCTTCGCGTCCAGGTTGCGGAACTGCTTTCGGCCCATCACCAGGTCGGCCATGATCGTGGCGATCTCGTGCGGGCGCATCGCGAACCGGACCTGCGACCACGGGATCTCCGCGCCCCCCATGTTCGCCCCGCGGGCCCACGCCGGCGGTTCGGCCGGCTCGACCTTCAGCCACTGTGTATTCCCCGACGACCACCCCTCCCCGCCCCGTTCCCCTTTTCCCGCCGTCCCGTCGCAGACCTCCCCCAGCAGGTTTGTCTTCGCGCACGATCCCACGGCGCCGGGGAGCTTGAGCGTTACCGTCGCCGCGTGACCCTCCCACTCCACAAGGCGCACGACATACGGGTGCGTGCACGCCCCGCCCGACTCGGCCGCCATCCGGTGCCCCGCCCACTGCGGCAGGTGCTCCCCGGACTTCATCGATTCCCGGAACAGCGCCGTGGCGATCACCGTCGGCGCATCCTCGATCCAGAGCGCCCCGAACGTCGCCGGGATGTCCCCGGGGTCGCCGTCACGCCCCGCGACGCTCCAGTTCCCCAGGGTCGACGCGGCAGTGCGGGCCCTTTGTGCCGCGGACATCGGCCCGTGCGGCGTCAGGCTCAAGCGCGCCTGCAGCCGGCCCAGGTACTGGTCCTCGTCCCACGCGTCGTACATCGTCAGGAGCGCCCTCACACCCCCACCCGCCCCGTCCTCGCGGAAGAACTGCTCCCCGCCGTCGTGCAGGCACAGCACCCCGCGCCCGGTGCCGTCGCCTTCAAGCAGGTCGACGAAGCTCAGCGCGGTGAACGGGTTCTTGATCTCCTCGAAGACCTGCTCCGAGGTCATCCAATCCCCGGTGGGGTACTTGCGCTTGAACGTGCCGCGTGCCTCCACGGCGCTCTGGCCGTACGGATGGTCCGTGACGATCTTCCCCACGCCGAACGCGGGGGCGATCGTCGTTTGCAACCCGGCGTGCATTCGTGCCTCCGACTGCGGCACGTGCTCGGAGATGAACGTGAGGTCCAGCGAATCCGTCAGGGGCGTGATCTTGATCATCATCATGATCATCGCCCCGTCCCGCGCGTGGCGCACCACCTGCACCACCGGCACGCTCGCCACTTCGCCCAGCTCGACTTCGGCCTTCTCGAACCTGTCCGGCCCGTCGCCGTGCACCATGAAGAGCGCTCCCAGCGGCCGGTCCGGCGCCAGCATCCCCTCCGGGAACTCGGGCGAGACGACCTGCGTCACCGTTCCCCGCCGCTTGTCCACCATTGCGCGGAACTTGCCGCGCGAGAGGACAAGCTCCCCCCGCTCCTCGTGCGCGTTGATCCGCTCCGGCTTGCGAGCGACCGCGTGCGGCTTCACCGCCGCGTACCCGAACGGCGGCACGTCCTTCACGATCGTCGGCGGGCGCCCGTCGTCGGCGGTCAGGTAGAGATCGCGCGGGAACCCGGCGGAGTTGAACACCACCAGGCTGCCTGCCGGAGCATCCACACGCCCGGCCAGGAACGTAACGGTCCGCGACGCGACCTGCATCGCGAGCTGGTCCGCCCGCTGGAACGATGCATCCGCGATAAACCCGCACAGCCCCTCGCACTCGTGGTTGTCGTGGTGCTGTGCCGCGAGAAGCTCACGCCAGGACTCGTCCAGCTCCCACGTCGGGTACACGTCCCAGCTCGGGTACGGCCTGCCGAACAGCCCCATCGTCGCCGACATCGCCTCGGCGGAGAGGATGTTCGGCTCCACCGCGCGGCTGTGGCGCGGATGGTTGTCCCCGTTCTTCCCCAGCGACACCCCGTGCCAGACATCGTCCATGCCGTACCGGCGCACCGGCACCCCCGCCCGGGCCCCGGCCCCACCCTCCGCTTGCGCATGCAACTCCTCGATCACCCCCGACAGGGTCCGCGCCCGCACCTCGAACCGCGGATCCGCCATCAACTCCTTCAGGCGCGGCAGGAGCACTTCCGACCGGCACATCCAGTCGTTGCTCGACATCAGCTCCAGCCACTGCACCACCGCCGGCGCCCCCCCTTCCATCGTCCCCCCTTCCATCGCCCCGCCGCCCTCCCCGCGGATCATCGGGCCTTCCAACAGCCCCGCAAAGTCCTCGGGCCACTGGTGCACGTTCAGCTCGTTCCGCGGCAACGTCGGGATCCGCGTTCCGTCCAGACCCTCCCACAGGATGAGCGGACACTTCTCGCGCGGCATCTCCGGCGTGTGCCACGTCCATTGAAAGAACAGGCACGCCCCCGTGTACCCGCACTGTGCGAGCATCTGCGGCAACTGCGGGAAGAAGTAGAACTCCTCCTCCCAGAACGCCCGCGCCCTTACCCCCAGGAGCCGGCGCGTCGTCCTCACCCCGAAGGTGAGCTGCCGTACGTTCGACTCGCCGCCGTGAAAAAGCCCGTACGGCTGGCCGTAGGAACAGCCAACCGGCTCCACCGTTCCCTTCGCCACCGCCGCCCGCAGCGCCGCCAGCGCCTCGGGGCACTCCGCGGCCATCCGCTCGTAGCCCACGGCATCAAAGTTCACGTTCCCCCGTGCCCCGGTCGCCTCGATCAGTGCCAGCATGTCGCTCACCGACCCCGGCAGCACGTCGTACCCCCACAGCCACTGCATATCCACCCAGTGCATGTGGTTCCCGAACGTGAAGTACAGCGGCGGGCGCGTCACGTCGACCCTCTCCGTTGGCGCCCTGGAAGATGATGCGGTAGACATGGAGAACGCGTGCCCCTTCTCTTTTCGTGCCCTTCCGTTCCGGTGATCTCTCTATGTTGGCCCCGCCCCATGCCGTCACGAGTTCGCCTCACCGTTTGACTGTTAGATCCACAACCAACGGCATGTGGTCGCTCGCCCGTGAATCCTCCGCCTTCAGCCCCGCCCGCTTCAGCGCGCCCTCCGACATCCTTCCCGTGTCCACCACGAATGCCCGTACCACGTCCGCCGTCGCATCCGAGTACAGGAGATAGTCCAGCCGCCCCGGCGTGAACGGTGTCGTCGAATCGGTCCACGTGATGAACGTCTCGTCTCCAAGCACTGTCGCCGGCGCCACCGACAACTCCGAGCCGTCCGCGTCCGGCCCCGCCCGCATGATCGTCAGGGGCGGCTCCGAACCCACGAGGTTGAAGTCTCCCGCGATGATCCGTACCGCCAGCGCCTTGTCCTTCACCGCCGCCCCCAACGCGGCGTTGATCGCCTTGGCCTCTGCCATCCGCGCCAGGTCCTCCTTGCTGTCCTTGCTCCCGCAGCACTTGAGGTGCACCGACGCCACCGCCACCGGTCCCGACGCGGTCGTCACAATCGCTCCGGCCAGACGCACCGCCTGGTCGGGACAATTCCGGTCCGGCGCGGCCTCCGCCGGCCGGTCGATGTGCGCCGGCCCCAGCCTCTCCAGCGCGAGCCTCGACACCACCCCCACGCCCCATCCGTCCGAAATGAGCGCATGCCACGGCCGGTCACCCGGCACGTTCCTGTTGAACCATTCCTCGAGCTGCGCCGGTGTCGTGTTCTCCCATTCCTGCACCAGCACCACGTCCGGTGCCAGCACCGTCAGCACCCGAGCGAACTTCTCCGGGTCGTTCATCGGCGTGGCCTTCAGCACGTTCCATGACACTACCCGCACGGCCCCGGCCGCCGGCGCCGGCAGCTGCACGTCCGCCAGCGTCCTGTGAACGATGCGCTTCGGAAGCTCCCCCGTCACCCGCGGCGTCTGGCTCTGAACGTGCCCCGCCTCGTCGAGCGTCACCATCCTCCAGATGACGATGCCGCTGTTCAGCGCGTCGGCAACGACGCCCTTGACGCCCTCCAGATGCCGAGAGAGCCTCACTTCGAAGCGCGCCGCGGCGAACGTCGGCGCAAAGGCCAGGTCGATTGCCGCGGCCGAGATCGGCATTCTTCGCCCTTGGGCGTCCAGCGCAAAGGCCTGCACCCCGTTCGGTCGCTTGTTCTTCGTCTCCTCCGAGGCCGGCGGCGAGAACTCGATCGCCATGTCCCAGCCGCGCTCCTGCGGCGCTTTCCCCTCGACCGCGCCGTTCACATCGATCACCCGTCCGTCCAGCTCGAGAAGCAGCTCGTAGGTGACCGGCGCCGCCTGCAGCGTCGCCGGCTCCGGCAGGTTCAGCCGAAGGTACACATAGTCCGCATCGGCGCAGACCTGCGCATCCGGCGCCGGCCAGTCATCGAACCTACCGTCCAGCACGATCCTGGGTCCGGTCCCCGGTTGAGCCTCCGGCTGCGGCCCCGCCGCGCCCCCCGCCAACAAGAGCGCAAACAGCGTGCCCGCGCTCGTCACCCATGTCGCCTCAGGTCCATGCGCACCACCTCATCAATCACCACCGGGCCCCATTCGTCGCCCGTTCACGTGCTTCCCCCTCTTCAACCTCGCCGCATTCGCTTCCGCTCCGCCTTTCCACCGTCGTCTCTCCCGTCGTTTCCCGCCGCGGCCCGGATCGCAACGGCCGCGGCGCATGCCCCGAGCATATTGAACACCAGATCCCACGAGTTATTCTCGTAGCCGCCCACGTTGGTCTTCTCCATGATCTGCGTCGCCGTGAACTCGATGATCTCGTTGAATGCCCCGAGCCCGGCCGCCCCTAGCGCGCACAGCATCAGCGGCCCCAGGCGCGGGCGCGGGTCGGCCAAAGAGCCCCGCAGGCACTGCCAGCACACCCACGTCGCCGTCCCGAACCCATAGGCGTGCACGAACTGATCGAACTTCAGGCCCTGTCCGTTGCGTGACCCCACGATCCACCAGTTGTACAGCACCCCGGTCGGCTCCGGCAGCTTCAACAACCCGCCCGCCATGTGCAGCAGCCCCCACGCCGCGAGCATCCACAGGGCCAGCATCGTCAGCCCCACTCGCAGGTGGACCGCTCCGACCACGACCATCAGCACGGCCATCACCACGACGTAAAACACGAACTCCGTGTTCCCTTGCGCCAGCGAATACACCGTTGCGGCGATCGTGTACACCACGCCGAAGGCGAGCGCCCCCACGGCGCCGCGTGTGAACCTGCGTGTGATGCGGTCGGTCCGGTGAATCACGGGCGGCAGTCTACCAACCGCCGCCGGCCCCACATCGCCGCTCCCGCGTGTTCGGCCCCGTATCCCTCCGGGCTCTCCGCTAGGGACATCCCGCAAAGAACGCCGTAAGGAAGTCGAAGAAGTCCTGAGAGTTCACCGTGCCGTCGCGGTTGACATCGGCGATGCAGCTGGGCGTCACGCCCAGGCTCGCCGGGTCGCTGCGAGTCAGGCCGCACGCGTTGGTGACAACGCAGTCCACTGAGCCGTTGTCGTCGGTCATGGCCACCGCGGAGATGGTCAACGTGGCTGTCGAGGCGCCGGCGACGACCGCGCCGGTGCTGGTGGTTCCGTCGGCCAGGTTCAGGCCGTTCCTTCTCCATCGGTACACGAGCGATCCCCCGCCGCCTCCGGCGGGCCCTGCCGCGGTGACGGTGAACGTGGCCTCGCTCCCCCGAACGACGGTCCGTCCCGCGGGCTGTCGGATGATGCTCGGCTGCATGCCGGCGCACGCGTCGGCGACGGCGAGGACGGCCGCGGCGCTGGTGATAACAAAGGATCCGCCCCCGCAGGCGGGAGCGCTGACCTGCACGTCGTACGACGCGGTATCGCCGACAAGCGCCGGGCTGATGGTCAGCGTGGGTGAGGCGGCGCCCGAGATGCTCCCGCCGCTGAGCAGGGCCGTCCCGTTCCGGCGCCACTGGTAGGTGAGCGTGTTGCCGTGCCCGTCGGCGGTGATGGAGAGCGTGGCGGCCTGGCCGGACTGGACAAGCTGGCTCGCGACCGGTTGCTGGGTGATGGTGGGGGTCGGGAAGCTGCCGGAGGTCGTGTTCAGGATCACCGAGACATTGTCGCTGCCGCTGTTCGCCACGGCCATGTCGAGCCTGCCGTCGGCGTCGAAGTCGCCTACCGCGACGCAGACTGCGCCGGTGCCCGCGCCGAACTCGAGAGCCGCCTCGAACGCGCCGTTGTTGGGGGAGCCGCGTCCCGGGAGGATTGAGACACCGCCCGCGTTCGCCACGGCCAGGTCGGGCACGCCGTCGGCGCTGAAGTCGCCCACCGCGACGGAGCGCGGGCTTGTGCCCCCGGCATAGTTCACCGCCGCCTGGAATGTACCGCCGCTGTTGCCCATGATGATGGAGACGGAGTTGCCGCCGGTGTTCGCCACGGCCAGGTCGAGCACGCCGTCGGCGTTGAGGTCGCTCACCGCCACCGAGTTCGGGCGCACGCCCGCGCCGTAGTTGACCGCGGGCCGGAACGTGCCGGCGTTGGGGGGGCCGTTGGCCAGCAGGACGGAGACGTTGTTGCTGTTGTAGTTCGCCGTGACGAGGTCGGGCCTGCCGTCGGCGTTGAAGTCGCCTACGGCGACGGAGACCGGGCCGGCGCCCGCGCTGTAGTTGACCGCCGGCTGGAACGTGCCGGAGTTGGGGGGGCCGCCGGCCAGCAGGATCGAGACGTTGCCGCTGCTGACGTTGGCTACCGCCAGGTCGGGCCTGCCATCGCCGTTAAAGTCGCCCACGACCACGGAGTATGGGCTGGCGCCCACGGCGTAGTTGACGGGCGCCTGGAACGTGCCGGCGCTCGGGGGGCCGTTGCCCAGCAGGATGGAGACGCTATTGCCGGCGTAGTTTGCCACGGCCAGGTCGGGCACGCCGTCCGCGTTGAAGTCGCCGACCGCGACGGAGATCGGGCCGGCGCCGGCGCCGTAGTAGGCCGCCGCCCGGAACGTGCCGCTGTTGGGAGGGTTGCCCAGCAGGATGGAGACGTTGCCGGCGCTGTAGTTCGCCACGGCCAGGTCGGGCGTGCCGTCGGCGTCGAAATCGCCCACTGCGACGGCGACCGCGTCGGTGCCCGTGCCGTAGTTGACCGCCGCAGCGAAGGAGAGGGGGCACTGGGCCTGCGCAGGCGCGACCAGCAGCGCCGGCATGCACACCGATGCGGCCACAAGGAACGAACCCCAACGCGATGATCGCCGCGACGTTTCGCTACCGCTCGAATTCATGTGGTTCCTTTTCGCTGGCATACCGTGACGGGCAGTGTCTTCCAGCAATGGGCGGGCCAGTCCTGGGTGCGAGTTCGGCGGCGGGGGGTTGACATGTCCAGTGCGGTACGGAGAGGTTTCTTCGGGGGCGCGTTGTTGCCTGGGAGCGCGGTTCTTGCGGAGGTGGGTCGCGCGGATTTGACCGGGCCGAGCGGGCGCCGACGTACGCGTACGAGGTCCCCGTCTTGGCGAGCAGGTTAAGCCCGCCCCCGCGTCCTGGGCTTGTTCGTTGATTGAGACGGCAGCCGTCTCAGACCCACCCCCGCAGTCTGCGCCCCCCATACCATCTCCCGTGACCATCACCGTCAACGGGCAGCCTTTGCAGGTAGATCCCCGCGAGACCGTCGCGGCACTCCTCGCCCGCCTGAACCTGGCCGGCGGCCCCTGCGCCGTGGAGGTCAACAAGGCCCTCGTCCCCAAGTCCCAGCACTCGCAGCGCCAGCTCGCGGAAGGCGACATGATCGAGGTCGTCACCCTGGTCGGCGGCGGCTGACCCCCCTCCCTCCCCACACCTTCCGCACGTTACTCGCAGAACTCGGCACTCAACTCTCCGCCCATGAACGCTCTCGACAGCACATCCCGCCCGCAGCCCGTCCAGGTCGCCCCGCCCCCGGTCGATCCCGCCCTGGATCCGCTCGCCATCGCTGGGCGCAGGTTCATCTCGCGCCTGTTCGTCGGCACCGGCAAGTACGCCACGTTCGAGCTCATGGGGCAGGCGCTCGACGCCTCCGGCTGCCAGGTGGTGACCGTCGCGGTGCGGCGCGAGCGGCTCGTCAACGACAAAGGCCAGTCGCTCCTCGATCACCTGGACCTCGCTCGGTACACGATCCTCCCCAACACCGCCGGGTGCTTCAGCGCCGAGGATGCCGTGCGCGTCGCCCGCCTCGGGCGAGACCTGCTCGAGCAGTTCGGAAACCCCGGCGCTTCGTGGGTCAAGCTCGAGGTCCTCGGCGACAAGAAGACGCTCCTCCCCGACCCGGTCGGCACTCTCGAGGCGACGCGCACCCTCGTCGCCGAGGGGTTTCAGGTGCTGGCGTATACCTCCGACGACCCGATCTCCGCGCTGCGCATCAAGGAGGCCGGTGCGGCCTCCGTGATGCCCGCCGGCTCCCCGATCGGCTCCGGCCAGGGCATCCTCAACCGCAGCAACCTGGTCCTCTGCCTCGAAACCTTGAAGGCGGGCGGCCCCGCCTTCCCCGTGATCGTCGACGCCGGCGTCGGCGCGGCCTCCGATGTCTCGAGCGCCATGGAGATCGGCGCCGACGGTGTCCTTCTCAACACCGCCGTCGCCCACGCCAAGGAGCCGGTTCTCATGGCCCACGCGATGCGGCACGCGATCCTCGCCGGCCGCCAGTCGTACCTCGCGGGGCGCATCCCGCGCCGGCTCTACGCCTCCGCCAGCAGCCCCTGGGAGGGGACGATCAGCTATATTCCCGGCGAATGAGCGACCAACCCACGCCGCCGCCGGAGACGCGACCCCCTGCCCCGCCGGCGCGGGTGTGCGTGATTATCCCGGTCTGCAACGGCGCGAAGTACCTCGCCGAGGCGATCCAGAGCGTGCTCGCCCAGACTTTCACCGACTACTCGATCCTCGTCATCGACGATGGCTCGAAGGACAACAGCGCCGACATCGCCGCGGCCTTCCCGGGCGTGCACGTCATCCGCCAGGCCAACGCCGGGGTGAGCGCTGCGCGCAACCGCGCGCTGAGGGAGACACGGGGCGAGTACGTCGTGCTCCTGGACAGCGACGACCGGCTTCTGCCGCGGGCGTTGGAGATCGGCGTGGGGCTGCTCGACAAGCGTCCGGACCTCGGCTTTGTCTACGGGTTCCACGAGTCGATCGACGGGGCCGGCAAGACGCTCCACAGCGGGCGCACGCCCGTGGACAAGGCCGGCTTCCTGACCCTGCTGGCCGGGGATAGCCTGGTGCCACCGGCCTCGGCGGTCTTCCGGCGCGCGGTCTTCGACAGCGTCGGCGTCTTCAACACGAGGCTGAGGATCTCGGAGGACCACGAGCTGTACCTGCGCACGGCGCTGGTCTTCCCGATCCACTGCCACAACCAGGTCGTCGTGCAGTACCGCTCGCATGGCGGTAATGTCTCGACGCAAAGCGCCACCCGCACGCTCAGCGGCGTGCTGACCGCTATGAAGATGAGGCTCCCCAACATCCGGGGCATCCCCGACCGCGAGGCCGCGTACAGGGCGGGGCGCAAGCACTGGATCAGCCTCTTCGGGCCCGGCCTCAGCTACGACTTCGTGAAGAACGTGAAGAAGAGAAAGCTGAGCCTGGCGGCGAAATCGCTGGTCATGCTGGTGACGCTCTACCCGCAGGGGATCGTCGGCTACGCGAAGGACCACATCGGCCGGTTGCGGGGAAGGCGGTGAGGGCGCGCGAGGGCTACAACGGCCAGAGGCGGGCGCTCACACCGAGACGATGGAGCTCCTCGTCGATCTCGCGCATGTAGACTGGGTTCATCACTACGACGTGGTGAGGTTGGATTTCCTTCAGCTCCGACGGCGCCACGATCCGCTGGCCCGTCAGCGGGCAGAACGTGCCATAGCGGGACGGGTTGAGGTCCACGACGTGCCGTATCCCCCGGTGGATCCCCAGCGTCGTCAGGAATGACACGGCCTTGGACCCCGAGCCCCAGAGCACGGCCCGCTCGCCGGCGCGGCCCCACTGGTCGATCAGCCCCAGCCATCGCTTGATGGTCGGGGCGCACCTGCGCTGGAAGGCGCCAACGGACTCGATGATGTCGTCCAGGTCCTCCTCCAGCTCGAGCCTTGCGCTGGTCGGCCGGTCCGTCGCCGCCGCCTCGAGAACGATGTACTGGCCCGCGTACTCCAGGCTCAGCGATGTGATTTCGAACCGCGAGGACCGGAACAGGCGCGCCAGCGATCCGGCGGTGAAGTACGCGCAGTGCTCGTGGTAGATGTCCCAGAACGCGCCCTCGCGCAGGATGCGCCCCGTGTCGGGCACCTCGAAAACGACCGCCACGTCGGTCCGAAGGGCGATCGCCTCACGCACCTGCCGGATGAACAGCCCCGGAGTCTGGATGTGCTCGAGCGTGTGACGGCAGCAGATCAGGTCTGGCCGCAGGCTGGCCTGAGAGGGACCGAAGGGCTCCCTGATAAACTCGAGGGGCCCGCTCGGCGACGGCACGGTGCGAACCGGGTCGTACGCGGGATCGATGCCGATGCCGCGAGAGCCCGCCACATCGCACAGCAGCGACAGGAACTCCCCCTGGCCGCAGCCGATCTCCATGACCGTCTTGCCCCGGAGCGAATAACGGTCGGCCAGCCGCTGGGCGAGTGAGCGGGCGAAGGCCCGGAACGTCGGGGAGAATCCCTGCGAGGGCTCGTAGCGACTGGAGTACTCCATCACCGCCGGATTGAACGCGGTGTTGCCGATAAACCCGCACACGGGGCAGAGCGCGAGCCGGATGCGACCGGTCGGGAACGCCGCGGTCTCGGCCTCGGTTGGGATCAGCACGCAACTGTTGGCAGGGACAGAGTCGATCTCGTAGAAGATGTCCAGTCCGGTCGAACCGCACGCGGCGCACCCGACGCTGGGCTCGGGTCGTCGATCGAAGCGAGGAGCAGTCGTCGAGGTGGAGTGCTGCTGAGTCATCGCTGGAGCGGGACAGGAACCCCTGGGGAGCCCGGTTTCAGTTGTCGGTGCGCCGGAAGTCGGGTCCGAGCGTGCCGCCGGCCCGCAGGCGCTGGATGTGGGCGATCCGCTTGAAGCGCGGGCCCTCGAAGTCCTGGAGGGTGATCCCGATGCGCCGGTAGGCGTCGTAGAGCTCGCGGGCACCAACGCGGGCGGTCCATCGCGGGGTGAAGGCCGGGAAGGCGCGGGCGAACTTGTCGCAGCTCACGCGGTAGTT
The DNA here is from genome assembly GCA_041485385.1 of Phycisphaerae bacterium. Lineage (GTDB taxonomy): Bacteria > Planctomycetota > Phycisphaerae > Phycisphaerales > UBA1924 > JBGPJM01. Next base: position 10,854 of record JBGPJM010000007.1, on the reverse strand, counting down.
CCGCTTGTCGGGGGAAGCGCCGGCGGCGTACTCGACAGTGGAGCCGGGGACGGTCTCGGCGACGATATTCGCAAGGTCGCGCACGCGGTAGTTCTCCTGCGTCGCGCCGATGTTGAAGGCCTGGTTGTGCACCAGCTCGCGCGGCGCCTCGGTCACGGCCAGGAAGGCGCGGGAGATATCCTCGATGTGGACGATGGGGCGCCAGGGGGAGCCGTCGCTCTTCAGCAGGACCTTCCCGGTGGTCAGGGCCCAGGCGACGAGGTTGTTGAGCACCAGGTCGAAGCGCAGCCGGGGGGAGACGCCGTAGGCGGTTGCGTTGCGGAGGAACACCGGGGAGAAGCGGTCATCGGCGAGGCGGGAGACGTCCCGCTCGGTGAACGCCTTGGACTCGCCGTAGGGCGTAACGGGGTTGAACGCGGCCGACTCGGTCAGCAGGTCGTCGCCCGATGCGCCGTAGTTGCTGCACGAGGACGAGAAGATGTACCGGGGCACGCCGGCGTCCCTGGACAACTCGGCGAGGCGGACGGAGGCGTGGTGGTTGATGTCGTAGGTGAGCTGGGCGTTGAGGTCGCCGAGTGGGTCGTTGGAGAGGCCCGCCAGGTGCATCACGGCGTCGAACCCGCAGAGGTCGGCGGGCGCGACCTCGCGGACGTCCTTCCGCATCGCGGGGACGGAGGGGATGGCGGATTCGGGCCCGAAGGTGCATTCGCGGTACAGGTCGCTGTCCAGGCCGACAACCTCGTGCCCCCGCTCGAGGAAGACCCGGGTGAGCACAACGCCGATGTAGCCGAGGTGTCCGGTGACGAGAACTCTCATGCGTGGATCCTTCGCGCGTGCGTCGCGGCGTGATGGGGGCGGGATGCGGAGCCAGGTCGGGAAGGGGGGCCGCGGGCGGGCTAGATGACCAGCTTCCGCCCGTGGAACGCCTCGGCGTAGCGGGTGGGGGAACGGCATTCCATGCCGCGCAGGCGGAGGAGGCCGCGGAACAGCTCGTCGTCGAACCAGTGCTTGGATCGTTGCGAGGCGAAGTGTTTGTTGAGCAGGGCGAGCTTGGTGCGGCAGGTGTCGTCGTCAAGGGGGATGAAGACGTTGGGGACGGCCAGGTCGGCGTCGTACTTGGGCACCTCGTACTCGAGGATGAGGTGGTCGCGGAACGTGTTCCAGGTGAGCTCGCAGATGACGCGGTGGTCCTGGTGGAGGTCCTGGCGGAAGTGGGTGAGGATCAGGTCGGGCTGGAGCGATTTGAAGGATTCGAACTCGCGTTTGACGGCGGCGGTCTGAGTGGGTAGGTGGGCGTCCTGGAAATCGAAGAGCCGGACGGATCTTCGCGTGGTGAGGGACAGGAAATCCTCGGCGCTGGCGCGGGCCTCGGCGGCGCGGTCGCCGGTGGCGCAGAAGACGACCCAGTTCACGGCGGCGCCGGGGATCTCACGGAGCAGGCGAAGGATCGAGCCCCCGCAGCCGATCTCGATATCATCGCTGTGTGCGCCGAGGCAGAGGATGCTGATGCCCGTGCGCTTCCACGCGTCGAGGGAGATGGTGATCATCCGGCCTCCGGCTCATTTCCAGACGACCCAGGGGGCGCGCCCCTCGGCGTAGAGGCTTTCCAGCCGCTGCTTGTCCTTGAACGTGTCCATGCAGCCCCAGAAGCCGGTGTACTTGTACGCCAGCAGCGCGCGCTTGGCGATGAGGCGTTGGAACGGCTGTTCGACGAGCTCCTCCCCGGCGTTAAGATGGTCGAAGATCTGCCGGCGGAAGACGAAATAGCCGCCGTTGATCCAGAAGTCGGCGTCGGTCATGTGCCGGATGTCGCTGACGATGCCGTCGCCGGCGGAGGTCACGATGTGGAACGAGTTGAGCGGCTTCACGCAGACGAACGTGCCGACGGCGCTGGACTGCCGGAGTTGATCGATCATGGCCGGCACGGGCACGTCGGTCAGGCCGTCGGCGTAGTTGGCCAGGAACATCTCCTCGTTCTTGAGGTGCTCGCGGACGGCGAACAGCCGCTGGCCGATATTCGCGTTGAGGCCCGCGTCCACGAACGTGATGCGCCAGTTCTTGATGTCGTTCTTGAACAGCTCGATGCGCTCGCCCCCGTCGGAGAGCACGAAGTCGTTGGAGAGCGCCTCGTTGTACCGGAGGAAATAGTTCTTGATGACGTCGGCCTTGTACCCCAGGCAGAGGATGAAGTCGGTGTGCACATGGTGGGCGTAGTACTTCATGACGTGCCAGAGGATCGGCCGGTAGCCGATCCGGACCATCGGCTTCGGCAGGTCCGGGGAAGACTGCCGGATGCGTATCCCCCTTCCACCGCAGAACAGGACGACCTTCACAAGCGGCTCCTTCGTCCGGCCGGCGTCGCGCCGGGCGAGTCAGTCGATGATCGTGAGGGAGGGTATGGCGACGACGAACCGACCACCCCATTTTCGGATGAAGCTGTTCTGAGCCATGATCTCGTCCCGGAGGTTCCAGGGAAGAATGAAGACATACTCGGGCTTTGTCTGGTTGATCCTTTCCGGCGGGAAGATCGGGATCCGTGATCCCGGCAGCAAGCGGTCGTGTTTGTAGGGGTTCCGGTCGACCGTGTACTCCAGAAGATCGGAGCGGACGCCGCAGTAGTTGAGGAACGTGTTGCCCTTACCCGGGGCTCCGTAGCCGACGACGGACTGCCCGCGCTCCCGCGCGTCGATGAGGAAGCGGAGGGTATCGCGCCGGATCTTCTCGACGCGATGCCGGAACGAGGCGTAGTAGCCGAGGGTGGTGGCCCCCCGATCGGTCTCGGACCCGCGAACGTCCACGACGCGATCGGTGACCGGGAGCGCCGGGTTCTCCGTGTGCCGGACGTACAGACGCAGCGAGCCCCCGTGGATGGGGATCTCATCGACGTCGAATACGGTCAGGCCATGGCGGGCAAAGAGCTGCTCGGTGGTGGAGAGGAGAAAGTACGAGAAGTGCTCGTGGTAGATGGTGTCGAACTGATTGCCCTCCACGAGGCGGACCAGGTGGGGGAACTCCAGTGTGGCGACGCCGCGGGGCTTGAGGAGGACCTTGAAGCCCGCGACGAAGCCGTTGAGCGCGGGCACTTGGGCGAGGACGTTGTTGCCGATCAGAAGGTCCGCGCCGACGCCATCGCGGGCCAGATCGCGCGCTGTCGTCGTGTTGAAAAAGCGAACGAGCGTCCGGACCCCGATGGCTTCCGCCGCCGCGGCGACGTTGGCGGCCGGCTCGATCCCCAGCACGGGGATCCCCATACCGCGGAAGTTCCGGAGAAGGTAGCCGTCGTTGCTGGCAACCTCGACGACTGTGCTGCCGGGACCGAGACCAAACCGCGCGGCGACGGCGCGGGCGTAGGCCGCGGCGTGGTCCAGGAGGGTCTGCGAGTACGACGAGAAGTAGGCATACTCGGTGAAGATATTCTCCGGCGCGACGTACTCCTTAAGCTGCGCAAGGTAGCAGCCGTCGCAGAGGAGAACATGCAGGGGAAGGAACATCTCGCCGGCATCGACCTGCGACCTGGGAACGAAACTCTCGCACAGAGGGGAAAGGCCGAGGTCGACGAACGTGTGGCGGAGCGGAAGGCCGCATGCGCGGCACGGCGCGGCTGCGGGCTCGTCGGCGCTCACGGGGACGCGATGCGGTGATTGCGCGGTCAAGGGGCGTAGGCCTCCCGATTTCGATCGGACAATGGGTCTTCAGGGCAGGTCCGAAGAGGCGACGATCCACCACCCCCCCCCAGCGGCGGCGCACGCCGGTCGGTGCCGGGCACAGGACCCGCAGGGTATCAGATCCGGGGCGGATCAGCGCGGACGACCGCCTCGGTGCGCACGGGGTCCGTGCGCGGGCCCGCGCCCCTGCCGGCCGGCTCCGCGAACGCCCTGGCGCGCTCGGACACCGCCTGGCGCCGACGGTCGAGCGCCCCAAGCGGGCGCATGCCGACGGTCTCCAGAACCTGAGCCCAGCGGTAGACGCCGTCGTGCTGCAGCAGCGAGTTGCGTACGTTGCGGGAGCAGATGCGGGCCACCCGGTCGGGGTCGGATTCGAGCTCATCAATGACCTCGCCGACGTCGGGGGAGTCTTTCGGGAAGCAGGCCACGGCGTCGTCCCAGCCGAAGAGCTCCTGGAAGATGCAGGTCTTCGGGGGATCGCCGATCAGGACAGCGCCGCCCGCGGCGCCCTCGAAGAACCTGAAGCCGGCCTCCTGCTGTCCGCCCGTCTCCTCATGGGAGTCGCCCCGTGCCGCGTTGACGAGGAAGTAGCGCGTCCGGTTGATCATGTGGGCGAGCCGACGGCGATGTTCGACAGGGCTGAGCACCGGCGCGGCCGCGGAGGTGTCGTACATGTAGAACCAGCCCCGCTCGGCGGCCAGACGGAGCAGCGCTTCGTGGGTCTGGCGCGGGCGTCGACCCATGGCGTACACATCGATGACACGCTCCGGCTGAACAGGGAACGGCGAGAACATCAGGGTGTTGGTGGACGGTGGCAGGTAGGCCGTCGGCTTGCCCGTGGCCGCCGCGATGGCGTCGACGCTCCCGTGGCAACCGACGAAGAGGAAGTCGAACTGCTGAAGGAGCGATATCTCGCCGGACCTGCGGCCGACATCGTGGGCCCAGACCTCGTCGATGTAGCAGGCCGAGCAGCGAGCGGCTCGGAGCCAGGGACGGAGCGGCCAGAGACCAATGAGGTCCTGCATGCCCATGCACACGAAGAACACCAGCCCGTATTGGCGCTCGAGGCGCAGACGGCCGCCGGCGAACAGGCGCCCCAGGCACGCCGGGTTCTTCCGCTCGAGGCCGCGCGCGATACGCCGGACGGGCGTGTCCACCAGCTTCTGGGTGAGAGGCGCGATGATGTCGGCATCGTCAATCGACGCGATGAGATCCTCGAACTCGAAGTCCAGGCAACGAGGAATGATCGCCCGAACGCGCCGTTGCGAGACGACGAGCACTCGCGGCTGATCGGCCCGGACAATGTACTCGACCACTTCCATCAGCAATTCCCCCTTCGACGGATGTCGGTTGCCAGTTGATACGAATCTTCTGTGATATTGGTCCAGTCGTGGGATCAAGAGTTCGAATTATCGAGGCTTCACCCACTTCAGGTCGTGGGGAGCGCGACGAACAACGACCAGGCCATACCCGGTGCCCGCGGCGTGCGGCGGCGGCCCCTTCGAGGAGTCCATCGACCCGAGGCAGAGCCTAGGTCGGAATGCTTATTGTAACGAGCGGCAAGAAAAACGCCAGTGCAAGCGAGCGGCGAGCGGGACGATTCGGTTGGCTGGCGACAAGCCAGCCTGTCCAAGCTACCCACGCCGCCACGCGAGCGAGGTCCTCACCAAACATTCCCCAGTTGAACGAGCGGTCGCTGGCCAGGGTGGACTAGCTAGCGGATCAACGTCGCGACAAGGAACACGATCAGGCAACCCAGTACAAACAGCACGAGCCCCGCGGCGAGGGCGCTTGCGAGGTTGTTCTTCTTTTTGAGCATCGTCGGGCCCCGGTGGAAGTCGCCTCGCATGAGCATACCGCGCACGGGGGTCTTCGACCGATGGAGGCCGGCACCGCCCGCAGCGCTCATTTCTCCCCGTCGGCCTTTGCGAGCCCGCGTTCGACGACCTGGAAGACGCGCGGCCAGTCGGACTCCTTCATGACGCCCAGGGGAGGGAGCATTCGGACGTGGTACGGGCCGTGGCCGCAGTAGAAGGCGATCACGCCCTCGTCAAAGAGGTGCTTGCAGCACTTGTTGATGCGGTCCTTGTCACCGGCGAAGGGGGTGAAGCGCATCATGCCGCCGGCGCCGCCGACGATGTCCAGGAGGCCATCGACCTTGGGGAACCAGCCGGGGTGCCGTGCGGCCAGGGCGCGGACCTGTTCGGCGAAGGTGCGGTGATGCCGGGCTATGGAGCCGGTGGGGCCGTAGAAGCCACCGTCGCGCAGCCGCTCGACGGCGCGCTTGCCGATCTTGAAGGCCTGGGTGGTGCTGGTGAACGTGCCGGAGAGCAGGCCGGGGCCGGGGTTATACTCCTCGGTAAACAGCGTGGCGCAGACTTGGCTCATCTTGCCGACGCAGAAGACGTCGACGTACTGGCCGAGGCTCAGACTCTCGTAGGCGAACATCGACTCGGTGCGCCCGAAGGTCTGGATCTCGTCATCCCAGACGGCGATCTTCGCGTCCTTGCAGACGTCCATCAGGGTGGAGAAGAACTCGCGCGGGGCGGTATTGAAACCGCCCTCGCCCTGGACGAGCTCGAAGATGAAGCACGCGTGCTGCTTCGGGTAGCGCTCGATGTACTCGCGGAGGCAGGCGACGGCGGAGTCGATGTACTTCGCCTGGCCCACATCGCGGGCGTGGGCCTCGTTGTAGAAGGGCATGTAATCGACCAGCGTGCTGAGCGGGACGCCGACGCGGTAGGCGGGGGTGTCGCCGATCTGGGTCATGGTGACGCTGCGCCCCATGAAACAATCCTTGAACGCGATCACGCGCGGGGCGGGGGCGTGTTTCTGGTAGCAGACTTTGATGGCGTTCTCGTTGGCCATGCACCCGGAGGTGGCGCAGTAGCAGTACTTCAGGCGGCTGCCCTTGCGGGCCTCGCCCAGCAGCGTCTCGGCGAACTCGTAGGCGTCGAAACCGCTCTGGAGATTCCCGTGCATGAGCGTGTCGGCAAGGGAAGCCTCGAGCGTGGCGCGGAGGACCTCGGTATCCGAATGGCCGAAGAAATGGACACCGATACCGCAGATCATGTCCCATTTGACGGAGCCGTCCATGAGCTCGACCAGGGCGCCGTTGCCAAGGCCCGAGCCTAGGCAGGGGAAAAGCAGGGCGCGCCCGCGGGTGTCGGCGGCGCGCTTGAGGAAGGCCTCGTAGGGCTCATGCAGGGAATCGTGCGCCGGCCGGACGTCCGTGAGGCGCGACGAACGGGCCGTCACCTCACGGAGGAGCGTGTCGATGGCGGTGCGGACGGCGGGGCTGGCGGCGAGGTCGGCGCCGAGCGTCGTGGCGGCCTGCGCGCCGGTGGCGGCGGAGGGAGATGAGTGCGCTGCGGCGGAAGCGGGTGCGGCCTGGGGCATGAAGTGTTCCCTTTGTAGCGGGAGATCCGGTCGAGGGGATTATGGGGGAGTGGGACGAGCTGATCCAGAGGCCTCGGCGGAAGGCCGCGGGTCATGGCAGGGGACGTTCGGCCTGCACGACCAGGAGGGGGACACGGGCACGGTGGCGGACGGCCTCGATGGTGCTGCCAAGGACCAAGTCGGCCAGGAAGCGGTGGCCGTGCGAGGACATGGCGATGAGGTCGCACCCCTCCGACTCGGCCGCCTTGAGGATCTCGGCGGGCGGATCGCCGTGGGAAAGATGGACGGCGACGTCGAGGCCACCGGCGCGGAGCTTGTCGGCCTCGGCGTTGAGATACGCGCGATCCGCCTTCATCTCTTCCGACTCGACGAGCTTGAGCGTGTCGAAGTGGCGTGCGGCCCAGCCGTCGGCGACGTGGAGAAGCAACACGCGCGAGCCGTGCAGGTGGGCGAGCTGCGCGACGTGGGCGAGCACGGTGCGGTCGCCGGGCCCGGTGTCCAGGGCGATGAGGATCCGCTTGTACATGGTCACGCCGCGCCTCCGCCCAGCAGCTCCGTCGCCCAGTCGAACAGGTACTTCAGGTTGAGCACGACGATGATGGACGCGGTGAGCCAGGCCAGAGTGAGCACCCACCATGCGGGGCGGAAGCGGCCCATCTTGCGCTTCTGCCCGGTGAAGATGAGCAGGGGGATGACGGCGAACGGGAGCTGCAGGCTCAGGATAACCTGGCTGAGGATCAGCAGCCTGGTCGTGCCGTCGTGGCCGTAGAGAACGGAGCAGGCGATGGCGGGGATGATCGCGATGAGGCGGGTGATGAGGCGGCGGACCCACGGCTTGAGGCGGATGTTGAGGAACCCCTCCATCACGATCTGGCCGGCCAGTGTCCCGGTGATCGTGGAGTTCTGGCCGGAGGCGAGGAGGGCGATGGCGAAGAGGATGCTGGCCGCGCCGACGCCGAGGGTCGGTGAGAGCAGCTCGTACGCCTTGTCGATCTCGGCGACGCCGTGCTGTCCCGTGGAGTGGAACGTGGCGGAGGCGAGGATGAGGATGGCCCCGTTGATGAACAGCGCGGTCATGAGCGCAAGCGTGGAGTCGATCGTGGCGAAGCGGACGGCCTCGGCCTTGCCCGCGTCGCTCTGTTCGTACTTGCGTGTCTGCACGATGGAGGAGTGGAGGTAGAGGTTGTGGGGCATCACGGTGGCGCCGAGGATGCCGATGGCGATGTAGAGCATCTGGCTGTTGGTGATGATCTCGGAAGTCGGGACGGCCCCGGCGGCGACGGCGGCCAGGTCGGGACGGGCGAAGAAGAGCTCGAAGGCGAAGCAGGAGCCGATGACGACGATGAGCGAGATGACCAGGGCCTCCAGGTAGCGGAAGCCGCGGTTCTGGAGCATGAGCAGGATGAGCACGTCCAGGGCGGTAAGGCAGACGCCCAGCGTGAGCGGGATGCCGAAGAGCAGCTGCAGCGCGATGGCCGAGCCGATCACCTCCGCCAGGTCGCAGGCACAGATCGCCAGCTCGCAGAGGAGCCAGAGCCCGATGCTGACCGGGCGGGAGAAATGGTCGCGGCAGGCCTGGGCGAGGTCCCGCCCCGTGACGATCCCGAGCTTGGCGCACAGGTGCTGGAGGAGGATCGCCATGAAGTTGGAGATGAAGATGACGGAGAGCAGCCGGTAACCGAAGGCGGACCCTCCGGCGAGGTCGGTGGCCCAGTTGCCGGGGTCCATGTAGCCGACGGCGACGAGGTAGCCGGGGCCGGCGAATGCCAGCAGCTTGCGGAAGAACCCGGCGCCCCCCGGGGGGCCGACGCGCATGCTGCAGTGGACCTCGGGCAGGCTGGGGGCGACGCGGGCGCGTCGCCAGAACCCGTCCGCGGTGCGCGCGGCTTCGACAGTCTCGGCGGAGCTCGGGGTGTCGCCCTGAACGTCGTTCATCGTGCATTTCCGCGGTACGGGCAGGGCCGGGCAGCGAGTACCCTCGGCCTGAATATGTATTATCGGCTACACTTGTAGGGGCATTGCTCCGATGTGTCAAACCGTGCCACGTGGGGCTAGGATCGGCGATGGCCAGAGCCCGCAAGACCCCAGAACGGATGCCCGTCCCCCGCCGGGGGCGGGGGGTCACCGCGCAGGCCGGAGCTTCCCCGGGCAACGGACGCGCCCGGCGGCTGCTCCCGGCCGAGGAGCAGGCCGGTCACTTCCGCCAGGCGCGGCAGGCGCGGGCGACGCAGACTACCGAGGACTACGTCGAGATGATCGCCGATCTGATCGACTCCGCCGGCGAGGCGCGCGTCGTCGACATCGCCCGATGCCTGGGCGTCACGCATGTCACCGTCATCCGCACGATCGGGCGGCTGAAGGACGACGACCTCGTGACCATGAAGCCCTACCGGGCGATCTTCCTGACGCCCAGGGGCCGGCAGCTCGCCGAGCGGGTCCGGGAGCGCCACCAGACCGTGCTGAGGTTCCTCGAGGCCATCGGCGTCTCGCCCGGCACCGCCCGCACCGACGCCGAGGGGATCGAGCACCACGTGAGCCGCGAAACGCTCGCGGCGTTCGAGCGGTTCATCAGCAAGAGGCATCCCGCTTGAGGAGGGCGGGAACCGGGGCCTCGCCGGTACGTATCGATGGCGGCGGACCAGCGTGGGCCCCAACCCAGCGCCGCCACAGCCCACTCGTGGACGAACCATGCAGCACCGCCGATCGGCCAGCAGGCAATACGGGCGTCGTCTCGGCGCTCTCCTCGTCTTCTCCGCGACCGTGGGGACGCTGGTCACCGTTGCCGGCGGGGACGGCGCCGGGGTTTCTTCACGCCCGGCCGGCCCTGTGCCGGTCGATCCCCCGGGTGTGTTCGACGGCCTTTCCCGGGCCTCGAGCAGCCTTGAACTGGCGTTCGCGGTCCGCGGCAAGGTGGCCGAGTTGAGCGTGTCGCCGGGGCAGCAGGTGAAGACCGGTCAGATCCTCATGCAGCTGGACGACGCGGTGCAGCGGCAGATGGTCGCGCTGGCTAAGCACAAGGCCGATAACGATACGCAGGTGCGCGGGGCCCAGAAGACGCTGGAGCTGCGCGAGGAGGATTTCCGGCTGCTCCAGGAGGCGGACCAGAAGCACAGCGCCAGCGACTCGGACATCCGCACGCGCCGGCTGCAGCGCGACTTGGCGCAGATCAACGTCGAGGCGGAGATCCGCACGTCGGAGGAGAACAGCATCGGCCTGGCCCGCGAGCAGGCGATGCTTGACCAGATGCGGGTGGTCAGCCCGATCGACGGGGTGGTGGTCGACGTTTACAAGCGGCCCGGGGAGACGGTGGACGAGCTCACCAAGGTGCTGCTGGTCGTGTCGGCGGACCCGCTCTGGGTCGAGGTGAGCGTTCCCGCGGCGGTCGCCACGAGCATCGCGGTCGGCGACGGGGCGACGGTGGCGTGGGAGGACCTGCCGGAGACGGCGGCGGTGAAGGGGAAGGTGATCTACAAGTCGCCGGTGAGCGACCCGGGGTCGAGAAAGATCCTGGTCCGCATCGAGGCGCCCAATCCGGACGGCCTGCCGACCGGGCTGCACGGTCAGGCGAGATTCTCGCGAGCTGGGGGGCCGGCGGGGAAGCAAGAGGTGCCGGATCCGGCCGCGAAATCGGCCGGGAAGGCGGATCGCGGAACGTGACCGTGCTACCCTTGCAACCCGGTCGGTCGTGTCCGCCGGAGCGAGCCAACGCCCACACCAGCCCTCAGTAGGGAGTTTTCCGAACATGGCCGAGAATCCAGAGCAGCGTCAGGTCCAGCTCCGCATCGACGAG
>JBGPJM010000006.1:0-54304 GCA_041485385.1 Phycisphaerae bacterium | reverse complement strand
TCGGTGAGCGGATACCACATCCGCGAGGCGGGCTCGACGGCGATCCAGGAGCTGGCCTTCACGCTGCGCGACGGCATGGAGTACGTCGAGGCGTGCCTGGAGCGGGGGCTGGACATCGACGACTTCGCCCCGCGCCTCTCCTTCTTCTTCAACAGCCACAACGAGTTCTTTGAGGAGATCTGCAAGCTCCGGGCCGCGCGGCGCATCTGGTCCCGCATGATGAAGGACCGCTACGGCGCCAAGACCGACCGCTCCTGGTTCATGAAGACGCACGTGCAGACGGCCGGGTGCTCGCTCACCGAGCAGCAGCCGCTGAACAACGTGGTGCGCGTCGCCTACCAGGCGATGGCCGGCGTGCTGGGCGGGTGCCAGTCGCTGCACACCGACTCGATGGACGAGACCCTCGGCCTCCCCACCGAGCAAGCGGCGCTGGTGGCGCTGCGGACCCAGCAGATCCTCGCCTACGAGACCGGCGTCACCCGCACGGTCGATCCGCTCGGCGGCTCGTGGTTCATCGAGAGCCTCACCGACAAGATGGAGGCCGATGCCCTGACGCTGATCGACGAGATCGACCGCATGGGGAGCTATTCCGCCCCCTCTTCACTCAACGCCTCAACGCCCGCACGCCTCAACGCCTCTCCCACCCACCCCGCCTACGCCCCGCGCCCCCCCCGCACCTACGGCCGCTCCGTCGTCGCCGGCATCAACCGCGGCTACTTCCGCCGCCAGATCGCCGAGGCCAGCTACCGCTTCAGCGAAGAGTGCGAGGCCCACGACCGCATCATCGTCGGCGTCAACGCCTTCAACGAGGGCTCCGACCAGCGGCCCATCGACATCCTGCAGATCCCGCACGCCGTCGAGGTCGACCAGTGCACCCGCCTCGCGGCCTTCAAGAAGGGCCGCGACAGCGGCGGGGTGGCCAGGGCCCTGGCTCGCATCCGCGAATCGGCCCGCACGGCGGAGAACGTCATGCCCGCGCTCGTCGACGGCGCCCTGGCCAACTGCACGCTCGGCGAGATGGTGCAGGCGATGGCGGATGTGTACGGAAGGTACTCAGGCGGGCCGGAGTGGTAGTGACGGGTAGTGACGAACCCGACGCGCAAGCGAGGGGTGGGCATACGTCTCGCTGAAACGCGCCGAACTCACTGAAGGCCGGTGCGCAGGACGCGCCCGACCTCACTGCCGATTCAGAACATAGTCGATCGCTTCCGCGAGGTTCTCCGCCGTGCCGACCCAGCGCGTACTCCCGTGCTCGGCCCACACCTTCTGATCCTTTGGCATCAGCCCGGCCCCGCGAAGCCTTCGCGTCGCCCATGCCTTGAACTGCTCCATCGCTGTTTCGGGCGAGGCGCGCCCGAGGCAGTCCACAACGACGTGGACGTGGTTCGTGCGGACGTTGAGGGCGAGAAGGCGCCAGCCCCGGATTTCGCAGTGTTGTCGGATCACCTCATCAACGATCTGGCGTGCGGCGGGCGAGAGCGTCACCGGCGCGGATCGCATCAGGCTCCGATCAAGCCTCTCGCGAAGGGGATCCGGCGGGAGAAGAGGCGTGTTGAGTGTGTTGTGCGTCATGTCCACGGAACCACGCTCATCGCCATGAACGCGGGTGCCGTAGCAGATCCAGGTCAGGAAGTAGGCGAGGGGGAGGGGCATGGTCCGCTGCGGCGCCCTTCAGTGAGCGGCACGCCCAAGACTCTCGTCACGTCTCGTCACGTCGATACTAGTCGGGCGCTTATGAGCGAGTCGTTCGCCCACCCCTCGCTTGCGCGTCGGGTTCGTCGAACACCACTCCGGCGCTCTTCAGCGAAAAGTCCGCCCACCCCTCGCTTGCGCGTCGGGTTCGTCGGGTCGGGCTCGTCTCAATAACCCGCTCCCATCCTCCTATCCCGCGCCCCTGCCGGTCCAGGGTCCGATCACCCCCGGAATCGCTTGCGTTGGGCCACCCTGCGCGGTATCTCATACCTGCCCGCCACGCCGCGGGCCCTTTTCTTCCGGCGCGGGCGCGGCCCGCGCCCACTCCCCTTCGCCCGAGGCGATCCGCGATGCACACCAACGCCATCCGTCTGCTGGCACTCTGTACGCTCGGCGCGGCCGCCCTCCCGGCCTCCGCGGGGGGTCCGGCCCTGTTTGCCACGCACCACTCGATCGTCTGGGACGACGACGCCCGCACCGTCACCTTCTCCATCACGTACAACCGCCTCCCGGATTTCTTCACGCTCGACTCCATGGGCCGCCAGGCCGATTCCTTCCAGTGGTACCTCGACACCCTCCCCGGCGACAACGGCTTCGGCGGCGCGATCCCGTGGGAGACCATCATCCGCGGCGAGGAGATCCACATCGCCGGCGACATCCGCATCCGCGACGCCACCCGCGGCCCCGGGGGCGGGCCCGACGGTGGCGGCTGGGGGCCGCTCGTCGGCTCCGTGCCCTACACCATGGTCGATACCACGCAGACCTTCATCGTCCCCTTCGCCACGCTCAACACGCCCGACGGCAACATGGCCTTCGAGCTGCAGTTGCTCCAGTACGGCCGCTGGACCGGCGACCTGTACTCCGGCCGCTCCATCCCGGCGCTGGCCGCGGGCGCGGTGATGCTCGGCGTCATCGGCGTGGGCGCGACGCGGCGTCGCCGCTGAATCGACAGCCGACATTCGACGATGGTCGTGCGGTTTGACACGCGTGGTCCTCCACACCGGCCCCCTCCCCGCCTACACTTTCGCCCGCTTCCAGGAGTCCGCGGCCATGAAACCGAAGATCCATCCCAAGTACTACCCGAACTGCAAGGTCTTCCACAACGGCGAGCTGGTCATGACCTGCGGCGCCACCGTCCCCGAGCTGCATGTCGAAGTCTGGTCCGGCTCCCACCCCTTCTTCACCGGCAAGGTCTCCTACGTCGACTCCGCCGGGCGCATCGAGAAGTTCCAGCGGAAGTTCGGCGGCAACTACTTCGCCAAGGGCGACGCGGCCAAGCCCGCGGCAGCCAAGCCCACCGCGGCAGCCACGCCTGCCGCGCCGGCCACGCAGTCCTGAGGGCCGCCCCACCCCCCGACCCCGATCCAACCCCCGGCCTGCCCGGGGGTTTTTCACAGGCATCCAGAGATCGGCCCATTGCCCAGTGCCGAGTGCCCAGTGCCTCTTCCACCATCCATCCATTCATCCGGATAGATGGATATAATGGATTCCCGTCCCTGTCCCCGCCGGAGCACCTCCTCCATGCCCAGCCGCTTCCTCGCCGAGCTCGACCGACGCACCCTCGTCTTCGACGGCGCCATGGGCACCTCCCTCTTCGCGCTCGACCTCTCCGTTGAGCACGACTACTGCGGCTGCGAGAACTGCGTCGACATCCTCGTCAAGTCCCGCCCCGATGTCATCCAGTCCATCCACGAGTCCTTCCTCGCCGTCGGCGCCGACGCCGTCGAGACCGACACGTTCGGCGCCAACAAGCTCGTCCTCGCCGAGTTCGGCATCGCCGACCAGGCGTATGCCCTGAACAAGACGGCCGCGGAGGTCGCGCGGGCCGCGTGCGGCCGCTTCCACACCGAAGACAAGCCCCGCTTCGTCGTCGGCTCCATCGGCCCCGGCACCAAGCTGGTCACCCTCGGCAACACCACCTGGGACGCGATGCTCGATTCCTACACCCAGCAGGCCCGCGGCCTCATCGACGGCGGCGCCGATGCGCTCCTCATCGAAACCTGCCAGGACCTCCTCCAGGTCAAGTGCGCCATCAACGCCTGCCTCGGGGCTCTCGACGAGCGCAAGAAGACGCCCCTGGACATCCCATCCTCGTCTCCGTCACCATCGAGACCACCGGCACGATGCTGCTGGGGACGCAGATCGAGGCGGTGGCCGCGGCCCTCGCCGGCTACCCCATCGCCTCCCTCGGCCTCAACTGCGCCACCGGCCCCACCGAGATGGCCGAGCATGTGCACTTCCTGGGCAAGCACTGGCGCGAGACGACATTCCCGGCCGTCCCCGGCTTCCGGCGCGCGATCTCCGTCCAGCCCAACGCCGGGCTCCCGGCCCTCGTCAAGGGCAAGACCGAGTTCCCCCTTCAGCCCGGGCCCTTCGCCGAGGCCATGCTCAGGTTCATCCAGCGCGACGGTGTCAACATCGTCGGCGGCTGCTGCGGCACCACCCCCGAGCACATCCGGCTCCTTGTCGAGGCCGTCGAGAACCACCGCGCGGCCTCTTCCTCTTCTTCCTCCTCTTCGCCATCCACTCAGCACTCAGCACCCGGCGCCGAGCGATCCGCCCCCGCCTGCACGTCCCTCTACTCCCCCACCGAGTACCGCCAGGAGACCTCCTTCCTCATCGTCGGCGAGCGCATGAACGCCTCCGGCTCGCGGAAGTTCAAGAAGCTCCTCGAGGCCGAGGATTTCGACGGCATCGTCTCCCTCGCGCGCGAGCAGGTCCGCGAGCGCTCCCACGTGCTGGACATCAACGTCGACTACGCGGGGCGCGACAACGCCCGCGACATGGCCGAGGTCGTCATGCGCGTCGTCCGCCAGGTCGATGCCCCGCTGATGATCGATTCGACCCAGGCCAAAACCATCGAGGCGGGCCTCAAGCACGCCGGCGGCAAGTGCCTCATCAACTCCACCAACTTCGAGGACGGCGAGCACAAGTTCGACCTCATCTGCCGCCTCGCCCGCGCCTACGGCGCCGGCGTCGTCATCGGCTCCATCGACGAGGACAAGCAGGCCAGCATGGCCCGCACCGCCGACCGCAAGCTCGCCATCGCCCGGCGCGCCTTCGAGCGCGCCACCGGCCTCCACGGCATCGACGCGGCCGACATCCTCTTCGATCCCCTGGTCCTCCCCATCTCCACCGGCATGGAGGCCGACCGCAAGAGCGCCCTGGAGACCATCGAGGGCGTCCGCCTCATCGCCCGGGAGTTCCCCGGCTCGCAGATCGTCGTCGGCCTCTCCAACGTCTCCTTCGGCCTCAAGGAGCACCTGCGGGTCGTCCTCAACTCCGTCTTCCTGCACGAGCTGCTCGCGGCCGGCCTGACGGCCGCGATCGTGCACTCCTCCAAGATCCTCCCCCGCAACAAGATCCCCGATGAGCAGTGGGCGGCCGCGTTGGAGGTGATCTACGACCGGCGCAGAGAAGGTGCGGGGGGCGATCCACTCCAGCAGTTCATGGGGTTGTTCACCGACGGCGCGGCCGCCGTGACCAAGAAGGAAGCGCGAACCCTCACGCTCGAGGAGCGCTTGCGTGCCCACATCGTCGACGGCGAGAAAGAGGGGCTCATCGCCGCGCTCGACGAGGCCCGCGGGAAGTACTCGCCGCTGGCGATCATCAACGATCACCTCCTCGACGGCATGAAAACCGTCGGCGACCTCTTCGGCTCCGGGCAGATGCAGCTCCCCTTCGTCCTCCAGTCCGCCGAGGTCATGAAGATGGCCGTGGCGCACCTGGAGAAGTTCATGGACCGGGTCGAGGGGCAGACCAAGGGGAAGATCGTCCTGGCGACCGTCAAGGGGGACGTGCACGACATCGGCAAGAACCTCGTCGACATCATCCTCACCAACAACGGCTACACGGTCTTCAACCTCGGCATCAAGCAGCCCATCCACGACATCATCAAGGCCTTCCGCGAGAAGCAGGCCGACGCCATCGGCCTCTCGGGCCTGCTCGTCAAGTCCGTCGCCGTCATGGAGGAGAACCTCGGCGAGCTCAACGCCGAGGGGATCGCCGCGCCCGTCCTGCTCGGCGGTGCGGCCCTCTCGCGCCACTACTGCGAATCCCACCTGCGCTCGGCGTACAAGGGGTCGTGCTACTACGGCAACGACGCCTTCGACGGCCTGAAGGTCATGGACCACATCGTCAGCGGCAACGCCGCGGTGCTGGACCGGGAGATCGGCGCCCGGCTGGGCAAGCGTGCCGCGGCCGAGGAGGCCGTCGAGCGCTCCCGCGCGCAGCGGCAGCGCGAGCTGGATGAGGCCGGCCCGGCCACCGGGGCTGTGTCTCCTGACCAGCGATCCGATGTCCCCGTGCTCGACAAGGCCCAGATCCCCGTGCCGCCTTTCTGGGGCTCGCGCGTCGTCGCGGACCTCAACCTCGACGACATCTACCCGTACATCAACACCATCGCCCTCTTCCGCGGCCAATGGCAGCTCAAGAAGGGCTCCCTCTCCGACGCCCAGTACGAGGCCCTTCTCGAGGACACGGCCCGCCCCGTCTTCGAGCGCCTCCAGGAGCGCTGCCGGAACGAGCGCATCCTGCGCCCGGCCGTCGTCTACGGCTACTTCCCCTGCAACGCCGACGGCAACGACCTGGTGATCCACGATCCCGAGAAGCCCTCCGTCGAGCTCCTCCGCTTCACCTTCCCCCGGCAACCCGGCCGCCAGCGCCTCTGCATCTCCGACTTCTTCCTGCCGGTTTCCGCGGGGCGCCCGGATGTCATCGCGATGCACTGCGTCACGATGGGGCCGCGGGCCAGCGAAGTCACCCGCGAGCTCTTCGCGCGGAACGACTACAAGGAGTACCTCTACCTCCACGGCATGGGCGTCGAGACCGCCGAGGCCCTCGCCGAGATGTGGCACAAGCGCATCCGCCAGGAGCTGGGCATCGCCGGCGACGACTCGCCGAAGATCCGCGAGCTCTTCACCCAGCACTACCGCGGCTCACGCTACAGCTTCGGCTACCCCGCCTGCCCCGACATGGCCGACCAGGGGAAGCTCTGGCGGCTGCTCCAGCCCGAGCGCATCGGCTGCGTTCTCACCGAGAACTGGCAGATCGACCCCGAGCAATCCACGAGCGCGATCGTCGCCCACCACCCCGCGGCGAAGTACTTCGCGATCTGACCCCCCCTCCCCGCCTCGATGCCTTCTTGTTCTTCAACACCCGCGCGCCGCGTTGCCCCCGGCGCACGACGGGGCGGTCCTATACCCGTCAAGCCTTCCCCCACCCGCAGAAACCCACCCCCGCCGCCGCTACAAGCGGCCGTTCTTCCCCACTCTCTCAACTCGATCGCACGACTTGCCGATGCGTTCCGCAACCGATCAGCACACCCTTCCCCGGAGCACGTCCAATGAGCAAGTCCGCCCGCCGCAAGGCCGCCAAGTCCAAGCCCGCCCGCAGCATGAAGAAGCGCTCCACGCGCAAGGCCGCCGCGCCCAAGTCGGCGAAGCGCGCCGCCAAGCGGGTCCTCAAGCGCAAGCCCGCCAAGTCGCGGCGCGCCAAGCACTCCGCCGGTTCCGCCAGCGGCGCCGCCCGCATCACCGGCCGCTTCGACGGCACGATCAACGCCGCCGGCGAGCTCCTGGTCAGCAAGGGCGCCCGCTGCAGCGGCACCGTCCAGGCCAGCGGCATGCGTGTCGACGGCTTCTTCAAGGGCAACGTCAGCGCCAGGAACGGCATGCACGTCAGCCGCGCCGGCGCCTGCAACGCCACCATCAACGCCGGCTCGCTGAACGTCGACGGCTCCATGAACGGCCGCACGATCGTCCGCGGCAAGATGCGCCTCAGCCCCTCCGCCCAGATGAAGGGCCAGATCGTCGCCGGTCGCCTCGTGGTCGCCGAGGGCGCCAGCTTCGACGGCCGCGCCCGGATCGGCAAGTTCTCGCACCAGTCCCGCAAGGCCGCCTGAGCCGCCGCCGGACAAGCCAAACTCGGTCTTTCTCAAGCCCCGGCCCTCCGCCGGGGTTTTTTCATGGCCCCGCGACGGCAGAATTCCGTTGCATCGGGGGTGCCGCCTTGGTACGGTCGGAGGGTCTAGGCGGCGGGGGCTTTGGGGAGTGGGAACGCCGCTCTCCGGGAGGCCCGACATGCTGCGGAGAGCTTCGGTCGCGACGGCGGCGGTGGTGACGGCATTCGCCCTGGGTTCGGCCCACGCCCAGTGCCCCTTCCGGTGGGCCGACGGCTTCGCCGGCAACGGCGTCAACGACGCCGCGACCTGCATGATCGTCTTCGACGACGACGGCCCCGGCCCGCACCCGCCGATGCTGTACGTCGGCGGGTGGTTCAATAGCGCCGGCGGCATGCCCGTCGGGCACGTCGCGGCGTGGGACGGGCAGGCGTGGCACCCGCTCGGCACCGGAACCAATGGGCGGTACATCACCGCCCTGGCGGTGCACGACGACGGCACGGGGTCCGCGCTCTACGCCGGCGGCGAGTTCAGCCAGGCGGGGAGCGTCTCCGCGAGCAACATCGCCAGGTGGGACGGCACGACCTGGTCGGCAGTCGGGAGCGCGGGCGTCAACGGGCACGTCTTCGCCCTCGCCTCGCACAACGACGGCTCCGGGCAGGCTCTCTTTGTCGGCGGCGATTTCAACTTCGCCAGCCCGATCAACGTCAACCGCATCGCCAAGTGGAACGGCCAGTTCTGGTCGGCGCTGGGACCGGGGATGAACGGCAACCAGGAGACAGTGCAGGCCCTCGTCGTGCACAACGACGGCGGCGCGGGCGGCGGGGGAGGTGTGCAGCTCTACGCCGGCGGCTTCTTCCACGTCGTCGGCAACTTCGCGGCACGCTGGAACGGCTTCTCCTGGTCCACCCTCGGCTCCAACATCATGGACAGCACGGTGTACGCCCTCTGCCCGTTCAACCGCCCCACCGGTCCGGAGCTCTACGCCGGCGGGTACTTCGACCACGCCAGCGGCGCGACGGTCAACCGCATCGCCATGTGGAACGGCTCCACCTGGTCGTCCCTCGCGGGCGGGGTCAACAGCAACGGCTCGAACTTCATCTACGCGATCGCGGTCTTCGACGACGGCACAGGCCCGGCGATCTACGCTGGCGGCAACTTCCAGACCGCGGGCGTCGCGGCCCCCGGCGGCGGCATCGCGGCCGGCTCGATCGCCAGGTGGGATGGCACGGCCTGGACTCCCCTGGGCAGCGGCATGGGCGGGGGAGTCCCCTGGGTCTTCGCCCTCGGCGTCTACGACGACGGCGGCGGCCCGGCGCTGTACGCGGGGGGGACCTTCAGCTCCGCCGGCGGCAGCCCCGCGGCCGGCTTCGCCAAGTGGGCCCCGGTATCCGCCGACTTCAACCACGACCACGTGGTCAACAGCCAGGACTTCTTCGACTTCCTCACGGCGTTCTTCGCCGGCAGCGCCGACTTCAACGGCAACGGGGTGACGAACTCTCAGGATTTCTTCGATTTCCTGACAGCGTTCTTCGCGGGCTGCCCGTAACGCGATCGATCCGCAGTGTCTGTCTTAAGGAGACCTCCCAATGACCCGCGCGACGTTGAGTGTGGCGCTGACGGCGATCGCCTTCGCGGCGGCAGCCCGCCCGACCCAGGCCCAGTGCCCCTTCGGCTGGGCCGACGGCTTCGGCAACCCTGGCAACGGGATGAACGATGGGCCCATGGCGTGGGTGGTCTACGACGACGATGGGCCGGGCCCGCACCAGCCCGCGCTCTATGTCGGAGGGTGGTTCTCTACCGCCGGGGGTGTCAACGTCAACCACGTCGCGAAATGGACCGGTACGGGGTGGGCGGCGCTCGGTGTCGGCATCAACGGCGCCAACGTCGTCGCCCTGGCGGTCTTCGACGACGACGGCGCCGGGCCGCACCTCCCGGCCCTGTACGCCGCGGGCGACTTCTTCTTCGCCGGCGGGAACAGCGCGATCCACATCGCCAAATGGAACGGCACGCAGTGGTCGGCCGTCGGGCCGGGGCTCAGCGGCGGGCTCATCAACGCACTCACCGTCTTCAACGATGGCACGGGCGATGCGCTCTACGCCGGCGGCGGCTTCGCCTTTGCGGGCGGCACCCCCGTCCCCAGGCTCGCCCGCTGGAACGGCTCGTTCTGGTCCGCGGTCCCGAACACGCTCAACAGCGAGGTCGACGTGCTTTTTCCTTTCAACGGCGAGCTCTACGTCGGCGGGATGTTCAGCTCCCCCGGCAACTTCATCGCGAAATGGGACGGCCTGAACTGGTCGGCCCTGGGCATCGGCATGAACAGCCACATCGTGACGCTCGCCGCGTTCGATGACGACGGCCCCGGCCCGCACCCCCAGGCCCTGTACGCCGGAGGTTTCTTCAGCCGCGCCGACGGGATGGATGTCAACTACGTCGCCAAGTGGGACGGTGCGTCGTGGTCCTCGCTCAACGGCGGCGTCGGCGGGACCAACCCACCGGAGGCGCCGTTCGTGCGCGCCCTCAAGGTCTTCGACGACGGACGCGGCGGCGGGCCGGCGCTGTACGTCGGCGGCGAGTTCCTGAACGCCGGCGGAGTGGCCGCGAACTCCATCGCGAGCTGTAACGGCACGACCTTCACCCCGCTGGGCGGCGGCCTGACCGGTCCGCTCCCGTGGGTCTTCTCGCTGGCGACGTTCGATGCGGGAAGCGGCCCAGCGCTGTGGGCAGGGGGCGTCTTCAACACCGCCGGGGGCATGCCCTCGGCGAGCGTGGCCAGGTGGGGCGTCGCCTCGTCGGACTGGAATCACGATGGCCTGCGCAACAGCCAGGACTTCTTCGACTTCCTCACATCGTTCTTCGCCGGCAGCGCCGACTTCAACGGGAGCGGCATCACCAACTCGCAGGATTTCTTCGACTTCCTGACGGCGTTCTTCGCGGGCTGCTGACTGACTGAACGCTCATGGAAATTCGGGGCGTGCTCCCGTGAACTGGGTGCTATGTTCACCAGTTTGCCGCGACTGAATGCGGATGAGTTCGTCCGGCATGGGCCGGGCCCGGCCCGGCTCATCGACGTCGAGTGACATCGAATAACCTCGTGGTGAGTCTACCGAACGTCGCAAAAAAGCGGCGAAAACGAGGGGGTAATTCCCCATTTGGGCGCGCAGATTGGACCCTCCCCTGTTCCGGTGATCGACTAGATCCCCCGGCCCTTCAGCGCCTTCACGACGGTCAGCTTGTGCTGAGCCCTCGTCCGGTCCGCACGGATCCGCTCCAGCTGCGCCGGATCAGTGATCCCCTCGGTCTTGCGGGCCATCGCCTCCGCCAGCTCCGCCTGAGCGTCGGCCTCGTTGATGGTCTCCGCCGCCGTGGCCTTGGTGGCCAGGATCGTGAGCTCGTTGTGGACCATGTGGGCGAACCCGCCCTCGACGATGAACGAGCGGCTGCCGCCCTTTTCATCGGGCGTATCCGGGAAATCCAGGCGCAACTCACCGATCCCCAGCCTCGCGACGATCGGCGCCCTGTGCGGCAGGATGCCCATGCTGCCGTCCCACGCAGGCACGATCGCTTCGATCGCGGGGCCGTCGAGAACCTTGGCCTCGGGGGTGATCAGGCGGCAGCGAAAAGTGCTCTGGGCCACGGGAATCTCCGGGAAAACTGGGGACCCAAGGGGCAAACGGGGCGGAAGTGTAGCGTCAGGCCCCCGCTCGCGGCGAGTATCCTTGCCCCCATGCCCCCCCGCGCCCTCCTCTCCCTCCTCCTGCTCGGCGCGATCCTTCTCGGTGCGGCGGCGGTGCGCCTGATGGTTGGATCGCAGCACACGTTCTCATGGGCGCCCGACCCGCAGACCCTGGATATCCGTGCCCTGCGGGTCGTTTCGGGTCTCATCGTCGGCGCGGCCCTGGCGATCGGCGGCGTCATGATGCAATCGCTCCTGCGCAACCCGCTCGCCTCGCCCGACATCCTGGGGCTCTCGGCCGGCGCGGGGCTGGCGGTGATGCTGGCGATCTTCCTGCGCGGCCCCGGGCCGGCGACCGGGGAGAGGGGGGGGTGGGGGGCGTGGGAGGCGGGGCCGGCGCTGGCCGGGTCCATGGCGGCCCTCGTGCTGGTGTATGCGCTGAGCCAGCGCCGGGGGCTGGTGGACCCCACGGCGCTGGTGCTGATCGGGGTGGTGGTCAGCATCATGTGCGGCGCGGGGATTATGCTCCTCCAGCACCTGATGCCCGGCAGCACAGAGGGACGGGCAGGCGGCGGATCGCGCCTGTTGATCGGGGCGCTCAGCGACGAAGTGACTTGGCGCCAACTCGCCTGGACCGGCGCGGTGGCCGCCGCGGGCCTTGGAATTGGCCTGAAACTTGGCCCTGCCATGGACGCCGCATCGCTCGGTCATGACGAGGCGATCAGCGTCGGCGTGCCCGTGGGCGCTCTGCGGCTGGGGCTGCTGGTGACCAGCGGCGTGCTGACGGCGGCGGCGGTTGTCATCGCGGGGCCGATCGGCTTCGTCGGGCTTGTGTGCCCGCACGCGGTGCGGCTGATGACCGGGCCGCGAGGGCACCGGGTGCTGGTGGCCGGGAGTGCGATGGCGGGGGCGGCCCTGGTCATAGCGGGCGATGCCCTTGTGAAGGCGATCGAGACGCCGTCGGGGCGTGTGCCGCTGGGGGTGGTGATGGCGCTGGTCGGCGGGGCGACGTTCATCGGGCTGCTGAGGGGCGGATCGGGCGGGGGACGAGGGTGAGGGGGTGATGCGCGCTTCTCGCGCGCGGGGTTAAGGGACGTGTGGTGAACGCCGATAACGCGATGTGCGTACGGTCGGGTCGGAGAACTGTCGTGGACGAGAGTTCGCGTGTAACCGGGCAAGAGACCGTGCTGATCATTGACGATGACGCTGCGCGCGCCGCGGCCGCCGCGGCGGCTTTGGCGGGGGATTTCCGGTGCGTCGTTTCAGGGATCAGCGACGGCGTGTGGCGCGGTGGGACGCCGGCGGGGCGGGCTGCCGGCGCGGAGGCGGCGTGCGTCGACATCGTGCTCGTCTCCGCGCGTGTGCGCGGAACCATCATGAAGAACGGCGGCGGGGCGCTCACGCGGATCGTGCTGGCGGGGGCCGACGAGGCGGAGCTGGCCGTGCAGGCGATCGAGGCGGGTGCTTCGGACGCGATCGTGTGCGGGCCGCACTGGCTCGATACGCTCCCGCTGCGCGTGCGGATGAGCCTGGCCCGGACGGCGAGAGAGCAGCAGAAGGAGCGGCAACGCCAGGCGGTGGCGGTGTCGCTCACGCGCTCGCGGCAGAAGAACCGGCGGCTGCGTTCGATGGTTGACTGGCTGCAGGCCGCGGCGGTGACGGACCCCTTGACGAATCTGGCCAATCGCCGCGGGCTGAACGATCGGCTGGGCGCATCGTTCAACACGGCGATGCGGTACGGCACCGAGTTGAGCGTGCTGGTGATCGACGTGGACAATCTCAAGGCGGTGAACGACACACTGGGGCACGCGGCGGGGGACGTGGTGCTCGCGACGGCGGGGCGGGTGATCCGCGGACAGTCGCGCCTGTCGGACGTGGGGGCGAGGGTGGGGGGAGACGAGTTCGTGGTGCTGCTGCCGCACACGGGGGCGCAGCAGGCGGGCCTGCTGGCGGCGCGGATCCAGCGGGCGTTTGAGGACGAGGTCTCGGCGGTGCGGATCTCGCTGGGCGCGGCGTCGGGGGGGGGATCGGCGGCGGCGATCGGGCTCAGCGTGGGGATCGCCAGCGCCCGCGCGGGCGGAGCGGGCACGGGCGAGGAACTGCTGGAACAGGCCGACCTGGCGCTGTACCAGGCCAAGCGAGCGGGCAAGGGACGGGTGGAGATCTCGGTGAGGAGGGCGGCGGCGCCGGAGATCAAGGCGGCGTAGGCGTTCTCTACGACCGTGCGCACACGGGGCATAGAGAGGGTGGTTTCTCGTCATGCGCGGCGTGACATAGCGCGGGAGATGTCTCGCTCGGCGTCGCGCTTGGCGATGCGGTCGCGCTTGTCGTGCTCGGCCCGCCCCTGGGCGACGCCGATGAGCAGCTTGGCGTAGCCGTCCTTGAAGTACATCTTGAGCGGCACGATGGTCATCCCCTTGGCTTCGACCGCGCGGGCGAGCTTGAAGACCTCGCGCCCGTGCGCGAGCAGCTTCCTGGTCCGCAGCGACGCGTGCTGGCGAGCGCCCGCGGGCGGGTACTCGCCGATGTTCACCCCGTGCAGGTAGAGAGCGTTCTCCTCCGGCGCCACGCGCACGTAGCCCTCGGTCAGCGAGACCTTGCCGGCCCTCACGGATTTCACCTCGGACCCGGCCAGCTTGATCCCCGTCTCCAGCGTGTCGGTGATGATGAAGTCGTGCCGGGCCTTGCGGTTCTCGATGTGCGGCCCCTGGTCGGCGTCCTTTTTGTATTTCTTGCGGGCCATCGGCTACTCGAACGCCACGCGGTTGCGCAGCACGCCGAGGCCCTCGATCTCCACCTCGACCTCGTCGCCGGCCTTGAGGAAGACCGGCGGCGTCCGGGCCATGCCCACGCCGGAGGGCGTCCCGGTCAGGATGACCGTGCCCGGGAGCAGGGTTGTGCCGCGGGAGAGCTCGCTCACCAGCGTCGCGACGCCGAAGATCATGTCGGAGGTGGAGCTGTCCTGCATCACCTGCCCGTTGACACGCGTGAGCAGGCGGAGCGCCTGGGGGTCCGGGACGTCCTGGGCGGCGACGACGCGCGGCCCCAGCGGGCAGAAAGTGTCGAACGATTTGCCGCGGCAGAACTGCCCGCTGGACCCCTGCTTCTGCCACCAGCGTGCCGAGACGTCGTTGGCGCAGGAGTATCCCAGCACGCAGGAGAGCGCCTCGTCGCGCGGGACGTCGTGGCAGAAGGCGCCGATGTACACCGCCAGCTCGCCCTCGAAGTCGACCTGCTCCTTGCCCTGGCAGATCTTGGGGACGCGGATCTCGTCGCCGCTGATGCAGGCGGCCATGAGATTCTTGGTGAAGACGACCGGGCGCTCCGGGAGCGGCTGCCCCTGCTCCCTGGCGTGGGCGGCGTAGTTGAGGCCGATTCCGATGATGTGGCGCACGGGGATCGGCTCGCCGCCGCCGGTCGGTTCGATGCAGACGCCGTAGGGGGTGCGTATGAGCTGCATGGGGGGGAAGTGTAGGGGTGGGGGGTGATTAGGGAGGTGCGCGCGGAAACGGCCGGTCCGCGGGGTGCGGGTCGGCGTCAGGGGCAGAAGGGTTGCTCGGGGCTACCAGCCGCCGGAGGAGCGCTGGCCGCCGCTGAACCCGCCGGAGGCGGGCTGCTTGGGCTTGGCCTCGTTGACGGTGAGGGCGCGGCCGGCGAGGTCGGTGCCGTTGAGGGCGTCGATGGCGGCGCGGCCCTGGGTGTCGTCGGGCATCTCGACGAAGCCGAAGCCCTTGGAACGCCCGGTCTCGCGATCCATGATGATGCGGGCCGAGGAGACGGTGCCGTGCTGGCCGAAAACCTGCTGGAGTTCGGCCTCGGTGGCCTTGTACGGGAGATTGCCGACGTAGATGTTCACGTGTGGACCTCTGGGGAGTGGAACGGATGGGACGCAGGGACCAAGGGCCGGGCGTCATGGGCCGGTGAGGAAGGCAGAGACACCCCCGGCGAGAGATCACCGATGTTCCTTGGGGGAACACAGGGAGGAACGGGGCGGGCCTACCAGTCGCTGTCGCGATCGCCGCCGCGATCGCCACGCTCCCCGCCGCGCCCGCCCTTGCCGCCGCCGCTCCCACCACCACCGCCACCACCACCACTCCCGCCACCGCCGCCGTAGCCCCCACCGCCGCCGCGCGGCCCGCTGGGGGCGGTCCGCCAGCCGCCGCCGCCACCGCCGAAGCCGCCGCCCGCGCCGCGGTCGGCCTTGGGTCGGGCTTCGTTGACGGTGAGAGGGCGTCCGCCCATGTCGGCCCCGTTGAGCGAATCGATGGCCTTGCGGGCCTCGGCGTCGTTGGCCATTTCAACGAAGCCGAAGCCGCGTGAGCGACCGGTTTCGCGGTCGATCATGACGCGTGCGCTGGTGACCTGGCCGTGCTGGGCGAACATGGCCTGCAGCTCGGCGTCGGTGGTTTGATACGGCAGATTTCCGACGTAGATGTTCACCCGACCGACCTCGCCCGAAGGAGCTTTCTGAATCATCCGAACGTGAGACCTCGGGCAAAGATTCTCGTCGGACCGCCGGCGAGAACGGGAGTCCGTCTCGCGCTCGCGCCGGCAATGCCGCGGGAGGCCGCGGCGACCGGGACAGTGTAACGGCACCGGCCCGGGGGTGTGCAAGTCAGGCCGGTTGGAGAATACCACGGGGAGAGGGGGAGGCAAGGGGAGAGAGGCGGGAGACGGGGGTCGGACCGGATCCAGCGACGAGGCGGGCGGTGCCGCTCCCTCCCCGGGGGCGCGATCATCAGCGCGGGATGTTGATGATGAAATCGGTGCCCTTGCTGCTCGAGAGGTTGAGCGCGTTGTAGTTGCCGTGTGGGTGGACGGTGCCGCCGTCGTCGGTGCCGTCGGCGCCGATGGAATAGAGGAGGTACGTGCGGCCCAGCGGGTCGGGCGCGGTGAGGATGCGGTAGCGGAAGCGACCGTCGTGTGCGAAGGGGTCGATGGGGAGCCGTGGGAGGATGGCGGGGACGAGCTCGTCGAGGGAGGCGGGGAGGCGGCCGTTCTCGGCGCGGAAGGCCTCGATGGCGAGCATCGTGCGTGTGCCGGCGAGCCCGAGCTGGAACTGGTCCTCGGTGGCGAAGGCCTTGCCGAGGGCGGGCATGATTTCCTTGAGCATGTCGTACCCGGCCGAGAGGGACTCGATGGCCAGGTCGGGGTTGAAGTTGAGGGCGGCGCGCGCGGCGCGGGGCGTTTCTCCCATCTGCTCCATTCTGCCGTAGAAGAAGTCAACCTTGGCGGTGAGGTCCTGGCGGCTGGGGACGAAGAGGCCGCCGAGGTTGACGATGCGCGGGCGGGCCGGAGCGGCGCGGGTGCCCATCTGGGCCTGCATCCTATCGTACTCGGTGATGAGGCGATAGCCGCCACCGCGTCCGTTGTCGGAGTGGGTCCTCTGGATGATGTCAAGGGCGAAGTAGTGCTCGGTGGTCATCGGCAGGGACATGGGGGGTCGGACGATCTGGCGGTCGATGGCGGCCAGGAGGCGCTTGCAGGTGTCGGCGGAGAGGGGCCGGCGCATGGCTTCTTCGCGCACCTGGCCCAGGGCGAGGGCGGTGATCGCGGTGCTGACCAGCCGCTCGATAAGCGTGGCCTGGAAGCCGATGGCCCGCGTGAGCGCGAGGGATTGCTCGAATGCGGCGATGAGGTCGGTGTCGTCGCCGGCCTTGCCGGCGAGATCCATGCGTGCGGCCAGGGCGCGGGTGAGGTTGCGGACCTGGCCCAGTTCGGGGAGCAGGACGAGCAGGAGGGGACCCTCGGGGGCCTTGGGCCGTACGAATCGGCGGGCGGTAGTGAGCTTCTGGAGCTGGTCGTAGACGCCGCGGTCTTTGAGGAGGCCCAGCGCCTTGATCGACCATTCGCGCGTCAGGGCGGCCTTGGCGGCTTTGTCGGCGGCCTCCTTGGCGTCGGCCGCGTTGACGTCGGGATCGGCGCTGGGGTTGGGGGTGAAGGGAGTGTCGGGGGTGTAGATAAGTGAGTAATCGGGGATGGCGAAATCCGTGCCGGGGCTGGGGGCCTTGTCGCGGACGTCGATGCCGATCTGGTAGGCGGCCTGGACGGCCTGGGTGTAGAGGGGCCAGGCGTCGGGCGCCTCGGCGGCGGGGGGCTGGTTGGACTCGACGAGGTCGACGATCTTCTGGGTGTAGTCGACGGCAACCACGGGCTTGGCCGTGACAAGGAGCCAGCCCTTGATGCCCAGGAACGCAACGAGGACGAGGAGGGCCAGGAGGATGAGGTTCCGCGGTCGGTGCCAGGGTTTCTGTTTGTGCATGAGAGAGCTGCGTTCGGAGACGGCTGTGAGAAGACCGGTACAGGGAGTACCGGCGGCCGAGCGTCGGGATTCGTCCAGCGTGGTATCCGCCGGTGCGGACGGGCCAGTTCCGCCGCATGCGGTCATTTCGCCGGTTGCTCTGCCGGCGTGGGCTTGAGATCGTCCGGGGTGGCGGCCACCGGGGCGCCGTCCTTGGGGACGTCCACGTGCGCGGTCCAGAGGATGCCGTTGACCAGGGCACGTCGGAAGGAGTCGCTCGCGAAGTTGTCGTGGAAGTGGCCCAGGGTCGTGCCGAACGAGCGCCCGTCGGAGCCCCCTCGCTGGAATGCCCAGGCGACGGTCTGATCGGTTCCATCGACCGTGACCTTGAGGATGGGGACGGCCTTGGGGTGGAACTTGAGGTTGAGGTAGAACTCCTCGTGGATGTCGTAGGGCTTCCAGCCGCGACAGATGGGGTGGTCGGGCGAGGGCTGGACGAGCGGAAGGGAGTCGATCTTGAGCCCCGAGTGGGCTTGGTTGAACCAGCCGCCGAGGATGTCGAGGTAGGCGGGGCCGAGGTCGGTGCTCTGGGCGCAGGTGGCCCAGTGGATAGCGACGAAGCCGACGCCGCTGTGCATGAGCTTCTCGAACTTCTCGCGCCGCTCGGGAGCGAGAACGATGTCACCCGCGGCCTTGCCGTAGTAGACGATGGACTTCACGCCGTCGAGCGCGGCGGAGTCTTTGGGCCATTCGAAATCGGGGCAGACGACCGCTTCGATGCCCTGGGTCTGGTTCAGGCACTTGGCCAGGAGCTTGCAGACGTCGGAGTACTGGTGGGTGCCGAACGGATGGTCCAGCGCGGTGGCGATCAGGAGGATCCGCGTCGGTTTGGTCGAGGGCGGCGGCGCGGGATTGGGGCGGGCCGGAGCGGAGGGCTGCGGTTGCGCGAGGCCGGCGACGAGCAGGCACGCGAGCAGCGCGGCGGGGAGGAACGCGGCGGAGAGGGTGCGACGGTTCATGCGGTGCCTCCGAACGAGGGATCGTTGGCGGTGGCCGCGGAGTCGCGGCGTCCCCAGCCTACCCGATGCGTGGCGCAAACGATACGGAGGGGCGGGAGGGGCCGGCTCTGGCTAGACTGGCGCTCGGCGACGCGGCATGTGCCGCATGCGTGCTCGGAGCGGACGTTGCTGTTTACCGATCGGATGCGACTGGTTCCCGCGACGGCCGAGCTTGTGCGCGCCGAGATGGAGGATCGGTCGGCGCTTGGCGCAATGCTCGGTGCCACGGTACCGGCGAGCTGGCCGCCGGACAAGATGCTCGCGGATGCGCTGCCGTGGTTTCTTCGGCAGCTGGAGGAGGACGCAACCAGGGCGTGCTGGCTGGGGTGGTATGGGCTGGCGATCAGCGAGGGCGGGAGGCCGGTGCTGGTCGCCAGCGGAGGTTTCCTGGGGCCGCCGAAGGAGGGGACGGTGGAGATCGGCTACTCCGTGCTGCCGGAGTTCCGGGGCCGCCGATACGCCTCGGAGATGATGGCGGCGCTGGTCGGCTGGGCGAGGTCGTACAGCGGGGTCGTGCGGATCATCGCCGCGGCGAAAGCGGAGAACACGCCGTCGGTGCGTCTCCTGACGGGGCTGGGCTTTGCGGCGGTCGGCGCCGGAGCAGAGCCGGGGATGGTGCGGTTCGAGATCGCATTCGACGGCGCTGGCAGCCAATGACGATCCGCCGGACACCCGCAGACTTCGTTGTCCGGGAGATCCTCACGGAGGAGTTCCTGTCGCGGCTGCGCGAACGCCCCGAGGGCCCGAGGCGGCACGCGGTGTACGAGCTGACGAAGACGTCGCTCACGACCGAGCAGGCGATCCGGGGATTCGCCGCGGCGATGGGGGCGCGGCATGGCAGGGTCGACTACGCGGGATTGAAGGACAAGCACGCGGTGGCGAGCCAGCACGTGTCGGTGGCAGTGGGGGGGCCGAAGGTGGCGGCCGGCACGATCTCAGGGCCGGGGTGGAGCGCGGTGCTGCGCGGGTGGTCGAACGTCGGCGTGAGCGCCGGCGTCATCGATCGGAACCGGTTCACGATCGTTGTGAGGGATCTTTCGGGGCAGGCGTCCCGCGAGATGGAGAGGCGGGCGCGCCTGTTGCGGAAGGCGTGTGCCGGGGCCGGGGACGAGAAGGGCGGGGTGCTGATTGTGAACTACTTCGGCGATCAGCGGTTCGGCTCGGCGCGCCATGGCGGGGGGTTGGCCGCGGGTCACCTGGTGCGCGGCGACTTCGAGCGGGCGCTGCGGCTCTTGATCGGCACGCCGGCCCGCAAGGACACCGGGAAGAAGCGGCAGTTCACGCGGATGCTCGCGGGCGGATGGGGCCGGTGGGAGGAGCTCAGCAGGACGCTCCCGCCGTGCCCCGAGCGTCGCGCGATCGAGCGTCTGGCGGCCGGCGGCGGCTTCCGCGAGGCCTTCGCCGCGCTGCCCAACTTCCTGCAGACCATGTGCGTCGAGGCGTACCAGTCGCACCTGTGGAACGAGGTGGCGAGGCGGCTGGTGGTGCGGATGCGGGACGAGGGCGGCGCGGGCGCCGGCGGCGGAGACGCCGGCTTGATTCGCGCGGACGACGATTTCGGCGAGATGCTCTTTCTGCCCGCCGCGGCGGTGCACGAGCGGTGGGCGGCCGTCCGGGTCCCGATGCTCGCGCCGGAGACGGTGCCGGCGCAGCCGTGGCGGCAGGAGGCGCTGGATGCCCTGGCGGCGGAGGGCCTCACCTTGGACCAACTCCGCATCCCCGGCCTGCGGCGGCCGGCGTTCGGGCACGCGATGCGGCCGTTGCTGATCGTGGCGGAGCGATTCGAGATCGGCGCACCGGAGCCGGACGAGTTGGCGAGGGCCAAGGGCCGGCTCCGGCGGACGATCGGCTTCGATCTTCCTCGCGGCGCCTATGCGACGGTCGTGCTTCGCGCGCTGGGGGAATAGGCCGGAGGCGCGGCGACGACGCGCGGCCTGTCAACGCCTGGTCGGGAGCTGTCGGCGAGCGCATGAGGGGACCCGCATGTCGGGTGAGACAGGCTGGTCGTACTATCCGGATATGTCCCGTTACGTCGGAAGGGCGTCCATCGGTGATCGCGCACCTGAGGTGCGGGTACCCGTTGGTGCGCGGAGTCCGCGGCGGTGGATCTCGGCGGTGCGTGAATGAAGCCGCGTGCGGAAGAGGGGATCGATGCGAACGGTGGGACGGCACCGGGGCCGGTTGGCGGCGCCGGAGGCGATATCTCTGCGAGGCCGCTTCGTCCGATCGTCGTCGCGCCGACGTACAACAACGCGGGGACGCTCCTAGACATCCTGTGGCGGGTCGGGGCGATTGGCCTGGAGGCGATCGTGGTGGATGACGGGTGCACCGACGAGACGGCGCGCCGGTTAGAGGAGTGGCGAACGCGGGCCGGCGGGGAGGTCGTGCGGCATCCGCGGAACATGGGGAAGGCCAGGGCGCTGCTCAGCGGGTTTGCGGCCGCGGCGGCAAGGGGGTATTCCCACGCGGTGACGATCGACACGGACGGGCAGCATGATCCGGAGTCGATTCCGTCGCTCCTGAAGATCGCGGAGGGCGTGCCGGCGGCGCTGGTGCTGGGGGTCCGATCCGAGCAGATCGAGGGGTGCCCGGGGCGAAGCCTAGTCGGGAGGCGTCTTTCGAACCTGGCCATTCGGTGCGAGTGCGGCGTGCGCGTTCGGGACAGCCAGTGCGGGCTTCGGGTCTATCCGCTGGAGCTGGTTGTCGGCGAGCGCGCTCTGCGCTGGCGTTCCGGGCGGTTCGCGTTCGAGGCGGAGGTGATCACGCGGGCGGCGTGGGCGGGGCGGCCGATCGAGGAGGTCGACGTCGCCTGCCGCTACTTGCCGCGGGAGATGCGGGTGAGCCACTTCAAACCCTGGCGCGACTCGCTGCACGGCGTGGCGCTGCACGCCCGCCTGCTCGGGGCCGCGCTGCTTCCGTGGGGAGGGGGGGCGCAGCGACGGGGGCTCGAGGGGCGCGCCGGCGCGACCGCCCGGCGTCCGCTGGGGAGGAGGATCCGTGCCTGGCTGAGCCCGATGGAGCTGTGGCGGCAGATACGCGACGAGCGTGCCGGGCGCGCGGAGGTCGCGCTGGGCGTGTCGATCGGTGTGTTCATTGCCAACCTGCCGCTTTATGGGGTCCAGACGTTGCTCAGCCTGTACGTGGCGAACCGGCTCCATCTGCACCCACTGCCTGTCGTCGCGGGTTCGCACGTCTCGACACCGCCGGTGGGGGTAGCGCTGATCGGCGCCGCGGTGGCGGTGGGCCATTGGCTGCTGCACGGGACGTGGGTGTGGGCGGAGATCGCCGCGACGCCCGCATCGGGCGCGTGGACGATGGCCGGATGGATGCTCCTGGACTGGCTTGTCGGGAGCGTGGTGGTGGGTCTGGCGTGCGCAGCGGCGTCGTTTGCGGGGGTGTGGCTGTTGCTGGGGCTGGTTGCCCGCCGCGGGGCGCGCGGGGGAGGAAGCGCCTGGGTCTGACCGGGCGCCGCGATCCCCGCCGACTATTTCACGGACATGGCGGCCTGGAACTGCTTGTTGCCGAGCAGGTCCGCCACGACGTCGATCGCGGCGTCGGTGAAGCAGCCCTGGTAGTTCTTGGGCGACATGCTGCGCCCCCAGTTCTCGCTTGCCCCCCTGGCGTCACCCTTCCAGAGCACCGCGCCGGACTGATCGCGTACCTCGGCCGCGACGACAACCTCGCAGTCGTACTTGTTCGCCTCGGTGGTGAAGAACCTCTTGAGGCGGACCGACAGAACACGGTTGGCCCCGGAGCCGTCCGGCACCGGTCCGTAGCCGGCGGTCGTGAGTTCCTGCATAAGCACACTGTGCATGTACTCCGCGGGCGTCACGGAGGTCGCGAGGATCGGGCGGGGCTCCTTGCCGGCGAGCTCGGTGTTCTGCCCGATCCTGTCCTTGACGTCCCGTTCATCGGCGACCGGGGGCAGGGAGAGCTTCAGCCCCGGTGAGGCGGGGACCTGGCCGTAGTGCCCGGGCGTGGCGTTCTCCGGCCGGAAGACCAGGGGCACGTCGAGCGAACTCAACTTCGATGGAGTTTCGCACCCCGCGAGGAGGGTCGCGAAAACGAGCGGCAGAGTCATTGTCCGGAGTGACGCCTTGCTGAACAGCCGATCGATGGAGGGCATCCGCATAGTTGTGCTCCTTGTCGTTGGCATACGCAAAAGGGGTGTTGCGCCGGTCGGGAAGTCTACCGCCTGGCGCGGTCCGACGGATTAATGCGGGATCATGCGCCGCGACCCGGGGCGCCGGCAGGGCCTGAAGAGCGCGCGTACGGCTCGAGGGCGAGGATCTCGTCGAGGCGCACGGGGGTGATGCCGTGGTCGTGGAGTGCCCGGAAAAGGGGCCGGATCGCGCGCACGGTCGCGTCGACGTGCCGGGAGCCGTGGGGCTCGACGCCGTCGTGCATGGCGACGATATCACCCGCGCGGGTCCGTCCGGCGAGCCTCTGCAGGATCTCCGCCTCCGTCGTGGGGACGCCGTCGAGCGCGCGCCGCGTCCAGGTGACCAGGTGATTTCCGCGCTGCCGCGCGGCCAGTGCCATGAACGGTGTCTTGAATCCCATGGGCGGCCGGAAGAACAGCGGCCGGAGCCCGGTTTCGGCCTCGATCACCTCGTCGGTCCGGGCGAGCTGGTCGCGCCAATATCGCGCATGACACATGACGCCGAAATGATGGTGATCGAAGGAATGGTTTCCGAGGAGGTGGCCCTCGCCGGCGATGCGGCGGAGCAGCGCCGGGGCCCGGGCGGCGTTGAGCCCGACGACGAAGAACGCCGCGCGCACGCCGAGTTCTCCCAGCGCGTCGAGCACCGCGGGGGTCGAGTCCGGGGACGGCCCGTCGTCGAAGGTGATGGCGACGCGCGCCGGCCCGCGCCGGTCCCCGTGCCAGATGACCGGCGCCCAGAGTGCGGCGCGGGGGGCGAAGGTGGCGTAGCTCGCCGCGGCGGCGAACGAGACGCACGCCGCGGCCCCCGCGATCACGGGTTGCGAGAACAGCGTCGACATCGCGGGGGAGGGTAGTGCGACCGGGTCAGGCATGCGGACCGCCCGGGGATTTCCGGTGCAGGATGATCAGGATCGGCGCCAGCAGGAAGAGCGTGCCGATCAGGCAAGCGCCGACCCCGACGGCGACCAACCGGCCCAGGGACTGGATCGCGGGCGTGCTGGTGGTGATCAGCGTGCCGAAGCCGATGATGGTGGTCGTGCTCGTCATCAGCATGGCGTGACCGCTGGCGCCCAGGCGGCCGGCGAGCCCGTCGTCCCCCTCTCGACCGGCCCGGTGCTCGCGCCGGGCCACGCGCGCCAGCCCGACGGCGAAGATGCCGTAGTCCACGCAGATCCCCAGGAGGAGCGGCATCGCCACCAGGTTCGCCAGGTTGATCCGCTCGCCGGCCAGTGTCATGTACGCCAGCACCGAGGCGACGCTCCACCAGACGGGGAGAAGGATGAGCCCGACGTCGGCGGGACGGCGGAACAGGACGATCACCGTCAGGAGAACGGCCGCGCCACAGATCGCCACGACGCGCGGGATGTCCCGCCGGATCAGGCGCTCGACGTCGTACGCGACGACCGTGACGCCGGTGAGCGTGGCGCCGGGCACGCCCGCCAGCAGGCTGCGGATGGTGAGAACGGCCCCGTCGCGCTGGGCGCGTTCGTCGAGGGAATGATCGAAGAACACGTACGTGACCGCCTCGCGTCTCCGGGCGCCGCCTGTTCCCGGGGCCGCGGCGGGTTCGGGCGGGGCGAGGGACGTCTCCGCCAGCGACGGGTAGCGCTCCAGCGAATCGAGCCCCGGCGGCTCCCGCGCGGTCGTGAGCGTGCGGAGGAACTCGGAGTATTCGCGGAATCCGGCGGGGTCGAAGAGGCTCTCCTGCACGGCCGCGGTGAAATCGGCCACGATGCGGTCGGGATCCAGGAGCGCAAACCGCGCGGCCAGGGCCGGCCTGGCGGCCGGATCGGGCAGGAGCGTCGCGAGGCCGAACGTTGCGGACACGCCGGCCGGGGAGGCCTGGGCCGAATGCAGGGCCCGGTCGATGGCGTGGGCCCGGGCGACGAGCTCGTCGGGGGAATCGGCCGTGAGATGGATAAGGAGCGGGTCGGCGATCCCGCCGAAGAGCTGCGCGGCGCGGCGCTGGGCCTCGAGCGGGGGATTCGGGCGCGGGTGCATCGCGGAGAGGTCGGTCTCCAGGAGCGGCAGCCCGCGCAGCACGACGACGGCCGTCATCGCGACCAGCGCGGCGCCGGCCAGCGTGACCGACGACCGGGCGCGGCGGGCGATCGCATCGATCATGAACCGGAGCGAGAACCTTGGCGCGCCGGGCCCGGTGGCGCGGGCGCGGAGGCCCTCCGTCGCGCGGAGGAGCGCCGGCAGGATCAGGATGCTGGCCAGGAGGGAGCACGCCAGGCCGACAGCGCCGAGGAGCGCGAAGTCGCGCAGCGCGGTCGCGCCCGAGAACGCGATCGCGATGAACCCGTGCACGGAGGTGAGCCCCGCGGCGAAGAGCGGGAGCCCGATCTCGGCCAGGGTGCGCCGGGCGGCCTCGCGCGGATCGGGTGTCTGGCTCGCAACGGTGTCGAAGTGCGACAGGTAGTGGATGGAATAGTCGATTCCCAGCCCCGCCAGCATGGCGGCGATGACGGCCGTGAGCGGCGTGAGCCGATGGCCGAACAGCCCGAAGATGCCGAGGCTCAGAAGGATACCCAGCGCGACGGGGAGGATTGCCAGCGGGAACGACCAGAGCCGCCGGTATGAGAAGAGGAAGAGCACCTGCATCAGGACGACCGCCGAGACGATGTTGATGATGGAGTCGCGCCGGATGGAGGCGGCGCTGGTCGCGGCGATCGCGTACGGGCCGGACAGCTCGATCCGCAGGCCCGGGGTCGCTACCTGCTCGACGATCCGCTGGATCTGACCGGTCAGCAGGGTGCAGAACTGCAGGTCGCTCGCCGGGCGCACACCCGACACCCGGATAAGCAGCGATCGCCCGTCCGGGGAGATGAACTCCGGGCGCCCCCGCCAAGTCCGGGCGATGGATTGCTGCGATGAGAGCCGCCCGGCCAGGAACTCGCGGAGCCGGAGCGGGTCGCGCAGCAGCGGCTTGGCCAGGGCGCCCGCCGGGCCCGGTGTGGCGAGCATGGCTTCGTCCTGCCGGAGTTGCTCCTTCATCGCCTCCGGGGTGAGCCGCGAGCGCAGCGACTCGAACTCCCGGTCGCCCAGGTAGAGCACCCCCGCCGGAGCGAGCACGTCCCGGATGAAATCCATCATCTCAGCGTCGGCGCCGTGGCGGATCCGGGCGCACAGGGCTCGCGCCCCGGGCGAGGTGGCGACGGCGGCCTCGAGCTCCTGC
Source organism: Phycisphaerae bacterium (assembly GCA_041485385.1). GTDB lineage: Bacteria > Planctomycetota > Phycisphaerae > Phycisphaerales > UBA1924 > JBGPJM01. Next base: position 28,392 of record JBGPJM010000006.1, on the reverse strand, counting down.
GCGAAGACCAGCAGGCGGCTCGCCGACTCTTCCTCCGGCGGACGGGCGGTGCGATCCTCGTCGGTGACCAGCACGAGCAGTTCGTCCACGACGGCGAAGCGATCCATGACGCGCTGGAGGGCGGTCGCGGCCGCGCTCCGATCGCCCAGGAGGTCGTGCAGGGAGTTGCTCCGATGGATGCGGGAAGCGCTGAAGGCCGCGAGGAGCGACAGGAGGCCGGCCACGGCCAGCACGGTGCGGGGCCGGTCGATGGGCCAGGCGACGAGGCGTCTGGCGGCGGCTTTGGCGGCGGTGGTGATCACTCTTGCTTTGCGGCGCCCGCGGGCGGGACGAAGGCGTCGGGAGGAAGCGGGGTGTTGAACTCGGGGTCGTCCAGCAGCACGAGCACCGTGCCATCGGGCCCGGTGGCCTCGATGCGCGTGGGAAAGACGATGCCGCCGAAGTCGCGGTAGCCGCCCAGTGTTACTACGGCCCGCTCTGCGCCGGACCCGTCGAGGACGGCGCACCGGCGGGCCGTGAGGGTGCGCCGGTCGATCTCGCAGGTGATCGCGGCGGAGCCGGCCGGGCGGGCGCTGCCGGCCGTATCCGCGGACCGGCGGAGCGTGAACGTTGGCCCCCCGTCATCGGTCGTTTCGATCCGGGCGCCCCCGCTCGCGTCCCGCTCAGCGAACAGGCCGCCCGTGAAGAGTGACCAGGCCTCGGCGATGCCGCCGGCGTTGATGGAGCGGAGCCCGGCTGCGGCACCGCCGGCTGCATCCCCGCGGTGCTCATCGGCCTTGAGCCAGACCCCTTCGGGCGTGAGCGTGAGGTCCAGGAGGGCGTGTCCGAGTTTCCAGGCCCGCAACCGGAACCGATCGGGGGGGGCCGCGACGATCGCGGCGTCGAGCGTTACGCTGGTGCCGTCGGCGGCCGTCAGAACCAGGCGGGCGCCCGACTGGATCGAGTGCAACTGCGCGGCGTGCTCGGCCATCAGACGCTGGGCCGTGTCGTGGTCCTTCCACGGATACGCGGGGAGCGGCGTGCCGCACCCCGAAGGCGCGGCGGCCGCGATCGCCATGAGCGCGAAGGCGATGCGTCTCACGATCGCTCCAGCTCCTTTCGCAGGAGCTTGCCCATCGGTGACCGGGGGAGGGCTTGGCGGAACTCGATGAGCCGGGGAACCTTGTACGGCGCCAGCCTCTCGCCCAGGAAGCGTCGCAGGTCCTCGGACGAGACGGTCTTTTCGGCGTTTGCGACGACGACCGCGCGCACGCGCGCGATGGTGTCGCTCAGGGGCATGGCGACGACGGCGCAGTCGGCCACGGCCGGGTGCTCCAGCAGGGCGCGCTCGACTTCGGCGGGGTTCACTTTGAGGCCGCCGACGTCGATCTGGAGCTTGAGCCGGCCGGTGATCCAGAGGCGGGCGCGGTCGTCGATCCGGCCGAGGTCGCCGGTGAGGAAGAACCCGCCGACGATCGGCGCATCGCCGTCGAGGTAACGGTCGAGCATGGACGGCGCAGCGACGGCGATGTGCCCCTCCGCCCCGGCCGGGAGCGGATGACGCGGGTCCGGCTCGGCTGGATCAAGGACGACGATTCGCACCCCGGGCAGGCCCACACCCACGCAGGAGGTATCGAAGCCGGCGCTGGCCGGGTGGTTGAACGTGACGGAGCCGATTTCGGTCGCCCCGTAGAGCTGGCCGACCGCGATCCCCGCTTGCTGCTGGAACTGCGCCGCGACGGCGCGCGGCATCGCGCCGCCGGCGGAGTACGCCAGGCGCAGCGTGCCGGCGGCCCGCCGCCGGTTGTTACCGGGGACCTCGGTGCGGGCCAGGGCCTCGAACATGAAGGGCACGCCGGGGAAGACGCTCACACCGCCCTCCAGGCATTGCGGGACGAGCACCGGATCGAACCCGTCGAGCAGGCGGATGCAGCTCCCGGCCAGGATCGGGGCCAGCAGCGCGTTCTCCACGCCGTAGGAATGGCACAACGGGATGCACGCGAGCACCTCGTCGGCGGGCGAGAGGGCGGCCGCGAACGCGACGTTGGTCGCCACCGCGTCGAGAGATCGCCCGGACCGGAAAGCGGTGCGCGGCATCCCGGTGGTGCCGGAACTCTGGAGGAGCAGGGCCGAACGGGTCTGGCCACCGGCCAGGGGGGGGGCGCTGGGAGCAGCCGGCCCTGCGTGGTCGAGCAGGGTCTCGATCCGAAAAGGGTGGATTTCGAGGGCGGCGAGCACGCCCAGCGCTTCGTCGGTCCCGATGACGGCGGCGGCGCCCGTGAGCTTCGCGACGCGGAGCAGTTCCGGCGGCGCGAGCCTGGGGTGCAGCGGCATCACGGCCGCGTCGGCCATCAGGATCGCCAGGAACGCGACGATGAACTCGGCACGGTTGGGGGAGGAAAGGAGGAGGACGCGCCCGGGTGCGTCGATCGCGCGCAGGTGGGCCGCCAGCGTCAGGGCCTGCCGGTGAAGTTCGCTCCAGGTGATGGTCAGTGCCGGGTGGGGCGGCGTCATCTCGCGGATAGCGGGCGCATCGGGTCGCCGGCGCGCGTGCTCGGCGAGCCGCGCCAGGATCGCCAGCGAGGCCTCGGCGCCGACCGGGGGATGGGAAGCGGGTGGGGTCATCCGGTCGTGACAAGGTCCGGGCGCGCGACGATCACCGGCGACAAGGGCGCCGGGTCCGGCTGCGCCAGGAGCGAGAACGCCGGCTGACGCGGCGCGAGCTCCATGTGCCGCTGCATGCGGACCATGAGTTCGAATAGCCGCAGGCGCCAGCGGAGGGCGAAGGCCGGGCGCGGGAAGACGTGCCCGGCCAGCGTCGAGATCACCGCCTCGGCGACATCGAGCGGACCGTGGCCGCTCATGAACAGTTCGCGGAACGAGTGCTGGTAGTAGGCGTAGACCATCCGGAAGAAGACCGAGGAGCTGCTCCTCACGTACTTGATGTATTGACGGCGGAGGCGCTGCGGGTCGGCGCCGTCGCGGATGATGGACACGACGCTGTCGCCGGCCAGGCGCCCGCCCATCATGCCCAGGCACACCCCGGTGGAGAAGATCGGATCGACAAACGTTGCGGCATCGCCGACAAGGAAGTAGCCGGGGCCGGCGAAGGGATCGCATCGGTAGCTGAAATCGGCGGTGACGTAGTTCGCGCCGGCGGGGAAGTCCGCCCGCCCGGTGCGCCGGCGAAGGAACGGGCACCGCTGCATCCCCCAAGCGAGCATCTGGGTGGGGGGGACGCCGCGGGCGCTGACCTCCTTTGCCGCCTTGGGGTCCATCACCATACCGATGCTGGTCCGCGTTTCGTCGAGGGGGATGACCCAGAACCAGGCCTCGGCGCACATGATGATCGTGATATAGCCGCCCTCGGGTCCCTCCCGGCGGTCGATGCCCCGGAAGTGCCCGAAATAGGCGACGTTCTGGAGGCGAGGGAGCACCTTCCGGGTGCCGAGGTGCCGTCCCACGACGGTCCCTTGCCCGCTGGCGTCGAGGAGGTACTGGCCGGTGAACGTGCCGCCGGCGGCCTCGACGCGCACGAGGCCGTCGGTCAGTTCGACGATGGCCTTGACGGTGGCCGCCGGTCCTTCGATCACCTCGGCGCCCGCGTCCCTGGCGCCCTGGAGCACCATCGCGTCGAAGGGCGCACGCTCGATGTTGACCGCGGAGGTCGCGCCGACGGGTATGCCCTCGTCGAAGCGGAAGTTTCGCGAGGTCGTCCCGTCGCCCATGGCGAACTCGGCGCCGTACTTGGGGACGTGTGGGATGCGGCTGAGCGCCGGCGACAGCCCCAGCTCCTCGATGAGGGGCATGTTCCGCGGCAGGAAGGACTCGCCGATGTGGAACCGCGGAAAGGGCGCGCGCTCGAGCACCACCACCTTCAGCCCCTGCCGGGCCATGACCAGCGCCGTGGTCGCGCCGGCGGGCCCACCGCCGATCACCACGGCGTCGTACATCTGTTGCGGCACCGCCATTGAGGGCCTCCCTTCCGTTCACGCGCCCAGACCATGGCGCGACGCACCGGACGCTGCGAGGGCGCTGGTTCCGATGGTGCACTCGATCTCGACCAGCAGCTCCGGGCGGCAGATGTCGGCCCGGACCGTCTCGACGACCCCGATGCGGGGGTATCGGGCCAGGATCGCAGCGAGGATGACCTCACGGTCGCCTTCGCGGACGTAATACGCACGCAGGCTGGCCAGATCCGGCGGCCCGCCATTGAGCAGGTGCTCCGGGATTCTCGCCCGCCACGCGCCGAGGAGGGCGTCGAGGTTCGCGAAGGTCTCCTCGAGTTGGCGGTTGAGATCGCCCGGGTGGCGAGAGTCCTCGCCGACGACGCTCGCCGTGCCCGCGACCAGCAGGGCGGGCGGGCGCCCGGACTCGATCGCGAGCGAGGTGGCCCGGGTAAAGCACGGCGGGTGGAGCCCGAACCGCGCCGAGTACCGGTAGGCGGGGATCTGGCGGGGGTTCTCGATCGGCTCCCCCGGGCGCGTCGCGCCGAGGCAGTGGACGACCAGGTCTTCGCCGTCGTAACCGACGCCCGAGGCCGTAGGAAAGGACCGGCCGTTCCCCGATCCGTCGGGGGTGTCGGCGTTCGCGCCCGCCAGCGCGGCGAACCGGCCGGCGTTAAAAACGATGTAGCGGCTACGGCCGCCGAGCCGCTCGTGAATCCGCGGGATGAAGTTCCAGAACCGCACCGGATGGGATGCGCCGGATGCTCGGAGGCGAAGGATGATCCGCTTGTACGTGTCCCGTACCGCTTGCTCCAGTTCTCCGGGCCCTAGCGCGGTCGCCCCTGCGATAACGTCGGTCACGACCGCCATCGATCCTGCCGCCACCGGAGCCGCGGTCTGGCCTTCGATCGCCCGCGCATGCCCGTTCGTGCCGCCGGCGCGCGCCGTGCTCCCTCGGGGTTGTGTCGACACCGAGAGCTTGGGCAGGCGACCACCGTTCTCGGCTTCCGTGACTCCCTGGGGCGCAGCCGAGTGTGACGATCCCATGAGCAGCTCGGCTACCCAACTGGGCATCTGCGGCGCGACGACCTCGACCGGATCAGCCGCAGTTGCGGAATATGTTGAAGCAACCGGCGCGGCACCCATTTGTGCGACGACTCCCAAGGAAAGGGGAGAACGAGCGAGATTGTACTGACTTCTCACGAGGGAGACGGGCGGCGCGGAGCGACCGCCCGATCCGGCTCTCTCAGATACCGAAAACTCACCGCCGAACAGAGCCCTGTGTAATCGCTGCAAAGGACACCGACGTCTCTTGCCGCCATTCCGGACCGTGCCGGCACGGCGAGATTCCGGTATCCGTTCCAGTCCGAGCGAAGCGCCGGCAGCACCCCGTGGCCATCCCTTGCCGCGCGAGCGCCGAGCAAAGCGCCTGCGATTGCGGCCAACGGTCCGACGCTGAAAGTCTCCGCGATGTGGCCGTAGATGCTCGAAACGACCGCTGCGCCTCTTCTGCGCCGGGAGGCCGCGATGCCCATCGCCTCTACACGATCGATCCACGTCCCGTTCGCCGAGCTCATGACTTGGTCCGGCCCGCCGACCGCCTCCAGCCCGCGCCGGACGCAGTCGATGCCCTCGCGTCCGGCCAGGCACTCGGTCGAGAGCGATGCGCCGGCCAGGATCTGCCCCCGGGGCCGAGCGCCCCTGGCCGTGCAGGACGCACGGCTCTCCAGGATCAGCGTCGCCGCGCCCGCCCCGGTGACGAATCCGCGCCCCGGACGGAAGGGCGAACCGGACCCGTCGGAGGCGTGCAGACCGAGGTGCTTGTACAGGCGGTTCACCAGCGGGCTGTGTTCCTCGCCGGCGCTGACGATCGCCCGCTCCCACTCACCGGTCGCGATCCGCAGCGCCGCCAGCCACAACGCGTCGAGCCCCGCCGTGCGGGTCCCCACGATCGTCTGGCAGAACCCCTTGACCTGGAGCATCAAGCTGAGCTGCGCCGCCGCGGCGTTGGGCACGCCCTCGGCGAAGAGCATCGGATTGGCCGCCGCCATCCCCTCCTTCACGATCTGCGTGTAGTACGCTTCGCAGTAGCCGGCCGATCCGTGCGTCGTGCCCAGGATGGCGCTGCACCCGTCGGTGAACGCGGGCGCGTCGGCGATCCGGGCGTCCTCGAACGCCACCGCGGTCGCGCCCAGTGTCAGCTTGACGTAGTCGCTCATCCGGCGCATGCGCCGGGCGTTGATCAGGTGGGCGTAGCAATCTTCCTCGATCGGCCCGGCCCGTGGCCCCGTGCCCGGTTCCGCCGCCAGGAGCGAGGCCAACTGCTCGTTCCCGATCGCCCCGGGGAGCACGACGCCGACGCCCGTGACGAGCACCTCGCGCAGCGGGGCGTCGCGAGCAGGCTCCTTGGGCGCCGGCATCCCCACCGCCGGCCCGAGGATGGCGCAGGAGTTGGCACCCCCGAAGCCCAGCGACAGGCTCATGGCCGCGCCGAGCCGCTCGCGTCGGGCGGGCCCGGTGTTCAGCCTGATCGAGGGAAACTCGATCTCGCCGGGTTCGACGTTGGCGGTGGGCGGGACGGTCTGTTCCCGCAGGGCGGTGGCGGACAGCACCAGTTCCGCCGCGCCCGCCCCGCCCAGCGCGTGCCCGATGTGGGTCTTGAACGCGACCACCGGGACGTGCTCGAGGCGAGCCCCGAAGGCCGTGCGGAGGGCCGACGCCTCCGCGACATCGTTGTTGGGGGTGCCCGTGGCGTGCGCCGAGATGAGGCCGATCTCGTCGGGCCCGACGCCGGCGCTGGTCATCGCCGCCCGGATCGCCCGGACCGCCCCGTCCCCCTCGGGGTGCGGCTGCGTGAGGTGATGGCAATCGGAGGACTCGCCCAGGCCGCGCACCCACGCCACGGGGAGCGCCCCGCGCGCCGCGGCATCGCCCGCGCGCTCCAGCACCACCACCGCGTACCCCTCGCCGATCGTCATGCCGTCGCGCCCCCTGCAGAACGGACGGGTAGGGTCCGCGGCGATCAGCCGCAGGCTGTTGAAGCCCGCGTAGGCGTACTCGCTGATCGCGTCGTATCCTCCGGCCAGCACCAGGTCGAGCACGCCCGCCCGCAACAGCGTCATCGCGAGGCCGACGCTGCCGAGGCCCGATGAGCACGCCGCGCACGTGGTGAGCCTCGGTCCGCGCGGGTAGGCGCCGTGCGTGGCGCGCCGGAGCGTCGCCCCCGCAAGGAAGTCCGCGAAGTGGCGCGGGTCGGCGGTGCGGAGGTAGGCGCCGCCCTGGCGCATCCCGTGCAGAGTCGTGCCGATCGCGTAGCCGCACCGCTCCGGCCGGTAGGGCGGTTTCTCGCCCAGGTCCGCCTCGCGCCAGGCTTCGTCGAGCGCCCGCCCCAGCAGCCTCGCTTCACGCGGCCATTCCGCGCCCCGGGACCCCGGCGGATCGGGCGCCTGGCAGCCGCGCCACCTTACATCCTCCGGCTTGGTTCCCTCGGCGACGGCCTCCAGCGCCGTCAGCGGTCCGATTCCGCTCCGGCGCTCCACGACGCCCCGCCACGTCGACGGCGCATCGGACCCCAGGCATGTCACGAGCCCCATGCCCGTGATGACGACTTGTGCGTGCGGCTGGTTCATCGCTGGCCGTCCGGCAAGAGGTCCATGGGGGCCCGATCCTCGCACCAGGCCGGTTGGAGCATGAGCCACTGCTCCGGTCGACGCGCGATCTGCCGGCCGATGGTCTCTGCGAGTCGCAGCATCACCCTATACAGTTGCCGGCCGCCCGCCTCCGGATCGATGAAAATCGGCTCATCCACGATGACTGTGATGGCATTTCCCGCCGTCCTGACGGCGAACACCGGGACCAGCGGCGAGCCCGCCGCGATCGCGAGCTTCGCCGGGCCCGTCGGCAGCTCCATGTGCCCGCCCAGGAACGGCACACGGACACCGCTCTGGCCCGGGAGCAGGCGATCGCCCTGCATCAGGACCACGTCGTTGTTCAGCAGGGCGTTGCGCAGACGGAGCCACATGGTCCACCCCTCGTCGACCGGCGCCTCCATGACCCCGAGCTTGCGCCGCTGCGCCGACCGCATCGCCTCGAACACCGGCAGCTCGTCGCGCTTGAAGACTACGTGGATCCGTTCCGCGCGCCGGCGGAGCGCCGCGACGGCCGTCTCGAACGAGCCGATATGCGCCGTGACGATGACCATTCCCCGGCCCTGCGAGGCCGCACGCTCGAAGTTCTCGTCTCCCTCGATCGTGCTGACCCGGTCCGCCAGCTCCTGGGCCGAGAGGTGGCGGTTTCGCCCCATGTCGCACACGAAGTCGTAGAAGCTCGCCACCACCCGTCGCCCCAGCGCCGCCCGGGCGTCGGGCCCTGCGCTGGCCGGCAGGATGCGGGCCGCGTTGGCGAGCGTCCCCGCGCGGATTCCCGGCGACAGCCACCACGTCGCCCTCACCATGGGCCCGCGCACCGCCGCCGCCAGGCGCGGCGCGTCCCGCGCCATCCGCATCAGCGCCCGCAGCCAGAACTCCGCCGCGGCCCTCCGCATCCGCAACCCCGGGGCCAGCGCCGCCCGCTCGACGGGCGACGGTGTGCCCCCGCTCCGTGCGCGCCCGGCCTGCCCCCTCGGCGCGGTCGCCGGGATGGTGCGCTCGCCGATCACTTCCGGTCTTTCCTGGCCGGTCCGTCCCTCGTGCCCGCGCCCTCGAGCGGGTGCGACACCCGCGTTCCCTCGGGCACCGTCAACTCCAGGTCGGAATCCTTCAGCCCAGTGTTCGTCCGGATCTCCTTGAAGACGACGACCGTGCGGTCCCCATCCCCGTCGGTGACCTCGATCTGCCGGGCGACGCCGTACGGCCGGTCCTGCCGATCCTTCGCCCCCCCCTCCGTCCCGATCGCCTGTCCCTCGGCCGCTGGTTCGTCCAGCAGCACCCGGACTTCGCGGACGTATTTCTTCAGCTCTTCGCTCCGCGGCACGAGGAGCACGGCGACCGCCGGCGCCTTGCTGTCCGCCGTCACGCCGTCTAGCTCCGACACCTTGCACTCGTGGACGATGAACTGGTCGCGGACGGCCTGCAGCCGCGGCAGCGGCGACGCCGCGAGCCGGGCCAGGCCGGACTCCATCGGGTAGATCTCCAGCGTGCGCTGCTGGGGGTAGAAGATCCACAGCGACTCGGCGTTGATGACGAGCACCGACTTCGAGGGCGCACGGGTATCCCAGCGGATTGTCGTCCCCTTCAAGCGGACTCGCCCCGACGAGACCAGCGGCCTCTTGAGCAGCGGCGTGTGCCGGCGCTGCTCGAACTCGGCCGTGAGGTCGTTGATCCCCGCCGCGCGGGCGTCGATCGCCTCCAGCCGGCGGATGAACGCGGGGTCCTCTGCCGGCGCCGTCGCGCCCGCCTGGGTCGTCGCGGGGGTGGGGGAGGGGGGGGGCGAGGGCTGCGGCTGGGCCAGCAGCATCCCCAGGGAGGTCAGGCAGAGAGTGATTCTCATGGTTGGTTCCCCAGCGGGAGCCTCCGGGCCGCGAACACACACGACGCGCCGATTGTCACCCGACCTCGGCCAGCACCAGCGACCCCCTCGCGACGACCACCCCGCCGGTCCACGCCGACACGTCGAACTGCCGCAGCGACTGCATCGACCTTGACATCGTCGAGACCAGATCGATGTCCGCCGGCGGCACGACCCCGCGGTCGAACCGCACATCGGCCTGAACAAGCCGTCCGGCGCGCCCGTCCCCTGACGGTCCTCCGGGCGCGCCCGTGTGCAGACCCACCAGCCCCGACAGCTGCGCCAGCGCCTCGATGATCAGCACCCCTGGCACCACCGGGTCGGCCGGGAAGTGTCCGGTCAGGAACCATTCGTCCCCGGTGATCGACCATGTCCCCCTCCCCGCTCGCCCCGCGTCGAGTTCACGCACGCCCGTCACGAAGCGGAACGGCGGCCGGTGCGGCAGGCGATCCAGCACCGCCGGCCCGACGGGTCCCTGCTCTCTGCTGGCATCCACGATCGTCAACTCCGCGGCTGCATCGACTCGATGAACGCGCCCAGCGTTGCCACAGACGCGAACACCTCGCGACCAACCGAGCCGTCCGTGATCCGCACCCCGAACTCCTTCTCGATGCTCGTGAGAAGGAGCAGCATATCCAGCGAATCCAGGTCGAAGTCCCCACCCGCCAGCGGCATGTCGTCGGCGATCGTCACATCCGGACCGAGCTTGAGGTCGCGCCGGAGCACGGTTTTGACGCGCTCGATCGTGGTCCCCGGGGCCTGGACCGATCGCGGGGAGGAGGAGTCGGCGGGCTGGGGCGGGGGTGGCGTCATGGGTCGGTGAACCGGCCGGTGAGTCGGCGCGGCGAACTCTAGGCCGAAGCGCCTATGACGGTCCGCCGCGAGATTTGCGGCCCCTAATCCCCGTGCGCCCCGAGCTCCCCGCACGACGAGAAGCACTGCGCGGGCGTGTCCCCGCACGCCCCGGCCCCGCGTACACGCACCGCCACGGCGGTGACCGGCTCCTTCAGGCTGAGTGTGAACTGCTGGCCCGTCTTCAGCCCCTTCGCGTCACGGGCGTTCGTCGCTGGGTAGTCGGTCAGCTCGCCGATCACCTCCCACGGCGCGCCCGCGCTCCTCCTCACCTCCACCCGAGGCCGGCCATCGCTCGCATCGAACCACCCGCCGTCGTGGAACGCCCGCCCATGGGCGTACACCACCCGGCGGAACGTCACGGGCGCCCGCACGCTCACCTCGAACCACTCGTCCTCGTGCCTCGTGCCGTCCCACGTCACCACGAACGTGTCCAGCTCGCCGTCGATGATCGACCCGGCGACGTTTCCCTCGGTGCTCCGGCTCTCCTTCCCGTCCGCCAGGAGCGAGCACGGCGCGGCGCTCCCCGGCGCACCGATCCACACGCGGTACATTCCCCCTCCCGCTCCTCCCGCACTCCCCGCCTCCGCGAACGTCACGAAGACCGCTTCCCGCTTCTCCCGTCGCACGCCGCTGATGATCGGGAACGAGAGCGCCATGGATCGGTCGTTCTCGACCATCGCCCGCCCTCCCTCCCCGGGGTCCGCATCGCCCAGCGCGGCACAGGCCCCCAGCGGCGCTTCCCGGTTGCGATCCGAGTCGTACGCGAGCACCAGCGGTCCCCACGCCAGGGCCGCCTTCCCCTGGTTCCCGAACTCGCCGGGCACCATCCGCGCCCGGATCTCGAACTCAATGTGCACCGCCTCCCCGTCCTTCCATTCGCGCGCCGGGATCACCAGCCACCCACGCCCGTCGGCCCGCGCTCCGGGATGCTCCTTCACGTGAATCCCCGGGGCCCACGCCGGCACGCGCACCATCACGCCGAACCGCGCCGGGTTCTTCATCCGGAACGTCAGGACCGCGCCGCCCCGGACGGGCACAGCGGTCTCCTGCTCCACCGTCACCCGCTTCCCCCCCAGCATCATGACGGCGTGCGACGGCTCGAACAGGCTCACCATCACGCGGTCCGGCCCCGTGCCCCGCGAGTACACCATCCCCGGCGCCATGGCCATCCCGCGGGGCCCGCTCGACACGCAGCAGCTGATCCCCGGGCCGTACTCCTTCTTTCCTTCCAGCGCCGTGTAGTAGCACCACTCCTTCCCGTCGGGCCGCTGCGCGCCCGCCAGGTGGTTGTACAGCGATCGCTCCAGCTCCTCGGCGTACCGGGCCTCGCCCATCAGCCGCAGGAGCTGGTGCGAGAGCTGCATCCACGTGACCGTCACGCACGTCTCACCCACGGCGGCGCCCATCCCGTTGGGCAGCTCGTGCGGCGAATGGAACACCTCGCCGAAGCTCGCCGTCCCCGTGATATACAGGTGGTTCTTCACCACGTCGTCCCACGCCTTGATCGCCGGGACCAGGTACCGCTCTTCCCCCGTCACCCGCGCCAGCTCGCACAGCCCCACCAGGTTGGAGAGCATCTCGTAGGCCTTCCCGTCGGCCGTGCGCGACACCATGCCGGTCTGGGTGAGCGTCGACACCACCCGCGGCCCGTCCTTGTCGTCGTAAGACCTCACGATCCGCTCCGCCAGCGCCAAGTACCGCTTCTCGCCCGTGCACCGGTACAGCAGCACGATCGGCTCCAGCACGCTCGTCGCGGCCATGCCCCTGTGCGTCCCCGCGGTGACGATGCTCCTCCCCCGCGGCCCGAACGTGCTGTCCAGCAGGTCCCCCATCCGACGGCACGCGTCCAGTGCCTCGGCCGAGCCGGTGTACCGGTAGTACGTGAGCAGGCCGATCAGGCAGTACTTGTGCGACCACACGTCCCAGTCGGCGCCATCGAACAGCCCGAACCGTCTGTCGGGCGTGTAGGTCCCAAGGTAGCCATCGGGCTCCTGGGTCTTGATCAGTTCCGCGGCCGCGTAGTCCAGCTTCTTTCGCAGCGCCTCATCGCCGGAGTTCGCCCACGCGAGCGTGGCCGCGTGCATCCATTTGCCGATGTGCTCGCCGATCCAGGGGTGCGAGCCGGGGCGATGTCGGAACCCCGCCAGCAGCGGCTCGAGGTCCACCTGAGCGAGCCGGTTCGCCTCGTTAGCTTGAACCCGCGCGCCCAGGAACCCCATCAGCCGCACGTCCGCGGGCTCCAGCGCCTCCGCCTCGTCCTTCATCGCGGCCGGCACGACGAACGGCACGACGCCATCGGGACGGCGCTCGGCCGCCATGCACGCCGCCGCAAGTGTCCCGACTACGCATGCGCACAGGGGGCCCAGAACCGTCATCATCTCGCCCAGTCTAAGCCATCCCATCGCCCAGAGCCCACGGCAACCGGGATGCTGCGCCCGCCCCGATCCGGCGGATCGGAACCGCCAGAGAAGGCTTGCACGCGGACGCCGGCGATCTACACTGGACGCGGAGGGGAGGACTGCCCACGGAGAAAACAGCCATGAAGCGATTGTTCCTGATCGTCGCGGCGGTTGTGGGCTCGGCCGCCACGGCCCACGCGCAGACACCCGTTCGGTACAGCCTGCAAACGGGAACCAACCTGACCGAGGAGTTCTGCCTCGGACCCTGCGCGTGCCCGCCGCACAGCGACGTCCTCCCGATGCACGGGAGCTTCGTGCTCACGTTCCTCGACCACGGCCCGCTCTTCGACGACTACGGCGTGACGCTGGTCGACTGGGTCGCCTCGTCGCCGCAGGGCGACTCCCATATCAGCGGTTCCGGCACGTACCGCATTGGCGGCGAGGTCGCGGTGACCCAGCAGATGACGCTGGACCTGTCGATCGACGGCGATCCGAGTATGCCGTACGAGAGCGGGTTCGTGCCCGTCGATCCCGACCACCCGTTCCCGCAGATCTCCATCACGCTGAGCACGGCGGAGTTCGGCTGCCGGCGGAACGACGTGACGCTCCTGAGCGCCCCGGCCCCCTGCGCCGCCGACTGGAACCACTCCGGCTCCGTCAACACCCAGGACTTCTTCGACTTCCTCACCGACTTTTTCGGCGGCGCCGCCGACTTCAACGCCGACGGCATGACCGACTCGCAGGATTTCTTCGATTTCCTGACGGCGTTCTTCACCGGCTGCCCGTGATGCGCGGCGCCCGGCGGGCGTGATTATCGAGATTTCATCGTCGCCCGCGATCGGACCGTGGCGGTCTCCGCGCCATCGAGGCCCGCCCGACACTCCGATCGTCTTGCCCTCCGCTTGGGAGGTTACCCATGGGCGTTGGCGGCGCTGTGGCCAAGCGCACGCCGCGATCGGGGCTTGCCTGTACAGTGCCCGTCGCCAGAGCGGCGAAGGAGAACGGGAAATGGGCAAGGCTCGGACGCTGGACAAGGTGCTGGTGCTCGCGGCGGTGGCGCTCGCGCCCGGGACATGCGTGAGCGCGCAGGAGCCCCCGGGACAGAACTCCGAAGCGCCCACGAGCGCCGTCGACCTCCGTCCGATGTTCAACGACCAGGGGCTCGGCGCGCGATCACAGGGTGATCGCCCGACATGCTCGGCATTCGCCGTGACCGAGGCGATCGAGTATGCCGCGGCGAGCCGGCGACGAACGGGCACCCGGCTCAGCGTCGAGTTCCTCAACTGGGCGTCCAACGAGGCGATCGGCCAGGTCGAGGACGGCGGCTACTTCTCGGATCTGTGGATGGGCTTCTCGACCTACGGCATCTGCCCCGAGGAAGACATGCCGTACCAGGCGAACCTTGACCCGAAGCAGCGCCCCAGCGACGACGCCCTCCGCCATGCCCGGTCCCTCCGCGACGCCGGCCTCCGGCTTCACTGGATCAAACCCTGGGACGTGACCACCGGCCTCAGCCAGGCGCAACTGGACGACATCAAACGCACACTCTCGCGGCAATGGCCGGTGTGCGGCGGCTTCCGCTGGCCCAAGCAGGAGAAATGGCAGGACAACACCCTGCAGATGGCGACCCCCGAGGGTGTCCGCGATGGGCACAGCGTGCTGCTGGTCGGCTTCCGCGACGACCCGGCAAAGCCCGGCGGCGGCGCGTTCGTCTTCCGAAACACGAGCCGGGCCGCGAGCGAAGGCTGGATGACCTACCAGTACGCGATGGCGTACATGAATGACGCCGTGTGGATCGATTCCGAGCCGGCCGCCGCGCCGCAGCCCCGGGCGGCGCCGGACGCCCTCGGGCTCTTCGGCGCCGCCCCCGTAGGCCGAAACCGGCGTGTTTCGAGCAACCAGCAACCCGGCTGGCATACCGAGAACCTCGACATGACCTGGCTGCAGCCGGGGCAGTCCATCGAGATGCCGCTGCTCGATGGCCCGGGAGTCATCACCCACATGTGGTTCACCAGCCACTCCGGCTGGGCGGGCGAGCTCAACGCCCTCAGCCTGCGCATCTACTGGGACGGCCGCACCGAGCCCGGCGTCGAAGCCCCGCTGGGTGATTTCTTCGCCGTGGGCCAGGGCAAACCGGCCGTCGTCGAGAGCTTCCCCGTGCAGGTCTCGCCCACCGGCGCGCTCTCCTGCTTCTGGCGGATGCCCTTCCACAAATCCGCCCGCATCGTCGTCACCAACGACAACCCCGACCGCTCCACCGGCCTCTACTGGCAGGTCGATTGGACCCAGGTCCAGGTCCCCCCCTCCACCCCGTACTTCCACGCGCGGTACCGCCAGGAATACCCCGCCGCCTCAGGGCGCGACTACACCCTGGCCGACCTCGAGGGCCGCGGCCAATACATCGGCACGGTCCTCTCCGTCACCATGGCCCAGGACGGCTGGTTCGGCGAAGGCGACGACTTCTTCTTCATCGACGGCGAGCAGACCCCCAGCCTCCAGGGCACGGGGAGCGAGGACTACTTCAACGATGCCTGGGGCTTCCGGCCGCGGACCAGCCACTGGTTCGGGTCGCCGCGCTGGCAGGGCGATAGCGCCGGCGACAGCGGCGTCTGCTACCGCTGGCACGTGCTGGACCCGGTCAGCTTCGCCACGTCGCTGAAGGCGGTCATCGAGCACAAGGGCAACCGCGCCGAGGACACCGAGGGGTTCTTCATCGAGCGCCCCGACTTCTTCAGCAGCGTGGCCTTCTGGTACCAGGAGGGAGAGCCCAAGCCCTTCTTCAAGCTCCCGCCGTGGTCCCAGCGCCGGATCCCGTGGGCGCAGAACCACTTCGTGCGCGCCTTCCGCCAGGCCCAAACCACCGGCGACGCCAAGGTCAGGATCGATACCTCCGGCCTCTTCGGGGCCCGCCCCATGCTGCTCTGGCCGAACAAGTCCGCCGGCGCCGCCCTCACCATCCCCTTCGAGGCGGCCGGCGACGGCCGCTACGCCGTGCGCCTGACGGCCGGCAGCGGGCCCGACTACGGCGCCTACGACGTCCAGATCGACGGCAAGAAGGTCGCCTCGGCCGATTTCCGCTCGCCCGACCCCGAGCTCGATCTCTCGCTGGGCACGCAGGTCCTCACCAAGGGCCCCCACACGATCTCGTTCCGCGCCGCCGCGCCGGATCCGGCCCGCACGGGCCCGCTGGCCATCGAGATGCTGCGCCTCCTCAAGCTGCCGCCCGAGGCGAATCGCGAGACCCGCACGCACAACGAGGCCCACTTCATCCGCCTCGGCATCGGCCGGGCCGTCTACGCGTACCGCCTGGCGTACGGCGAGCTCCCCGACTCGCTCCAGACGCTCGTCGACGCAGCAGTCATGGCCGCGAGATACCTGAACGACGAGAACAACGTCCCCCTGCGCTCACGCCGCGAGGGCGACTACCTCGTCGTCGAGAGCACCCAGGGCGAAGTCTGGACGCACCGCTGGCAAGGCCTCGACGCCCGGCGATGAGCGCCCCGTTTGGCGCGCGAGCCCGGGAAGCGCACCCTGCGCGCCAGCTCACCACTTGGAACTCCCCGACTAGGACTCGAACCTAGAACCTAGCGGTTAACAGCCGCTCGCTCTACCATTGAGCTATCGGGGAAAAACTGGCCAAGACCTGCCATCCGTCCGGGGCGCGTTCGGCATCCGGCACGGGCAAGTGCAAGGGTAGCAACGCTCAGATATCGGTCAAGCAGGCGCCCGTGGTGAGCAGGCCGGAAAGGCCCGCCTTCGAGGCACGTCCGGACACCTCATCGCGGAACTGCCGCCACGCGGCGTGAGGCCGAGCAGGCGTCGCCGCTCTCGCTTCTGGTCGCGGCACCGGGCACAGATCGCCCGCTCCTCAGGGGCACCCCGCGAAGAACGCCGTCAGGTAGTCGAAGAAGTCCTGGCTGTTGATCAGCCCGTCCATGTTGAAGTCCGCGGTCGGCGCGGACGCAAAGAACGCATCCAGGAAATCGAAGAAATCCTGGCTGTTGACAGAGTGGTCGCCATTGAAGTCGGCGAGGCAGACGCACTCATCCGGCGTGCCGTCCCCGTTGGCGTCGTGCAGGACACCGCTCAAGAGATCGCAATCGTCGGCGATGCCGTTGTTGTTGCAATCATCAAACGGGGTCTGCGGATGGATCGCGTAGGTGATCGTCAGCGTGATCCCGTTCTTCCCGCCCTCGTCCTCGTTGGCCCAGAACTCCGTCCCCAGCACGCTCGGACCCACGGCGTTCACCACGTATCCGAAATTGATCGTCGGGTGCGCCAGCCAGAACCGGAACGCGTCGGTGATCCCCGGCGAGGCGAACTCAAGCCGCTCGTTCATGCCCGCGATCGTCACGGCCGCGTCCACCGTCGAGGCCACGTCGAACGACGCGGTCGGGTAATACTCCGCCGGGTCGGTGCCCGTCCCGCCGATCGCCCGAGCGCCGCTCTGGTGCCACGGGATCGTCGGGTGCGTCGCGTTGGAGCGGTTGACCGAGCCGGGGCAGCCCAGGCACTGGTCGCGTGGCGGCTCGTTCCACGGCATCAGGCAGCGGCGCAGCTCGACCGTGGTCGCCGCGCCGCGCTTGGGCTTCACCGAGAAGCCGGCCGCCTGGATGTCCGCCGGGTCCGTGACGCCACACTCGGTCGCCAGCGTCGGGATGAAATCGAACTTCACGAAGCTCTTGGTGGGGATGGGCGTATTGGGGTACACCCGCCACGCCGCGTACGACATACTCGGCAGCGCCGCGTCGAAGGCCGCGTCGTGCGCTACCGAGGGGACCATCTCGTCGCCGGTGGAGCCGAACGTCAGCCTGATGCTCCCGTCCAGCGTGAACGCGCCGTGGTTGGCGGGGTCGGCGGTGTCCAGCTCGTTGTTCACGCCGCTCCCGTTGACGACGCCCGCCACGTCCTGGACCGCCCCGGGCGCGAGCGTGTACGTCACCGGGCAGCCGAAGTACCGCAGGGCGACCGTCAGCTTGACGCGCCGGCCGGTCGCATCCAGCGTCGCGCTCGTCGGCGTGTAGGTCCGCAACCCGTCGCTGAGCGTGAAGTTCGCCGTGTCCTCCGCCGTCGCCTGGTCCACCGTCTCGCTGAACAGCACCTGCACGGAGTTCAGGCTTATGGGGCGCACGGCGACCACCCGCGGCGGCGACGTGTCGATCACCGTGTCGATGCCGGTCTGCGACATCTGCCCGTCGATGCAGTTCAGGAAAAGCTCCAGGTCGCGCTGCTGCGTCAGGTTCAGCCCCGCGGTGTTCCCGTGCACCCCCGTACGGGCGTTGCGGATCACTCCGCCCAGCGACTGGTAGTCGGTCGGGCCGGCGGCCTGCCGGTATGGCCCCGTGTCCCAGGACCCCACCAGGCTCGGCGTGTTGAACAACGGGGCCTGGTGATCGGGCGCCGGCGCGTACCCACCCACGTCGTGGAACGACAGGTCGGTGAAATTCGGGGCCGTGTGGCACGTCGAGCAGTTGGTCGCCAGCGGGCCGCTGGTCGCCTTGAACAGCTCCGCTCCGCGCACCGCGCCCTCGGGGAGCGAGCCGTCGGGGGCCCTGTGCGGGCTCCGCTGCAGGGCCGGCAGCGAGGTCATGAACGCCGCGAGCCCGTCGGCTTCGGCGGTGAGCCCGGCGTTGGGCGCCCCCAGCGGCGGGTTGGCGCTCGGCAGGATCCCGCTGCCGTTCATGAACGGGAGCAGGAAAGTCAGCGCGAAATCCTGGAGTTCGTCGCGATCGCCGGCGCGGTGGAACTGCCCGCGCCCCATGACCTGCGGGCCGCTGGAGAGCGCGATCCCCAGCAGGCTGAGCGCCTTGCGCGAGCCCGCCCCGAACTGCGCGAACTCCCACGTCTGGCTGTCGGCCTCGCCGCCCGGGTGGCACGAGGCGCACGACACCTTGCCGCTGGAGCTCAGGCGCAGGTCGGCGCTGCTGCTGAAGAGCTTCGCCCCCAAGAGGACCGGGGCGGGCACCGGCTCGGGCGTGTTGAACGTGAGCGACAGGTTCGCTTCCACCGCCAGCGTCTGCGTGTTGATCACCGAGACGTTCCGCGAGAGGTAGTTCAGCACGAACAGCTTGCTCGAGGTCGGCGAGGCCACGATCCCCGTAGGGTTGTCGCCGACGTTGATCTCGGGGAGCGGATCGCTCGCGACCGGCTTGTCGAGCGTGATGTTCGTCGGGAACACCACCACGTCGTTGCTGTCGGTGTTGAGCATGTACGCCGTCGCGCCGTCGGCGCTGAAGGCGATGTCAACCGGCCCGGAGATGTGGGCGTTCCACCCGTCGCCGATCAGCACGCTCTGTGTCGTGTGCGCGTACACCGCCGAGAGCACGCACCGGTTGTCCGCGAAGTGCTCGAACGTGCTCAGGTCGATCTTGTGCAGCGCGGCGTTCACCGTGCTGTCCGGCAGCATCGTGTCGTTCTGCCGGTTGTGGTACTGGCAGGGGATCCACAACTGATTAATCCCCGGCGGCTGCGCCACGTGCCCGCGGACCACGATGTACCCGCCCTCGGGCACCGGCACAGGGTCGTCCGCCACCTGCCCCGTGTTCCGCGGGTTCACGAACTTCAGCGGCACCAGCGCCTTCACCGTGTTCGTCGTCAGGTCCAGCGCCGAGATGTACGAGTCCTCGCCGTCGGGCAGCGAGTGCGACACCCAGGCCTCGTCGGGGTTGCTCGTGAACGTGATCCCCAGCGGGTGCCGGTACATGTCGCCGATGATCGTCGTCACCGTCCGCGTTGCCGTGCTGATCACCGCCACGCCGCCGGCACGGTGCAGCGCCACCAGCGCCCTGGTCCCGTCGGCCGAGATCGCAACCGACGACGGACTGCTCCCCACCGGCAGCACGATCGTCGCCAGCGCCGACCCCAGAGTCGTGTCCAGGATATACACGCGGTCCGCGTCCGGTGCGGCCACCCACACCTCGTTGGCCACCGGCGAGAGCGCCAGACCTTGCGGGTTATTCCGACCACCGCCTGTCACCACCGGCAGCGGGAACTGCGAGATGTTGTAAAACTGGCTTCCTATCTGGATGCGTGAGACCGAGTCGTGGTCCGGGTTCACCGCCCACACGAACCCGCCGTTGTTCGTGATCTGGATCGGGCCGCTCTTGTGAAGGATCACGCCGTCGCCAGAGGCGACGCCCACAAGGCATAACACGACCGTACCCACTCCGATCAAAAACCGAGCGCTTCGCATCGCATCTCTCTCCATACCGAACGGCGGCATGCCGCGGCACCGATACCTCTCACTCGTCGAGCGGCAGTGTACTTTGACCGTTTGCACCCCCTTTGTCCAGCAAAACCTCGCCCTAATCGTCCCCTTTCACCACCGATTATTCCGGATCGGATGCGGCCGTACGAAAATCACCCGTCCAGTGGTTCATAACCGCGGGTTTCGGGGGGTGTGCTCTCGGATCTGGGCGCGGCGCCAGGACTTGATCCTGGCGCGAAGAACTGCGTGTCGCCAATCGCACCAATCCACGTCGGGATCTCGGGAGTGTCGCTCCCTCAACCGACGGGAATAGCCAGCTCCCCGTTGCGCGAGCGAAGTCATACGCGAGGGGCGTCACGGCCACACTCTGTTGTCGAGCCGATGGAGCCGTCTCCACGCGGGTAAACACGCCAACTCTCTCGCGGGGCGAAGATGCGAGGTAGTTACTCCACCCGCCCGCAACGATCGGTCGCGGCGGCCACGATAGGGGAAGTTTCCGCGTGGAGCAGATGCCCAGCGCACGGCACGATGCTGCTGCCGACATGGAGATTCTGCCGACCACGATGGCCCGCCATGGGAACCACCGTCCTCCCCGGCGGGGGCCTGCAGCGTGAGATCGCAGGAGCAGTACAGAGACGAATCCCGCGGCCGCGCCGCATGGGCACTGTGGATCGAAGGAGCACATCATGAGCACGCGTACAAGGAGAAGCGGCTTGTCAGCACAACAGGCGAACCCGAAGGGATCGAGCGCGGTCGCGGAACCGGTGGCGGTCAAGCCCGAACGCATGCAGGCGGGGGCGGATCCAGAGGGCGCCGGGCCTGCGGGCACGCCTGAAACGGTCAACAGGCTGATCTGTGAGGGAGTGTCCTGTACTGAGGAGTGCACGCTTGCCGAGAGTTCAGCGACGGCAGCAACTGCCCCCGAGGTCCGCAGGGAACGCGAGCGCGGGCGACAAGCGAGCGTGATGATGCCCGCCGATGAGCGATGCCGTGCCGACCGGGACCCCATGACTCCGGAGATGATGACAGTGGAGCAGGCAAGCGATGTGGAGAGTGTGGCTGCGGGCGTGGCGCACGATCTGATCAACCTCCTCTTCTCCCTCGATTGCGACATCAACACTCTGGCCGCCCTGCCGCTCCCGCCCGAGGGGGCCGAGTGCGTCAAGTCGCTGCGCGCCATAACGGCGCACATCAGGGACCTGGCCTGCGGGCTTCGGACGCTCACCCACGACCCAGGGAGGTCGTCAGCGCACCCCGAGACACGCTTGGCCGACTGGTGGCCGGTCGTGTCGTCGCTCCTCAGCGCCCTCGTTCGGCGCGGCGTCGTCCTCGAATCTCACCTCTCCGCGGGCTTGCCGCCGGTGCAGATCGAGCCGCATCATCTGACGCAGGTTGTCCTGAATCTCGTGCGCAATGCCGTCGACGCCATCCGGGAGACGAGCGGGGCCAATGCCTCGGGCGCGCGGGTCCAAGGCCTGGTGGCGATCTCGGCCCGGGGCGTCCGCGGTGGTCACGCGGTAAGGCTCACGGTCACCGACAACGGCGCGGGAATGAGTCGCGAGGTTCTCGCGCGGGTGTGCGAGCCGTACTTCACGACCAAGACCGAGCAGGGAGGCACGGGCCTTGGCGTGCCAATGGTCAGGCGCCTCGTCGCCCAGGCCGGAGGCCGACTCGACTTTTCCTCGGCCCCCGGCGCCGGCACGACCGTCAGTATCGAACTACCGGCAGCGTGCCCGAACTGTCGCTCCCGGTGAGGAGTCTCGTCGCTGGGGCGACACCCGGCGGCGCCTTCGGGACCGCGCGTGCGTTTGATGTCCGCCAAGAACGGCTCATCGATGCACGCGCCCGCTTCGGCCGCGGCAAGAGCGGCATCCCGTGCATCGGGATCACGTCAGCGATACTCGCGGCGATTGCCCCGGCACGACGGGCGCGGCCACCAGCGGACGGGTGCGGCATCGCGCGGTGAAGGCGTCGGCGACGATGGCTGGAAATTGCCGGTTTCTCAAGGGGAAAACGCGGAATGGTGCGACCCGCTGCGACCGGATACGATGACCGAACGCGGGCGTAACTCAATGGTAGAGTGTCAGCCTTCCAAGCTGAATGTTGCCGGTTCGAGTCCGGTCGCCCGCTGTTGCCAGAATTCCCACTGAATCCAGAGGTTCCGGACCGCGCCGGGAGGCCCGGAACAAGGGTCGGCTGTTTCTCGGGGGCGCCCGTCGGGCGCTCTACGCCAGCAGCCCTTGTACGACCGTTCCCGAGACATCCGTCAATCTGAACCGTCTTCCCTGGTACAGGTACGTGAACCGCTCGTGGTCGATGCCCAAGAGGTGCAGCATCGTCGCATGCAGGTCGTGAATGTGTACGCCCCCCTCGACGATGTTGAACCCGTACTCGTCGGTCTCGCCGTAGCTGATCCCGGGTTTGACGCCCCCGCCGGCCATCCACATCGTGAAGCAGCGCGGGTGGTGGTCGCGCCCGTATTCCGGCGTGTCGATGTCGCCTTGGCCCACGGGCGAGCGGCCGAACTCCCCGCCCCAGACTACGAGCGTGTCGTCGAGCAGGCCGCGCCGCTTGAGGTCAACGACCAGCGCGGCCGAGGGCTGGTCGGTGTGCTCGCACTGGATGCGGAGCTGCTCGGGAAGATGCCGGTGCTGGTCCCAGCCCACGTGGTAGAGCTGGATGAACCGCACGCCCCGCTCCGCCAGCCGCCTCGCCAGTATGCAGTTCGCGGCGTACGACCCCGGCCGCCGCGACGCCGGCCCGTACAGCTCGAAAATCTCATCCGGTTCGTCGGCCAAACCCACCAGGTTGGGCACCGACATCTGCATCCGGAACGCCAGCTCGTACTGCGCGATCCGCGCTTGAATCTGCGGGTCGCCCACCTCCTGCTGGTGCGCCGCGTTGAGCGCCGCCAGATCGTCCAGCTGCCCGCGCCGCACTTCCCGCGGCACACCGTCGGGGTTCGGCAGATACAGCACCGGGTCCCGCCCGGCCCGCAGCTTCACGCCCTGGTGCTCGGCCGGAAGGAACCCGGCGCTCCACAGGTGCTCGTACAGCGGCTGATCGCACGTCCGCTCCACGTCCTTGGACACCATCACGACAAACCCCGGCAGATCGCGGCTCTCGCTCCCCAGCCCGTACACCGTCCACGCCCCGATGCTGGGGCGCCCGGGGATCTGGTGCCCCGTCTGGAAGAACGTCATCGCCGGCGCGTGGTTGATCTGCTCTGTGAACATCGACTTCACGATCGTCAGCTCGTCCACGATCTTCGCCGTATGCGGCATCAGCTCCGATACCCATGTCCCGTTCTTGCCGTACTGCGCGAACGCGAACTGGCTTGGCGCCAGCTTCTGCGCCTGCCCGGAGGTCATCGTCGTCACCCGCTGCCCCATCCGGATCGAGTCGGGGATCAGCTCCCCGCGCTGCGCCACCAGCCCCGGCTTGTAATCCAGCAGATCGATCTGCGACGGCGCCCCCGCCTGCGTCAGCATGATTACCCGCTTGGCGCGCGGCGCCACGCTCCCCACCCCGGCCCGCCGTGCCACCGCCCCCGGCTGCGCCCGCGCCCCCTCCGCCAGCATCATCGCCAGCGCCGCCGACCCCACCCCCGTCACGGTGCGCCCGAGGAACTGCCGCCGCGTCATCTCCAGGCAAGCCTTCAGCCGCGCGTCCATCTCATTCCCTCGTCAACACCTCGTCCAGGTTCAGGATCACCCCCATCACCCCCGCGTACGACGCGATCTCCACCGCCCGCTCCGCCGGCGGGTCCGGCCGATCCCCCGCGCTCGCGGCCGCCACCGCCTCGTCGGCATGCCCCGCGTAATACCCCCGCAGCGCCTCCAGCCGTCGCCTCAGCGCACCCAGCGTTGCCCCATCCGGCGGCCGCGCCGTCGCCGCCTCGAACGCCCACGCCAGCCGCGCATCATCATCGCTCCCGCCGTTCTCAATCGCCCGCTCCGCCAGCGCCGCCGCGGCCTCCGCGTACGTCGGGTCGTTCATCAGAATCATCGCCTGCAGCGGCGTATTCGTCCGTATCACCCGCACCGAGCATTTCTGCCGCAGCGAAACGTCGAACATGTTCGCCGGCGGCGCCGTCCGCCGCCAGAACGTGTACAGGCTCCGCCGGTACAGGTCCTCCCCCGATCCCTGCACGTACTTGAGCCGCCCGAAGCTCACATCCTCCCACACGCCGCTGGGGTGATACGGCTTCACCGGCGGGCCCCCGAGCTTCTCCACCAGCAACCCCGAGACGAGCAGCGCCTGGTCGCGGATCACCCCCGCGCCCAGCCGATACCGCGGCGACCGCGCCAGCAGCCGATTCTCCGGATCCATCTCCAGCAGCTCCGCCGTGCACGCCGACGATTGCCGGTAGGTCGCGCTCGTCACCATCACCCGCAGCAGCGCCTTGGTGTCCCACCCGCTCTCGATGAACCGGCTCGCGAGCCAGTCCAGCAGCTCCGGGTGTGTCGGCCGCTCCCCCTGCAAGCCGAAGTTGTCCGGCGTGCGGACGAGCCCCTGCCCGAACACCTGCTGCCACAGCCGGTTCGCGGCCACCCGCGCCGCCAGCGGGTTGGAGAGCCCCGTCACCCACCTTGCCAGCCCCAGCCGGTCCGGCGGCGCACCCTCCAGCTTGGGCAGCGCCGACGGCGTTGCCGGCTGAACCTCGTCGCCCGGGTGATCCCACGCGCCGCGCACCAGCACATGCGTCTCCCTCGCCCGCGGCCGGTCCCGCATCACCATCACGTGCAGATCCCGCCCCGCCGCGTCCTTGGAATCCTGCAGCGGCGGCACGTCCCCCTTGTCGCCGCCGCCATCCTCGTCCACGCTGTCGAAGAACGCGAACATGCGGTAATAGTCGCGCTGCGGGATCGGGTCGTACTTGTGGTCGTGGCACTGGGCGCACGACATCGTCAGGCCCAGGAACGTCGTGCTCGTCGCGTCGACCCGGTCGTGCACGTAGTCGATCCGCGATTCCTCGATATCGCGCCCCCCCTCGCCGTTGATCGGGTGGTTGCGGTTGAACGCCGTCGCCAGCACCTGGCTCTGCGTCGCCCCGGGCAGCAGGTCCCCGGCGAGCTGCTCGACCGCGAAGCGGTCGTAGGACATGTTGTTGTTGAACGCCTCCACCACCCAGTCGCGCCATGGCCACGCCGTGCGGTCCGGGTCGAGCTGGAAGCCGTTGGAATCGGCGTAGCGGGCGACATCCAACCACGCCGCCGCGAAGTGCTCGCCGAACCGCACCGACGCCAGCAGCCGGTCCACGACGCGCTCGTACGCCCCCGGCGCCCTGTCCGCGCGAAAGGCCGCGATCTCTTCGTGCGTCGGCGGCAGGCCCGTCAGGTCCAAACTCACGCGCCGGATCAGCGTGCGCGGGTCCGCTTCGGGCGACGGCCGGAGCGCATGATTTTCGAGACGTGCAAGCACAAAACGGTCAGTTTCGTTGCGGCACCACGCCGCGTCTTTGACCGCCGGAGGCTCGGGACTCTTGATCGGTTCGAAGGCCCAGTGGCCGGACCATGATGCTCCCGCCGCGATCCACTGGCGCAGCCGCTCACGCTCCTCGCTGGTGAGCTGGCGTGCCGCGCGCCGCGGCGGCATGCGGTCGTCCTCCGATGGCGAGAGCACCCGCCTGGCCATCTCGCTCAGGTCCGGCCGCCCGGGCTCGACGATCCGCGCCGGCATCGATGGGTCGCGGTCCGAATCCGCGGCGTCCCTCGTCGGTCCGAAGAGGCCCTCGCGCAAGTCCAGTCGCAGGCGAGCCTTGCGCTTGTCCGCGTTCGGCCCGTGACAGGCGTAGCACGAATCAGCAAGGATCGGGCGAATATCCAGGTCGAAGTTGATGCCCCCGGGCGGCTCGCTCGAGCCGGACACGAAGCTCGCCAGGACGGTGATCAGCAGGCTTACCGGGGGCACTTCCTCATACTACCCGGATCGTGCCGGCAAACGAACGAAGGGCTCCGACTCTGGCGGTGACCGGATCGTGACGACGGCCGTACCTCGTGAGCTATCCGCCGGACGCAGCAGCGCCGGGGCCCGGGTTGAGGCGCGCGGTGAACTCCCTCAGGTCGGCGATCTGAGCCGGCGACAGGATCACCTCGAGCAGGCCGAACCTGGCCCTCACCGAGGAGGCGGCGGCGACGGTGAGCAGGTCCTTCGTATCGATCTTGAACACGACCGATTCGGTCGTGCCGTCGCCGGCCTTCGTGCTCGTGTAGCCGGAGTGTTTCTTCGAGGCCTCCCGGGTTGACAGCGCCTGTCCGTCGGCGGTGACGATACCCGGCGGCGACGACGTGGCGAGCAACCCGGCGATGTTCGACCGGGTGGTGATGACCCCGTCGATGGAGGATTCGGCCTTCTCCGCCGGCCGGGTCTGGCCCTTGAACTCCGAAGCGAGGCGGATCTCGACTCCCTGGGCCTTGAAGTTCCCCGACGAGGCGACAGAGAGGTTCCTGAGGCTGAGGGTCATCTGTGTGCGGTTCTTCACCGGGTCGTAGCTGGACTTGATCGACTCCGGCAGGCGGCCGCTGGAGGACGGGTAGTTCAGCGAAGCGTACTCGACCTGCTTGGCGGTCGGGCCCTTCTTTCCGCCGGAGCCCGACGCCGCGTCGACGCCGTGGTGCGACTTGTGCTTCGCTCGCCCGGGGAGGCCCGAGAAGGCGAAGTAGGCGCCGGTCGAGGCGACGACCAGGACCGCCGCCACGAGCGCCGGCACAAGCTTGCTGTTCTTGCCCATCATGGGTGCCTTTTAATGGGGGTGCCAATCGGGCGCCGTCGCCTGGTTGGACCATCGGCGCATGTCGTTCATCTCTTCGAGCGAATGGCTCTGCGCGTGCCCGTCAAACGTCGCGGTGATCACGCGCCCGAAGTAGCGGAAGTCGAGATGGCCGTAGGTGCCGGGCGAGCGGCTCGGATCGAAGCGCCCGCGGGGCGCGCCCCAGCGCGAGAAGACGGGGACCTGGTCCACGGCCCGCAGGGCGTTCCACGGGCCCTCGATGCGGTGATTGCCGGGCACGACCACGCCGGGCGTTGCGGCGCTGTCGCCGCGGGCCGTGGCGAAGATCGTCAGCCGATCGGGGAAGGTCGGCTCATCAACCCTGGTGACGTAGTACGAGCCCCAACGCCAGATCGACGGCTGGAAGAACGCGCCGCGCCGGGCGTCGCCTCCGACGTACGTCGTGTTGAGGCCGAAGCTGGGGCTCTGTGCGAAGGCGGCCTGCCAGCCGTTCTGCATGGTGCGGCTGTCGGGGAGCGCACGGTAGTCGGAGTAGAGCTGCCGGTCGAGGATCAGCGACTCGAGAGAATACTCAAGGTAAGGCGCCAGCCGCCAGGAGTACTTGCGGATCATGGTGCCGGACAGCCGTGCAGAGTCCGCGCTCTCGTGCGGGCTGTCCCAGGCCCAGATCTGGTGCAGGGGATCCAGGAGGGGATCCGACCAGCTCTTCTTGAGATACCCCGGCATGACCTTGCTCTTGTTGTCGGTGGAGTACTGCAGGTAGGCGGTAACGAGCTGCCGGATGGCCGAGGTCTCGCGCGTTTCGGCGGCGGCCAGCTTCGCCCGCGAGAGCGCCGGCAGCAGGATGCCGACCAGCAGCGCGATCACGGAGATCACCACGAGGAGCTCGATAAGCGTGAAAGCCGCCCCCGTTCCCCTGCGTCCGGCCGCCGCGTCGCTTCTGTCGGGCATGGTTATCGCTCCACTAGGGGCAACCGGCGAAGAACGCCGTGAGGAAGTCGAAGAAATCCTGGGAGTTGGTGACGGAATCGTTGTTGAAGTCCGCCGCGCCGGAGAACAAGCTGGCCAGGAAGTCGAAGAAGTCCTGGCTGTTGAGGATGCCGTCGCCGTTCCAGTCGGCGCGGCAGGGGGGGACGATCAGGTCCAGGTCGGCCTCGTCGATCACACCGTCGTAGTTGACGTCATAGAGGCTGAAGTTCGCGGCGAAGCCGGCGATGTGGACGCTGCCGTCGACGACCCCGTCGGCGTCGAATGGGCCGCCGTCCATCGCCGCCAGCGCCGACATGAACAGGGCGCGGTCGGCCTGGTCGACCTGTCCGTCGGTGTTGAGATCCGCGAACGTGTTCGCGAATCCGGCGTCGGTCCAGGCGTAGACGGACTCATCGTCGGTCAGGTACGCGGTGCCGACCAGCGCGGTGAGCCGCCACTCCTGCGGCTCGAGGTAGTCGAACGGGTCCTGCTGCGCCCAGCGCTGCGCCAAGGTCGCGCAGGGACCGTTGAGCGGCCCGCCGTTGAGGCCCTCGGCGCCGAGGATCACGTCGCTGATCGCCTCGACGACGCTCCAGTGATTGCCCCCGATGTCGATCACCTGATCGATCGGCTGCACGGGCCCGCCGTTGAGCATGGCCGCCCCCTGCATGTCCAGCGCGCCGACAAAGGTCACGGTCGTCGTGTCGGAGGGGATGTCGTGCTGGAAGCGGAGGTTCACCAGCGGGTCATAGAGGCCGAAGTCGCTCCCGCCGATCATGCCGCTGGCGCACTGATAGC